>CBDEVQ010000112.1:0-75673 GCA_965243605.1 Flavobacteriales bacterium
GCTTTTCTATTTGTTCTAACACTGTGTCCTTATAGGCTACCCCTTCCGAGTTAATAAGCTTTACTGTTATATTATCGTATTTTGGTGTTTCTTCTGGAACACAATCTACATCTGTAAATTTTTCATTACTATCCATATTACATGCTGCTAATCCAATAGCCATAATGGACATACATATTTGTTTAATGATCATAATTCCTATTATTCGTTGTATTATTTCCTTTTATATACTCCATTATTAATAATAAATACGCCCTCTATTAAATTTGTACTATAATGGTCTTCTTGACCATCAAAGGGTTTAATGCATTTTACTGATATTTCCTTTCCATTAACCTCAACCTGATATTCAAAACTATATTCTTCAACTTCCTCTTCTCTTGTATTAATTAGCTCTTCCATATGTTCATCCGAAATAGAGTCTTGATATAAGCTTTCTTCATAAACATAAGTTGTCTGATGAAAAGAGTGACCTACTTCATCCTCAAAAATTACAGCGTGTGTTTCCAAATTAACAACCAGCATTTTTGTTGTGTTCTGGAATCTTTGCACACTTGAAGACCCTGTTTGGGATTCGTAAGTATAAGCTTCAATCACTAACAAATCATCCGAACCAGCATTATCAATAAATTCTATACGCCTAATTTCAGATGGAGGATACACCAAATCTACATCCAATGAAAACTCTTGCAAATATCCACTTCTCCAATACGCTATAAATGTAGTATCGGATCTTGTATATAAAAACACATCACTTATGGAGGAATAAAAACGTGCATTCTCTGTAGAATATAAATCCTCAACGGTGTTATATGTATTAACCCTTGGCAATTCTATAGGGTTAAATAATATACTCTGAGCCTTTGCAGACCATATACTACATAAAACAATAAATAGTGTTATTATTAATTTCATTTTGAATTTATTAAACACACCAAGATAATTAATTATTCTTTTTTACAAGGCATAATAAGAAATCTAATTTTCTTTAATACTTCTTATAATATATGGGTAGCACAAGTCCTTTTCTAAAAAAAATAGTCATTAACTCAATTATCATGGGACTTCCCTCATAACTCAATTTTTATCATTGTGCCTTTTCATAGTTTTAGGTATTAATTCAAAAACTAAGTCCAATGAAAAGTATAATTGCATTATTATTAATATGTACATTTTCAACAAGTCTAAATGCACAATTTAACTATGACAATCTTAAAATTAAGAATGATACATCCTCTGTAAATAGATCTACATTAAAAAAATTAAGATTGTATCCTATTTATGCCAATAACCACTTTAAAGAAGAATTTGAAAATTTAGAAAAATTTACAAGTTTAGAAAAAGCAATTGCGGATAATGAAATTAAGCTAACTGAAATAGACGAATCTGGTACGGTGAACAAATTACTTGCAGAAAATACGTCAAAGAAATCGATTTACTTACTGGCAGGTGAGGTTGTAAAAGGCGGAAAGCAAGATAGAGTGATTGGACAGGATATAATTATTAATCCAGGTGAAGCTAAACACATAGAAGCATTTTGTGTAGAGCAAGGTAGATGGCAAGAAAAAGAATCAGGAATTCATTTTGATGGTTATATGAGCATCTCAAGTCCAGATGTTAGAAAAGCTGCTATACTTAATAAAAATCAAGCTGAGGTTTGGGAAAAAGTAGCTGAGGTTACCACAGCAAATAACGCTAATACAAAAACGGGAACTTATACCGAACTCGAAAACGCAGAACATTATAATACAGAAGCAAACCAATATATGGAGGTGTTTTCTTCAATTTGGGATTCAAATTCAGATGTTGTTGGGATTATTGCTGTTACCGCAGATAGAATAATAGGCTGTGATATTTTTGCAACCCACGATATATTTACAAGTTCATACAATAACCTTTTAAAATCATATATTACAGAAGCCATAACCAACGGAGATCGTGTGACCATTAGCCATAGTAAAATACAATCCTATTTAGATGCTTTTTTAGTAGATGAATCTAAACAAAATGAGGTTTTGGATAAAGATGGAGTCATTTTTCAAAATAATGGGAAGACATTACATTTATCCAGATTCTAATATGATTTGTATTAAAAAGCAAAGGGCATTAATCAAAAGATTAATGCCCTTTATTCGTTGTAAAAAGGTTCTACTATAGACTTGCTAAAACAGACTTTACAGTATCGGCAACCACTTTACCATCGGCTTTACCAGCTAATGCTTTAGATGCCATACCCATAACTTTACCCATGTCTTTTGGTCCTGTTGCACCAACTTTAGTAATAATTGCTTTTACTTCACCTTCAATTTCTTCTGCAGAAAGTTGTTTCGGTAAGTAATCTATAATTACATTGGCCTGATCTATTTCGTCCTGATAAAGATCTGAACGATCTTGTTCTTGGTATATTTTAGCGGCGTCTTTACGTTGCTTTAACATTCTTGTTAAAAGCGTAATTTCATCTTTCTCTGTAATTTCACCATTAAAATCTGCTGATGTTTTTGCCTTTAAAAATTCAGCTTTTATTGCTCTAAGTACGGTTAATCTTACTGTATCTTTAGATTTCATGGCTGTTTTGATTTCAGCCATTAAGTTATCTTGTAACATAATTTATTCTTATTTATTTTTCTTCGTCGTCTGAATCTAATGTAAATCTTGATACATCATCATTATCCTGAACGGGAAGATTATCATTTAATTTTACGCCTTGTCTTAAATATGCAGGTTGATTCTCTACACTTTCTATATCTTGAGATTCGCTTGTCTGAAAATTATACTTCTGTAAACGTTCTCTTCTTCGTTGAGCACGTTCCATTAATTCATTTGTAGACAGTTGTTCTTCTTGACTTTCTTTTTGTTGTTCAGCTTGTTTTTGTAGATCGGCTTGTTTTTGCTGAGCCATCTCTTTGGCCTTTCTAATTTCCTCTTCTAGCTTAGCTTGCTGTTCTTCTAACTTCGCTAAAGCATCTTGAGCAGAAGGTTCTAATTTAGGCTCTACAGGTTTAGGTTTTTCAACCACTACTTCTTCAACAATTGGTTTAACCGTCTCTATTTCTTCCTTAATAATTGGCTCTTCAATAATAGCTTCAGGAATAGGTATAACAGGTTCTGTTTTAACCACAGGCTTTTCTTCTACCCTTTGCACAACGGGTTCAGCTACAACTTTTGCTGTTGGTTCTTCTTTTGGTTCTTCAGATTTAAGCTCAATTATTAAACTTTCATCAACATTTACAGTTTCACTAAAATCTAATACCGTCTGAAATTCTGATTTTTTTTCTTCTTCTGATGTAGCCTTGGGATCAACCTCTTTTATAGAATGTTGTAACGGATCAAAAGAAGGCGATTCTGTAGAAACATTATCTTCTAATACATGAACGATTACATTTTCTTTCTTTTCTTCTTCCTTAGTTGTTTTTTCAGCTTTAAATCCCGTTGCAATTACGGTTACACTAATCGATTCCTCAAGTGTATCGTCTTCACCAACTCCCATAATGATGTCCACATCAGCTCCAACACCTATTTCATCAATTAAAAGATCATTAATATGTCCTATTTCATCAAACGTTATTTCTTCTTGACCAGACATTATTAATAGAAGCACTTTTTCGGCTCCATTAATATGATTATCATTTAACAACGGCGAATTAATAGCCTTCTTTAATGCATCATCTGCACGTCCTTCTCCAGAAGCAATTCCTGTACCCATAATGGCTGTTCCACTATCTTTTAGTACAGTTCTGGCATCATTAAGGTCAATGTTAATTAAACACTCCTGAGTAATTACATCCGATATTCCTTTAGACGCTGTTGCTAATATTTCGTCAGCCTTAGAGAAGGCTGCTTTAAATCCAACATTTCCATAGATCTCTCTAATTTTATCGTTGTTCACAATAATTAAAGTATCTACATATTGTCTCATTTGTTCAATCCCTTGTTGAGCTTGTTTCATTCGAGTTTTCCCCTCAAAAGAAAATGGAATAGTAACAATACCAACAGAAAGAATCCCACTCTCTCTTGCTGTTCTTGCAATTATAGGTGCGGCTCCTGTTCCTGTTCCACCACCCATTCCAGCAGTAATGAATAACATTTCGGTACCCATATTTAAAAAGTCTCGAATTTCTTCTAAACTTTCTTGGGCTGCCTTTTCTCCAACATCAGGATTAGCTCCTGCTCCTAGTCCTTTGGTTAGGGTTACCCCTAATTGTACTTTATTAGGTACTGGACTTGAGTCCAGTGCTTGTGCATCAGTATTACATACGGCAAAATCAACACCTTGTACACCAAGGTTAAACATGTGATTTACAGCATTACTTCCTCCACCTCCAACACCAATAACCTTAATTACTGATGAGTTATTTTTAGGGAGAACAAATTCTATAGAATTGTCCATAATCTTATTTTCTAAGTATTCGTTTTATCTGTTTTGCTTTAACAGCCGTCTTTTATCTTTCGTCTTCGTCGTCTCCTTGCAAGAAATTCATAAACTTGCTTGCCCAACGGTCAAAATAAGACGTTTTTACATCTTTTTCGTCATCAAAGATAAACTCTTCTTTTACTTGAGCTTTATCAACAACATCGTCTATTTTACTATCTTCTGGTGTTGTAATTGGTTGAACAATTTCTTCTTGATGTTCAACTTCATTTTCTGCAATACGTTCAGCTTCTATTCGTATTTGCTTTTCTTTCTCTTTTAATTCTGTCGCTCTCAATGCTAAACCTACTGCTGTAGAATACATGGGATTACTTAATTGAGTGGCTTGATCTGCTTCAACACGTTCTTGAGGATATCCAATACGGACATCCATTCCTGTTTCGTATTTCACCAGTTGCTGAATATGTTTTAATTGAGATCCTCCACCGGTTAAAACAATTCCTGCAATTAGCTTTTTACTGCGATCTTCAAATCCATAATTTTTTATCTCTAAGTAAATAAGATCGATAATCTCAAGGACTCTTGAATAAATAATTTTAGATAAATCCTTTAAACTAATCTCTTTAGGTTCTTGACCTCTTAGTCCAGGTATAGAAACTATTTCATTTTCTTTATTTTCTCCTGGCCATGCCGAACCAAATTTTACTTTTAGGAGTTCTGCTTGTTTTCTAATAATCAACAATGCATTTTTAATATCCTCAGTAATAATTTCACCTCCAAATGGAATTACAGCCGTATGTTGTATAATACCATCTTTAAAGATAGCAACATCCGTAGTTCCACCACCAATATCAACCAATACAACTCCTGCTTCTTTATCATCGCTACTTAAACAAGCATCTGCAGAAGCTAAAGGTTCTAGGGTTAAACCAGAAACTTTTAATCCGGCTCGTTTAACACAACTTCCAATATTAGAGATTGAATTAATTTTACCTACAACAATATGAAAAGAAGCTTCTAAACGAGATCCGAACATTCCAATGGGTTCCTTTATCCCCGTTTCGGCATCTACTTTATACACTTGCGGCAATACATGGATTATTTCTTCTCCAGGTATCATCACTAGCTTATGCACATTATTAATGAGTTTATGTAAATCTTTTTGATCTATGATTTCATCAGGCTCATCTCTTGTAATGTAGTCTGAGTGCTGAATACTCCTAATGTGTTGTCCAGCTATACCAACTACTAAATCAGAAATGCTTACTCCTGCTTGCCCTTCTGCCATTTGAATTGCTTGTACAATAGCATCAGAAGTTTGAGCAATATTGGTTACTACACCTCGTAAAACACCAGTGGATGGTGCTTGTCCTACACCGAGAACTTTAATACGTCCACCCGTACTTTTTTGAGCAACAATAGCAACTACTTTTGTTGTTCCAATATCTAATCCAACCGCTATATCTTCAAGATTCATAATTTATTTTTTAGTGCAAACAACTTGGTCTTTAAATGCTAAGTTAATAGCCTTGTATTTTTCCCATCCTTCGTTCTTAAGAATGTAATTCATGGTGTGTTCAAATTTTATGAATTTCTCATCTAAATCATCACTATCACCAAGTTCTACTATAAAATTACCAAATTGAGGTACAAAAGTATACTCTTCAAACGAATTTACATAAACATCTGCAATCTGACTTTTCAACAAGGGTCTTTTTTCTACGTTTTTATAGAAATTAAATAGACTTATATCTTTAGTACTATCGCTTTCTACATGAAAGATAGGAACTCTAGCTGTAAAATTATCAGATAAAGGAATAAACTCTCCTTTATGATCTAGATAATAAGCTCCTTTTGTACGTTCTATTCTTATTAAAGGTGTTTTTTGTTTAATATCTATATTAAGGACACCGTAAAAGTCCGAATATACTTCGGCTTGCTTGATGAATGGGTTTCTTAACAATACCTCTTCTACCTTTAACTTATCAATACTTTCTATGACTTGGTCATTAAAATCGAAATTATTCTCTTTCAATATTTTCCCAATGGTTTCATTCTGAACAAATGCTAATGTCTTATTGTTAATAACATTTATTTTAGTTTTTGTCCACGGAGTTTCCTTCGAGTCTATATTTTCAATAACTAAAATTATTAATAATGTCAATATACTCAATAACCAAAAAGATATTTTTACCCATTTAATACTGGATATTTTATGGATTAATTTCATAGTTGGACATAAAAGTACGGATTTTAGAAATATAATTTGCTATATCGCCAGCTCCAACTGTCAATATTATGTCTGAATTAGACTTCGCAATTAAATTCTCTAACTCATTAGGGTTTATTTTTTTGGCCTCAGGAATCTTCCCAACCAAAACCTCTGAAGTTACTCCATTAATTGGCAATTCTCTTGCTGGGTAAATATCTAATACCCAACATTGATCTGAATAACTTAAGATTTCAGCAAATTCATCCATAAAATCTTGAGTTCTTGAAAATAAATGTGGTTGAAAAATCGTTAGCAATCTTTTATTTGGGTAAAATTCACGAACAGATTCAATAGCTCTCTTAAGTTCTGTAGGATGATGAGCATAGTCGTCAATTTGAATTTTATCTCCAATTTTCTCAACATCAAATCGTCTTTGAATCCCTTTAAATGTTGATAATGCTTTTTGCATACTTGCGACAGAAACACCTTCTAACTGTGCTAACGCTAATGCGGCAACCGCATTTTCTACATTATGTAGCCCTGGAAATGGCATCATGCATTTAAAAGAAATACCATTTATTCCATAGTATGAAAAATGCATATCTCCATTTACCATGTGAATAGAATCTGCATAAAAATCGGCCGTTTCATTTATAGCATAGCTATAATCTTTATCTAAATCTATCGATTTATGTATTACTTTTTTCCCTTTAACCTTATTCAAGTATTCTGTGAAACATAATTTCATCGTATCATGATCTCCATAAATATCGAGATGATCAGCATCTATAGAAGTTAATACAGTATGTTTTACATTTAAATGAAGAAATGATCGATCAAATTCATCAGCTTCTACCACCATTCCATCGCCTTTCCCTAAAATTAGATTCGATTGGTAATTGTTTAATATCCCACCAATAAAAGCAGATGCGCCTGTATTACCAACATGCATTATGTGGGCTAAAATAGAACTCGTACTTGTTTTACCATGTGTACCTGCAACCGCTAAACATTCTTTTTGTAAAGAAATAAATCCTAATATTTCTGCTCTTTTATATAAGGTAAAACCTTGGTTTATAAATTGTGATTTAATCGCACTGTTTTCAGGGATAGCAGGTGTGAATACACAAATACTGGTCTTTGTGTTTAGAACATGTTCAGGTATCTCCTTTGCATGATCGTTATATACAATATTCATCCCTTCTCCTTCAAGGTTTTCGCAAAGTGGAGACCGAACTTTATCATAACCAAAGACATCTTTACCAATAGCCTTAAAATATCGTGCTAAAGCACTCATCCCAATTCCACCAATTCCAATAAAGTATACCGATTTAATTTGATCTAAATTCATAATACAGAATGTATTTGATTTACAATACTTTGAGATGCTTTGGGTTTACTAAAAGGTTTTAAATGCTCTTTTAAATTATTGAGTTTCTCTGTATCATTCAATACATTAATAATAGAGTCAAATTGATGATCTAAATCTTTCTCTTCAATTAATTCACATGCCAATTGATCTGCTAATACCTTAGCATTCTTATATTGATGATTGTCTGTTACGTTTGGAGAAGGTATAAATATAGTTGGCTTATTTAGTAAAGCTATTTCTGATACCGTTAATGCCCCTGCTCTACAAATTACAATATCGGCTTGGTTATATACTTCTGACATGTTGTATATAAAATCGTGCAATTCTATTGTATTAGAATTATGTTTAGATAATTCTGATTTGCAGTCTTGAAGATACAGTTTCCCACATTGCCAAATCCAATTTGTATTTTCCTGATTAATCATATTTGGAATATGATCTTTGAAAAATGTATTAATAGATCTTGCTCCAAGACTTCCTCCTAAAATAAGTACCGTTTTATTTGAACTCTTAGAATTTTGGGTGTTGGTTTTTAATTGGTTTATTAAGCTTTGCCTTAATGGGTTTCCTGTTTCTATAACCTTTGTTCCTGGAAAGAAACGTTCCATATTTGGATAGGCCGTAAATACACATTTGGCGTATTTAGATATTTTTCGGTTAACGAGTCCTGGAAATGAATTTTGCTCTTGCAAAAACACAGGTATCTTTAAAAAAGAAGCAACTATAGCTATTGGGGCAGAAGCATAGCCTCCAGTACCAATAATAGCTTTAGGTTTCTGTTTTTTTAATAAACGATAACTTTTAATTAAACTTGATGCTAATTGAAAAGGTAGTTTTACATTTTCTAAAATTTTACCACGTTGTAAACCTCTTATGGGCATACCCGTAATTGTATATCCTGCCTTGGGAACTTTCTCCATTTCCATTTTCCCTAAAGCACCAACAAAATGTACTGAGGTTTCTGGATATGTTAACAATTCTTCTGCTATAGCTATGGCTGGGTAAATATGACCACCCGTTCCTCCGCCACATAATATATAATGATTATTTTCTTGTTTCATTTTTAAGTCGTGTAATTTCGGACTTTAGATAGGCTGCTTCGTTAAAAGCAACATCGTTATTTTGTTCGGCTGTTACTTTTGCTCGCATTGTATTTGTTTTGGCTTTACTGGTAATCAGTTTTAAAGCACTTTTCTTTAAATCTATATTCACTTGAGAAATACACAGTATAAGACCTATTGCCGAACAGGTCATCCAAATGGAGGATCCACCAGCACTAATTAATGGTAAGGTTTGTCCCGTAACGGGTAACAATTCCACAGCGACTCCCATATTTAAAAACGCCTGAAATATCATTGAAAATCCCAATCCGAAAACAAGGAGTTTCCCAAAATCTGACGTTGTATTATGGGCGGTTATCATAAATCTAATAAAGAGCCATATAAAAAGTAATATTGGTAATATACACCCAAACAGAAATCCATACTCTTCCACCATTATTGCGAAAATAAAATCGGAATTAGATTGCGGCAGAAAATACTTCTGTTTACTTTTCCCTGGTCCAATTCCCGTCATTCCACCAGTCATTAATGCCATCTTAGCATGCTCTATCTGGTAGTTAGCATCAGAATCTTCTTCATCATTTACATACCGTTCTATACGCCCTTTCCAGGTATCTACACGGTTAGAAACATTAGGCACATAAATAACAATCATCAAAAATATAGAGAACGTACCTATGGCTAATCCGCAGATTTTAAGAATATTTTTAATGGGGTAATTCCCTAAAAATAAAATAACCATACTTACAACATATAAAAATACGGCTGCAGATAAACTGGCTCTTACTACCATTAAGCACATTCCAATAATTGGTAATACAATGGGAATAAAAGACGCTTTAAAGTTCTTTAATTTACGTTGGTGTTTCACTAAGTTTCTAGCCAATAGCATTATTAGCGAAACCTTAGCCATTTCTGAAGGTTGGAATGTAAACCCAAATATATTAACCCATCTACTTGCATTGGCATTACCTATGGTGGTGCCGGTAAACATGGCTAGAACCAATAAACCTATGGTTAATGCATAGATGAGTACAGATGAATTTTTCAAAAACTTTTGAGGAATATGTGAAATAGAGATCATAAATCCTAACCCCATTAAAACATGTACTAAATGCTTTAACATGACAGATAGGTTATTTCCTCCATGGTATTGAAACGCAATATTACTACTCGAACTGTAAACAATTACAAACGAATAGAACAATAGTGTTAAACACAATGCCCAAATACTTTTATCTCCTCGAATAAGTTTTAACATGTCATTTTAGTTTATGAACAAGTTCTTTAAATACTTTCCCCCTTTGTCCGTAATTATCAAACATATCAAAACTAGAACATGCTGGCGACAATAAAACGACATCGTTAGCTTTGGCATTTTGATAAGCCAGATTTACAGCTTCTTCCATATTTTCGGCAAATACCATTGGTATAGAATTTTCAAAGGATGACTTAAAGTTAGAAATATTTTTTCCTACACAGATTAAGATTTTTACTTTTTCAAGTACCAATGCTTTAATTTGTGAATAATCGTTCCCTTTATCTATTCCTCCTGCTATCCATACTATTGGGTTTGTAAACGTATCTAAAGCATAATATACAGCATCTACATTTGTAGCTTTAGAATCATTAATAAACTGGATATTGTTTAAGGATGTTACAGGTTCTAACCTATGTTCTACAGATTGAAATTCCTTTAACCCTTTTTCGACAACAACTTGTGGTATTTCTAACAACTGTGCTACAATACCAACAGCCATTACGTTCATATAGTTATGTTTTCCTTTAATAGAGATGTTATTGATGTTTAAATTCCAATTAGAATCTCCATTAATAGTAATGGTTGATTGATTAAAAAATGCTTGAGCATTTGTATTTTGTTCTGAGGAAAACATGTATTTCTTTGCTTTCACCTGATTTAATTGTGGCAAAAAATGTTCACCTTCATTCCACCCAATAAAATGATCAGAACCGGTTTGATTCATGGCAATTCTAAATTTAGAATCAACATATTCAGACATATTCCAATTGTATCGATCTAAATGATCTGCACTTAAATTAAGTAATATGGCAATATCAGGTTTAAATGAAACAATATCATCCAATTGGAAACTACTCAATTCTAACACATAATAATCAAAAGAATGGTTAGCAACCTGATATGAAAAACTGATTCCAATATTACCTGCTAAACATACCGAAGAACTAAAATTCTTTAAGATTTCATACATTAAACTTGTGGTGGTGGTTTTACCATTACTACCAGTAATTCCAATAATTTTCCCACTTTCAATATGTCTATATGCCCACTCTATTTCTGATATTATTTCAATTCCATTTTCCTTAGCCTTCACTAATAAAGGGATCGTATTAGAAATCCCAGGGCTTTTTACTATAAGATCAGCCTTAAGAATTACATCTATAGAATGTGCTCCATCCTCAAATGGAATATCAGCATTAATAAGCTTCTCTTTATAGGTTTTACTTATTGTTCCGTAATCTGATAAGAATACATCATAGCCTTTAGTTTTCGCAAGATAAGCTGCACCAAAGCCACTTTCTCCGCCTCCTAATACAATAACATTCATCCTACTGTAGTTTAAGCGTAATTATTGTAATGATAGCCAATAATAATCCGATTAAGAAGAATCGGGTTACAATCTTACTTTCATGTATGTTTTTCTTTTGAAAATGATGGTGTAAAGGAGACATTAAAAATATTCGTCGTCCTTCACCAAACTTCTTTTTGGTGTATTTAAAATAGGATACTTGTAGCATTACTGATAAATTCTCAGCAACAAAAATTCCTGCTAAAATTGGAAGTAAAAGTTCTTTACGAATACAAATTGCAAAAACAGCAATTACACCACCTAGCATTAAACTCCCCGTATCTCCCATAAATACTTGAGCAGGGTAGGTATTATACCATAGAAATCCAACCGTTGCTCCAACAAATGCGGCTATAAATACAACCATTTCTCCTGTATTGGGTATGTAGAGTATATTCAAGTAGTCTGAGAAGATAACGTTACCAGAAAGGTAAGCCAATATACCAAGGGTAACCCCAATAATGGCTGAAGTCCCCGTAGCCAACCCGTCTATTCCATCGGTTAAATTGGCGGCATTAGATACTGCAACAATAATAAAAATTACAACCGGTATGAATATCAACCAACCAAAATCTTTAGCAAACCCTCCAAATACATTGGAATAATCCAATTCATTATTCTTCATAAAGGGCACTGTGGTAATAATATCTTTTGTTTCATTTAAAACATATTGCCCGTCTTGACTCAATTGAGCATCAATCAATTGAGTTTCAGACACAGAGTCTATAGGTAATTTTTCCTTGATGGTAATATCTGGATGCCAATACAATGTTGCACCAACAATGATGGATAGAATAACCTGTCCTAAGATTTTATATTTACCTGCTAATCCGTCTTTATTCTTATATTTTTTCTTCCTGTAATCATCAATACCTCCAATAAACCCTAGCCATACCACGGTTGTTATTAACAATAAGACATATACATTTGTTAAGTCGGCAAACAACAACACGGGTATTAATATTCCCGCAATAATGATGAGTCCACCCATGGTTGGGGTTCCCTTCTTTTCGGTTTGACCGGCTAAGCCAAGTTCTCTAATATCTTCTCCCAATTGATATTTTCTAAGAACATTAATTATTTTTTTTCCGACGAAAATGGTAATTAACAATGAGAAAATAAATGCCATTGAGGCTCTAAAACTTAAATACTGAAATACTCCAGCACCTGGAAAGTTTGCACTTTCTTGTAAATAATCAAATAAAGAATACAGCATTTAATTTTGTTCTATTAGTTTAAAATAAGCTTCTACTTCTTCTACATCATCAAAATGTAATTTTTCTCCTTTTATAATTTGGTAATCCTCATGCCCTTTTCCAGCAATTAACACAACATCTTTTTCTGAGGTTAATTTTAATGCTGTTCTAATGGCAGAACGTCTATCTGCAATGGATAAATATTGACTTAACTTTTCCGATGGTACACCAGCCTCCATATCTGCAATAATTAAATCTGGATCTTCAGATCTTGGATTATCTGCTGTAAAAATAGCTTGATCTGAATATTGCAATGCAATTTTGGCCATCATTGGTCGCTTTCCTTTATCACGATCTCCTCCACAACCAACAACTGTAATTATTTTACCTTCTTTTGGTTTTATATCATGAATGGCCTTTAAAACATTCTCTAAAGCATCTGGCGTATGTGCATAATCTACAATTGCCGTTTTTCCAGATTTAGATCGAACTTGTTCAAATCGCCCTTTTGCGGTTTTTAATATCGACAATCGCGTTAAGATTTCAAAAGGTTCTTTTCCTAAAAGCTCAGCTACAGCATAACATACGGTTGCATTATATAAGTTATGCTCTCCAATTAATTGGACAAACACTTCGGTTTGATTTATTGTAATTAAACTTCCATTTAAATCAAACTCTAAGGCTCTTGTTTTGTAATCTGCTACTTGATGTAATGCATATGATAATGATTTAGCCTTTGTATGCAACAACATCGTTTCTCCATGTTTATCATCTAAATTAATTAAAGCATATGCCTCTGGTTTTAATCCATCAAACAATAACTTTTTAGACGAAATATAATGGTTATAATTTTTATGATAATCTAAATGATCTCTACTAATATTGGTGAAAACGGCTATATCAAAATCGACTCCAAACACTCTATTTTGATCTAAAGCATGAGAGCTTACTTCCATAAAACAGGTTGTACATCCATGATCTACCATTTTTCGGAACAACTCTTGGACTCGAATAGCATTGGGTGTTGTGTGTGTTGAAGGAAAGACCTCTAAACCGATGTGATATGATATAGTAGAAATAAGCCCTACCTTTTCTCCCATTTGAGTAAATAGATCAAATAATAAAGTCGCCGTAGTTGTTTTACCATTTGTACCCGTTACCCCTACAACGTTCATTTTTTCAGAAGGAAAGTCGTAAAATGCCGCTGAAATTTGTGATAAAACTTTTGAAGTATTAGACACTCTTAAATAACAAACACCTTCAACGAACTGTTCAGGTAAAACCTCACAAATTATTGTTGATGCTCCTAATTCAATTGCTTTGGATATATAAGAATGACCATCTACCTGATACCCTTTAATCGCTATAAATACACAATGTTTCACACACAATCTAGAATCAATTTCAATTTTAGAAATCGATTGATTCGTGTCCCCAACATATTTTTTAATGTTAAGGTGTTTTATAAGGTCTTTTAAGTTTTTCACTTTAATTCAACTCTAATTTTATGGTCTGATTTGTCTTAAATGGTTTTCCTGGAGTTATGGATTGCTTTACAACTTTTCCGACACCAGAATACTTAACCTTTAATCCTTTATTCTCTAGTATAAATAATGCATCCATTAAATTCATACCTATCACTTTAGGGGTTTCATTTTCAAGTCCCATAGAACTAAATTCAGCTTGTAGCTCTAAAGAATCTGATTTTATTTCCAACCATCCAGTAACATCTTTATCATGGTTAGATACCCATTTCATTTTACGAGAAAAGTGTTTAAACTCTTCTGAGCCCACCAACATATTTTTTGGTAATAGACTATATTGTGTTTCGTCAATAAGTTCTAACTCCTCTGAATCTTCTGTATATAATCCGTTTCTAATTTTTTCGAATACAGGTCCTGCCACAACATTTCCATAAAACCCAATTGACTTATTCGGCTTTTGTACAACAACAATACAGGTATACTTAGGATTATCCCTTGGGAAATACCCAGCAAAAGAGGATTGATATTCTCTAGTCCCTTTCCAATAATTCACCTGACAAGTTCCTGTTTTACCAGCGCATGAAAACTGTTCTGATCTAATATTGGTTGCTGTTCCATGTTCCACTACTCCAGCCATCATATCTTTTAGCTTTCCAATAGTTGCATCCGAACATATTTTAGAATTTAAGACTTCTTTAGGAAATGATTTAACTACACGTCCTGCTCTTCTAACTTCTTTTATCACTTGAGGTTTTACAAGCTCTCCGTCATTTGCTATGGCATTATAATAAGACATGAGCTGTATAGGCGCTAAAGAAAGTTCATATCCATATGCCATCCAAGGTAATGAGACCTTAGACCATCCTTTATCATCAGTTGTTTTTATTTTAGGTATCGCTTCCCCAGGAATATCTATACCAATTGGTTTAGTTACCCCTAAACGTGCTATACGATCTACAAACCGTTGCGGATCGTCTTTGTAATGTTCTTCAATTATTTTTGCTATGGCAATATTCGATGAGAGTTCAAACGCTTGTTTTACATTTATGGTACCAAATCCGCCTCTATGGGAATCTTCCATTTTCTGACCATAAAACCACGCTTTTCCATCTCCTGTTTCTATCAAGTCATTGGTATCAATATACCCATCTTCCATGGCTACCATATAAGATATTAACTTAAATGTAGAACCTGGTTCTGTAGCATCTCCTACCGCATAGTTTTTTGTTTCTCTAAAAATATCATCCTGACCTCTTCTCAAATTAACAATCGATTTAACAGCCCCCGTTTTGGTTTCCATTAAAATAACCGTTCCACTTTCTGCTTCGTATTTCTTTAATTGATCTAACAAGGCATTATGACACAAATCTTGCATTCTAACATCAATATATGTCACAATATCAGCCCCATCTACAGGTTCCAAATCATTACTGGATGGTAAAGGTTTAGATTTACCTCCTGAAATTTTTTGTACCATCATATACCCTTTTTCTCCTGAAAGTTCATTAGAATAAGACCCTTCTAACCCAACATCATTTGGAGAATCTTCCACTTCATATCCTAAAGTTCGTTTGGCAAGAATTCCGAAAGGTTTTTTACGGGTATCCTTTTTCTCTACAACAATACCTCCTTTGTAACGCCCTTTATTTAAAATAGGAAGAGCCTTTAATTGCTTTACTTGCGTGTAATTCAAATTTCTTTGAATTACGAGGTACTTACTTTTGATTTTTCTTGAAGATAAAAATCGTTTATAAAAGGACTTAGAATTGTACCGTTCTGGAAACAATATGGCTAAAGAATCAGATAATGGCTTTAAGCTTTCGTCTATTAATTTTTGTTTTGGGATGGATGGATCTATTGCTACTGTATAAATTGGTAAGGATGTTAAGAGAAGATTTCCTGCTTCATCATAAACACTTCCTCTAGAAGGTGTAATCTCATCGCGTTTAACCGTTGTTTTTTCACCTAAATCTTTATAATAAGCTCCATCATTAATGTAGATATATATTAGCCGAAAAGGTATAGCCAACATACAAATAAACAGTCCTAAAGTCAACATCATGAGTTTAGAGCTTTTAATATATTTAGATGTATGTTTACTCATTTTCTACTTCTATAAATCTTGGAGACTCAAATGAGTGTTCGAGTCCTAATTGTTCAACTTCTTTAATAACAACAGATGGTTTGGTTAAACCGACCCGTTTTGTTCTATACCCTACATGTTCACTTGTGGCTTCTCGTCTTAAATCCTCAAGTTTTTTAATCTCATATATTTTCTGATCTGCCGACCCCGAAAAATAAATGACAATTAACATCCATAAAAAAATATATACAGCAATCCCACCATGCTTTCTAACTTCTTTTTGTTGAAAGATGGTTCCTTTTATAAAGGATCTTATGTATCTATTAATGGATTTTTTAGCCATTGAATGGTATTTTTTCAGCTATTCTTAATTTAGCACTTCTAGCTCTAGAGTTATCTTGTAATTCTTCACTAGTGGATAAGATTGGTTTTCTATTTATCTTCTTAAATGGCACTATTGGGTTACCGTAAAAATCTTTAACCACTTCGCCTTTAAAATTACCACTTTGCATAAATCGTTTTACCAACCTATCTTCTAATGAATGGTAGGTGATAACAGATAATCGTCCACCTTCTTTTAATAAAGGAACTGTAGATTCTAAAAATTCTTTAAGCACAGCCATTTCTTCATTAACCTCTATTCTTAAAGCCTGAAAAACTTGAGCGTAATATTTATTCGCGTGTTTAGGCGTTGTTAGAGGTTCTAAAATTTTAATCAAATCACCTGTAGTAATAATTTCATTTTCTTCTCGTTTAGCAACAATAATTCTTGCCAACTTTTTAGAATTTGAAACTTCTCCATAATCCGATAAAATACGAACCAATTCAGATTCACTGTACTGGGCTATAATCTCTTTGGCAGATTGACCATTCGTTGAGTTCATTCTCATATCGAGTTCAGCATCAAAACGAAAAGAAAATCCACGTTCAGCCGTATCAAATTGATGTGAAGACACGCCAAGATCTGCTAATATTCCATCTACTTTACTAACACCATACATTAACATAGATGTTTTAATATATCTAAAGTTCTGCATAATCAATTTAAACTGACTATGCTCAGGAACATTATCTAAAACATCTCTATCTTGATCAAAAGCATAAAGTTTTCCTTGATTTATATCTTTAAGAATACGACGTGAGTGTCCGCCTCCTCCAAAGGTAACATCAATATAAATTCCATCTGGATTTATATTTAACCCATTAACCGATTCTTCTAATAATACGGGTACGTGGTATGCTGGTGTGTCCATAGGTATATACAAATTTCGAGGTCCTTAAAATTAAGTTCCCACCGAATAAAAGTCAATTCGTTTTAATACTAACCAGTAGCTTCTGGCAAAAGTTCCGCAAAGGTAATCCTTGATTCCTTTAAAACTCTTAAAAAAGAGTATAGATTTTATCAAAATACACGTACAGAGGTACGCTTTTTTTAATGAGTGAATCAAATTATTCGATAACTTGTGAATGTTTGTATGTCATTCACCATTTTCAATGCTTGTAAATATAATTTTTTTAATTAAATTTTCATAAAATGAAAACATGAAATTACAATTAAAATCGAGTTATTTTTATAGATAAAATGTATATTATTATTTTAAATTATTAATCTAATTATATGTTAATCCAACAACAGAATTTAGCGTTATTGGTTGTGGATCAGAAGAAGACTCTGCTTTAGATTCATCATTAACATCATTTTTATTATATCTCACTACACAATACCCTAAATCCACTTTCATACTTACATAATAATAATTGTGATAAGATGAATTGGCATGTAGTTTACCATCAAACATTAATTCATTGCTAACTTCTATATTAGGAGTTGTTAGACTATCTATGTAATGTTTCACACTCTTTTGTGTTACACCTCTAGTTGGACTGTCAGACACCATATCATTCTCATCTAACAATGAATTGGAAACAATTTGCACAATTCCGGAAGAGTCTAATCCAACTTCAGTAACTATTCCATGAGTTAATCCAACATAATATCGATTATTTACAGTATCTAAATAAAAATCACCTTCGTTCGCTGTTTTATTAAGATTTATCTGTTCTATTTCAGAAGATGTATAAAACTGAGCATACCCTTCTGATACAGAAAGTAAGAATAATAATGAAAAAAATATAATGTATTTCATAACCGTTTTTAAATAAGTTCTTTAACAACTCTAATATTATTAGAATAGAATTTAATGCAAAAATAAAAGCTTTCAATTAAATAACAGATGAATATAATCTATTTTTTTTAGATATTTTATTTACTGAATCTCTGTAAAACAATATCCTAGGGTAAATTATCTTCTAATTATTTGTAGTTTTGCACTCTTAATACGATTTGATTTAAATAACTGATGTAGATACTGGATGTATTTACAAAAAAAATCATATCAATTATCATTCATGGAATTGGTGCAATTATATTAAACAATTATGGTATTCATCCTTAGGTTCAAAAAACATCTTAGCAATATGCTTCGCTTGTGTTTTTTCATCATTAGTATCCTTGGTACATCTAATGTAAATGCTCAAGTTAATCTAGAAAGCTTATCTGGAATAAGTAAGGATGGTATTTATTATTACGTAACAGGAGACGTCCTAATCACTCAATCTATAAACCCTATTCCTTTAGGAATTATCCGAATTTATAATGGAGGGCGATTACGATTTGGAAATAATGCGTCTATTAAACTGGGAGAAGTCAAACGTGATAGCGGTGGTCAAATTGTTTACGATAACGATTTAAAACCCGTTATTAAAAGTAGTGTTTACGTTCTTGAACAACATGATGCAGGGGCCTTTGGAGCCGATAATTACAACGGATCTTCTCAAGCTCGTTTTATGAATGGTTGTAATGTTGAATTAGAAGGTGTAACCTGGGTTATTGCAACAACATCTCGTAGCGATTTTGACATTAAACCTGGAGCTAGCGTACATTTTAGAAATTCGTTTGTTATTTCTAAAACATTTAGTTATTCACATTTTGCAAGTTCTAATATTACTATTGATGGACTTGTTATGGACCATAGAAGTAATACTGCTGGTTTAGAGTTTGGATTAGGAAACATTCCTTCTTCGTTAACCAATTTAGATATTATTGACAACAATACAGGAAGTGGAAGTAGACATTTTGTTTTAGTAAATTTCCCAGGAAATAACACCTACGAAATAGACCGATTAAAGGCGAGAAATATTTGTCTTTATTCAAGCAGTTTATACACAACTATTTTAAACAATCCATTAGGAAATGTTATAAAAGGACAGTTTTATAATAATATTTTAGAGGTTAACAGAGATCTTTCTTTACAAACCATTGACGATGACAATAATCCACTTACAAATGTAGATGTTTATGTTAAGCGTAAAATTGGAGATGCGTTCACAAATTCTACGGCAGTAAATGCAAATGGATCATATACCAAACGCCTTCTTCAATACAGACAAACCCACGGATCTTCAAGTGTATCGTATCAAAATGAATACGATGTTTATTTTGCTCACTATAACAAGTTATTTAAAGCTCAATCTTTCACTTTAGATTATGAGGAAGGGTTAAATGGAGAAAACGATTTAGGTAATATTAAGCTTTTAGATGACGATGGTATTTCGGAAAACAATATGACTACTGTTTCTTCTTATACTGGAATATCTATAAATCACGCCTCCAAAACAATTACCATTTCAGATTCAACTAGTTTATGTAATCTTTACGATTATATAAAGTACGACAAAGTATCGATAAACCAAGACCAACCCAACGTCACAACATTTTTAGCTTCTAAAAATGGAACAACCCTCAATCTATCCGATTATTCGATAGAAGTTGTTGCTAATGGAGAACTTACTGTATGCGATTTATTTGAGAAAATTGAAACGACAGGGAATTCTACAATATCTGACATTAGCCAATTACAAGTTGCATTACAAGACCAAACAAACACCTACAAACTGATAAGATTAAAAGGGTTAGAAAATGGTCATGTTATGGTGTATGATCACATTCAAGATACGCTTATTACTTCTTATGAAGAGCAAACCGGAGAATTTACATTTGTTACGAATGGAAATTACACCGAGATTAAACTTTTGATAGAAAAAGATCAATATACAGATTGGGGACATGTATTAGATCTTTCTGTAAATGATGTCTTTAGTTACATTGTTTTCCATGCACCAAAAGATTTCTTATCGGCTACCGAAGAAAAGCAAGAAGAGATGATTTACATTCTTCAAAAGCTTTTACTTAAAACCCAAGCCATCCAAAGCGAATTAAATAATAACACGCTTCCTACCCCAACATTTACAATTAATAATTACAACACAGGTATTCAAGCCACTATAGAAAACCAAGTTGAAATGACTCGAATTCTTAAATTACTATTAAAACAGAATACTAGCATACGTAAACAAGTTAATTAAATGATACATCTTCATATATTTAACGGTTTCCATAAAACATTTAAACCTATTAAATATCAGTATTATTTGTCTATTCATGTAAAGCTTTTATAAATAATAGTGAAAAAATAGAAATATCGAAAAAATATGCTTTTCTATATGGAATCAAAAAACTATTTTTGCTCGAGACAAAAAAATACGTCATGAACTTACACGAATATCAAGGAAAAGAAATATTAGCAGGTTACGGTGTTGGAATCCAACGCGGAATTGTTGCTACTACTCCAGAAGAAGCTGTTGAAGCTGCTAAAAAATTAACTGAAGAAACTGGTACAGGATGGCACGTTGTAAAAGCGCAAGTACACGCTGGTGGTCGTGGAAAAGGTGGTGGTGTTAAACTTGCCAAAAATCTTGATGAAGTTAAATCTATAGCTAATGACATTATTGGAATGCAATTAGTTACTCCTCAAACTTCTGCCGAAGGTAAAAAAGTACACCAAGTACTAATTGCTGAGGATGTATATTACCCAGGTGAAACTGAAACTTCAGAAATTTACATGTCGGTTTTATTAAACCGTGCTTCTGGTAGAAATATGATTATGTATTCTACAGAAGGTGGAATGGATATTGAAGAGGTTGCTGATAAAACGCCACACTTAATCTTCACAGAAGAAATCGACCCAAAAGTTGGTTTACAAGGATTCCAAGCTCGTAAAGTTGCTTTTAACCTTGGGTTAGAAGGAATGGCATACAAAAACATGGTAAAGTTTGTTTACAGCCTTTATAATGCATTTGTTGGTTCTGACTCTTCTATGTTTGAAATTAACCCTGTGTTAAAAACATCAGATAATAAAGTTATTGCTGTTGATGCTAAAGTAACGATTGATGATAACGCATTATACCGTCATAAAGATATCGCTGAATTACGTGATACACGTGAGGAAGATGCAACGGAGGTTGAAGCTGGTGATTACGGATTAAACTTCGTAAAACTTGACGGAAACGTTGGATGTATGGTAAATGGTGCAGGATTAGCAATGGCTACTATGGATATTATTAAGATGTCTGGAGGTAACCCAGCTAACTTCTTAGATGTTGGAGGTACTGCAGATGCTGCTCGTGTTGAACAAGCATTCCGTATTATTTTAAGAGACCAAAATGTAAAAGCTATTTTAGTTAACATTTTTGGAGGTATTGTACGTTGTGACCGTGTTGCTAATGGTATTGTTGAAGCATGTAAAAACATGACTGATATTAATGTACCAATTATTGTACGTTTACAAGGAACAAACGCTGAAGAAGCTAAAACAATTATTGACGAAAGTGGTTTAGAGGTACACTCTGCTATCGCTTTACAAGATGCTGCTGATTTAGTTAAGAAATTAGTATCTTAATCTAATTATTGTCTCGTCCTAAATAACCGTTACAGGTTTTAAGCGAATATACTTAATTTATTAAACAGTGTTGATAATATTATCAACACTGTTTTTGTTTTTATAAGTTCTGATTTTAATTTCTCTTTGACGATGCATCTGTTTTGGAGTGAGCATGTAACAGGAGTAATGAGGTCTAATATCATTATATATTCTTACGCTGTCTTTGACTAATCGTTTCATAATACTGATGGGTATTTTCCGGTCATAGCCCAAAAACTCTTGCTTTATAATTCCATTTATTCTTTCAGCAACAGCGTTAGCATATGGATCGTAGGATTCTGTCATGCTGCATTTTACATTCCTTTTCCCTAATAGTTTCTGGTAATCATCGCTGCAATATTGAAGCCCTCGATCCGAGTGATGAATAAGCTCTTCCTTTTTATACAGTCTAGATTTAACGGCCATGGATAAGGCTCTTAAAGAGCTTGCTGTACAGAGACTGTTAGACACGTCATAGCCAACGATTTTTTTTGAATAAGCATCGGTAATCAGAGCTAGATACATTGGATTTTCGTGATTCCCAATATAGGTTATATCAGACACCCAAACTTGTTCTGGATGAACTATAGAAAGTTGAGCCACAATATTCTTGTGCTTACGAAAACGATGATGTGAATCGGTTGTGATATGGTAAGATCGTTTTGGAATGATCTGCATATGATTTGCTTTTAAAATTGAAAATAACTTGTCCCTTCCTACTTCCAGTTCCCTCAAACTATCTTGAAGAATATAATAGAGTTTACGTGTTCCGATACGCGGCATTTGTACACGAACAGCCTTCACTAGATCAACGACCTGTTGGGCTATTTGCTTTCGGTTGTACATTGATTGAAGGGAGCGATAATAAACCTGTCTACTTACCCCGAGTAATCTACAGGTAGCGGTTATGCTTTCTTGATGTTCTTCTTTGAAGTCGTCGATTGCTCGGGTGAGGAGTTTTTTCGGATAGGTATATTATACTCTTTCTCTGCCATATCAATGATCATATCAAAAATGATCGCTTTCTTATCTGCTTGTTCAACCTGTTTCTCAAGGTGAGCTTTCTGCTTCTCAAGTAATCGAACCTTTTGCTCTAACTCCAATAATTTCTGAGCTGGTGTTTTTGGCATATTTGAAGGTGTTTGGTTTTCCCAATCAAAGTTACCATATTTTCTGAGCCAATTTACTACTGTCGATCGTGATTGGATACCATATTTCCTAACAGCACCTGTCGTTGAAAGTTCTCCACGTTCAATTTCATTGATCACTTGAAGTTTAAAGGATAACGAGTAATCCTTTTGGCTACGCTTAACGTAATCCGTTTTTCCATCTTTATTCATTACAGTTTTTTTTTGTAACGATATTTCAGGACGGGACATATTATAGATATAAAAGGTTGGTACATTTATGTATCAACCTTTTTTTTGCTCTATACTTTTATATTGTATGTACCTAAATTAAAGACATAATTTTGAACTTATATATTATTTGTATTATATTCGCACCTATTGAAACATTGAACTCAATTAAATAATACCTAAACACACCTAACATGAAAAAATTTTTCGCACTTACAGCATTAGCATTAGCATCTTCAGTAGCATTAACATCTTGTAGTAAAGATGACGATTCATCAGATTCAAATAACGACGATTGTATAACTTGTTCGATATCTCAAGCAGGGGTTACTCTTTCTTCTGAAGTTTGCGATAACGGAGATGGAACGATTACATTTACAGTAAATGGTACTGCTCCTCAAACAATAACTGCAGACTATGATACTTATGTAGCAGCTGCAGAAGCTGGAGGGTACTCTTGTAACTAATACCTTGTCATCTTAAAGAAGACAACAACATAACCAAAAACAAAGAGTTCTGATATTCAATATAAAAAAAGCACCTTCATTAATGAAGGTGCTTTTTTATTTAAAACATTTAAATAAAAACATAAGCCCAATAATTGTTTAATTATTGGGCTTATGTTTTATATATGTTTAAACCTCTTTCGTTTAATATGCTCTTTCGTTTTTACCTTCGTAATAATTCATTAAAGCACGGTTTACAACACGCTTTCCTCCTGGTGTAGGGTAATTTCCTGTAAAGTACCAATCTCCTGCGTCATTCGGACAAGCTTCATGAAGTTGCTCTACAGATTGAAAGATAATTTCAACATCAGACTTCATTCCATTAGGTTTTAATAGTTCTGTTACCTTATTTGAAATTTCTTCCTCTGAGAATGGAGAATAAATATCTTTTACATAATTTACAATCTCAGCATCGTCAAGGTTGGCTTGTTTTTTACACTTTTCATAAACTTCGTCTATAATATGTGCCATTCCTCGCTCTTTAAGAAGGGCTATTGCCGCTCTAAATGCAATAAAATCACCGAGTTTAGCCATGTCTATACCATAACAGTCTGGGTAACGAATTTGCGGTGCAGAAGATACAATAACGATTTTCTTAGCTTGCAGACGATCTAAAATTCTAAGGACCGAACGTTTTAAGGTTGTCCCACGAACAATACTGTCATCAATAATAACTAAATTATCTGTAGGCTTAACTTCTCCGTAAGTAATATCATAAACTTGCCCAACTAAATTATCTCTACTACTATCGCTTGTAATAAAGGTTCTTAACTTAGCATCTTTTATAGCAATTTTCTCAATACGAGTTGTGGTTTGAATAATGTTCTTTATTTGGTCTTCTGTAGCAGAATTCCCTAAAGCCATTAATTCTTTTAGCTGTTTACTCTTAAGCGTAGATTCAACTTCTTTTACCATTCCGTAAAAACAAGTTTCAGCTGTGTTTGGTATAAATGAAAATACAGTATTGCGTATATCATCATTTACACTTTTTAAGATTTTAGGCACAACCAATTGTCCTAAGGCCTTACGTTCTTTGTAAATATCAGCATCATTTCCTCTTGAGAAGTAAATACGTTCAAAAGAACATGATTTTTTTTCTGCTTTAGGTGTAATTTGAACTGACTTTATTTCACCATTTCTTTTTACAATAATGGCTTGACCAGGCTCTACTTGTTTAATTTGAGAAGCATCAATATTAAACGCTGTTTGAATAACTGGACGTTCAGAAGCAACAACAAAAATTTCATCATCCTGATAATAAAATGCAGGACGTATTCCATTAGAATCTCTCAACACAAATGAATCTCCATGTCCAAACATTCCAGAAATCACATAACCTCCATCCCACTTTTTAGCAGAATTCACTAGGATATCTTCAATATCTAAATGACGTTCTATGTTTTTAGAAATATCCTTTTTAGACATTCCCTCGTCCTTATAATCTTGGTATAGTTCATTTACCTTTTCGTCAAGGAAATGTCCTATTTTTTCAAGAATAGTAATTGTATCCGCTTTTTCTTTAGGGTGTTGCCCAAGATCTACTAACTGTTGAAAAAGAACATCTACATTAGTCATATTGAAGTTACCCGCCAATACTAAGTTTCTACTCTTCCAGTTATTTTGTCTTAAAAATGGATGACATTGTTCTATACTATTTCCGCCATACGTTCCATAACGCAAATGAGCTAAAAATAATTCTCCAGTAAATGGTGCATTTAACTTCAACCATTCTGGATCCATCATTTTTTCATCACCATATTTTTCTCTAAGTATATCAAATCTATCCTCAATAGAGGTCATAATTTCACTTACAGAACTATTTCCAACAGCACGCTTACGACTAATGTAGCGGTAACCAGGTGGTAAATCGAATTTAATGTTAGCTATTCCAGCTCCATCTTGTCCACGATTAACTTGCTTTTGCATAAGCATAGACATTTTCTGGAGCGCCCAAAACGGATCATTATACTTTTCAATATAGTAATCTAAGGGCTTTAATAAGCGAAGCATCGCTATACCGCATTCATGATGCAAAGACTCAGTCATCTTCTATTTACTTTAGGTTTGCACAAATTTAAAATTAATTATTCAGATTCCTTGTGTGTTATACCACTCAAATTTCATCCTTAATAAATGGGAAAGCGATTTCTAAACTCTATTTGTGGCTTTTTTTGAAGGGTTACAAGCATTATTTCTTCTTTATATTTAGGCAATTCTTTAATTATTTTACCTTTATAATCAATAGCCACCGAATGTCCAGAATATTTTATTGCTTTTGGTTCTTCACCAACGCGATTAACTCCAATAACATAAGATTGATTTTCTACAGCTCGTGCTTTTAATAACACATCCCATGCTTCAATTCTTTTTTCAGGCCAATTCGCAACATAAAGTAAAAGATCGTATGGATTGTTTCCATTATTATAAGACCCTTTTGGGAATCTTAAATCATAACATATTTGTGGTTTAATTTTCCAATTCCTTACATGGAATATTTTTTGATCTGTTCCCCCTGTAATAAATTGATTTTCTTTCACTAAAGAGAATGTATGTACTTTATCATAAAATTCAACTTCACCATCGAGGTTCCAATGGAAACATCGGTTATAAAATTTATTATCCTCATGAAACCAAACCGATCCAATGATAGAACATTTATACGTTTTCGCCTATTCTGAAACCATAATAAACCCCGGATGAAGATAAGTCCATGCTAAAGCATTGGCCTCCATAGAAAACCCTGTTGTAAACATTTCTGGCAGTAGTAATACATCTAATTTATCCCTAAATTTTTCAAGCCCATTTTTTATTTTCAAAAGATTCTCTTTTGGAGATTCCCATTCTAGGTTCATTTGAAATATGCCAACATGCAACTGATCTTGATGTTTTAAAAGCATCTATTTTAATTTTGATATATCAATATTCTCAAAGATATAATTATCACAATATAATTTTGCATGTTCTAACTTAGAGCTTGTATTAATCGTCCACCCTAGTACGGGAAGTTTCGACCTCATTTTAGTCACCGATTTATAAGGCAAATCTTCTATTTTATACCCTATAAAATCTGGTTTACTTAATCCTAGTGAAAGTAAATTTTTAGATATATACCGTTTATAGTAAGGTAATTTTACTTGATGGCACCTCGAAGCCAAATGACCTCTAATCACTCCTGGTCTCTGTTTATAAAACCATCTTAAACTTCTAGGATTAAATGATTGTATAGCATATGCCCCTTTATAGGATTTTACAATTTCATACACAGTGTATTCAAAATAACCTACTTTACCTTTGTTCTTTATTTCAATAAGTATTGGCACCTCTCCGTTAACGACTTGTAAGACCTCAGAAAGGGTTGATATTTTCTCTTTGGTATTGCATAGATTCAGATCTTTTATTTCTTTAAGTGTTAAATCGGATACATTCGAATTCAAACCACACAATCTTAATGTATTATAATCATGAAATACGATTACCTCTCCATCTTTTGTGAATACAATATCCAACTCTATAGCATAATTATTGTTTACGGCATTTCTAAATGCAAGCATACTATTTTCTGGGATAAATTTATTCCCATCATACAATCCTCTATGTGCAATTGGTTTATTAACTAACCAATGTGTTATACCTACCCTAGACATGTTACATTTATTTATTCTGGATATTCTAATATAAAGAAAATTATTAACTCATATTGAACCTATACCTTGTATAAAATAAACCAAAAAATAAAAATGTTGTTTATAAATGTCGTGAGTAGATATGAATAATAAGATGTTTATTACTTTTGTGATCTATTTTGAACATATAGATATGAGAACTATTATAGAGCAAGCATGGGAAGATCGTTCATTATTAAACGATTCGAATGTACAAGATGCCATAAGACAAGTGGTCGCTGATTTAGATTTAGGGAAACTTAGAATTGCTGAACCTACAGAAGACGGTTGGAAAGTGAATGAATGGATAAAGAAAGCGGTTGTGCTTTATTTTCCGATTCAAAAAATGGAAACAATAGAGGTAGAACCTTTTGAGTTTCATGATAAGATTCCATTAAAACGTAATTATGCAGAACTTGGTGTACGCGTTGTACCACATGCTATTGCAAGACATGGAGCCTTTTTAGCTCCTGGAGTTATCATGATGCCTTCTTATGTAAATATTGGAGCATATGTAGATTCTGGTACTATGGTTGATACTTGGGCTACTGTTGGTTCTTGTGCTCAAATTGGTAAAAATGTACACTTAAGTGGAGGAGTAGGAATAGGTGGTGTTTTAGAGCCTTTACAAGCTGCACCAGTTATTGTTGAAGACGATGCATTTATTGGTTCTAGATGTATTGTTGTTGAAGGGGTTAAAATTGGAAAAGAAGCTGTATTAGGTGCTAATGTTGTTTTAACGGCATCCACTAAAATTATTGATGTTACAGGAGACACTCCAAAAGAATATAAAGGAGAAGTTCCTTCTCGATCAGTTGTTATCCCAGGTTCGTATACAAAATCTTTCCCAGCTGGAGATTTTCAAGTACCTTGCGCTCTAATTATCGGGCAACGTAAAGAAAGTACAGACAAAAAGACATCTCTTAATAATGCCCTAAGAGATTATTCGGTTTCTGTTTAACACATTTAATAATCATGATACAACGTATTCAAAGTATTTTACTTTTTATTTCCGTAATTACTACGGCTTGTTTTTTATTTGTTTTCCCATATTATATTACATTAGACGATGCGCCTATTATGGCCATGGATAATATGATTTTATTAGGGTTAGGAGCAATAAGTATGATCTTAAGTTTAATAACTATATTTTTATTTAAAGATCGTAAAAAGCAAATGATGCTATGTACTGTTAATATAATTACAATTTTAATAACATGTGCTTGGGTTATTTACTCTATGTATACTATACAAGACACAATACAAGCAAATGGTTTTGGTGTTTACTTCATTGCATTTTCTTACATCGCAATTTCTTTCGCAAGAAAGAACATTAAGAAAGATCAAGCCTTAGTAGATTCTGTAGATCGTATCAGATAAAAAATAAAGAACATAAAAAAGGGAACATTTTATATAAAATGTTCCCTTTTTTTATGTTTAATAATTTCTAACTTGATCTACTTAAAGGTATTTATCTTTACCGAAACCAAATTATTAGATAAGGCAAACACTACTAATCCAGCAATATTTTTAACGCCTGTTTTAAGTATAAGATTATTTCGATGTCCTTCTACTGTTCTAGGGCTAATAGAAAGAGCCTCTGCAATTTCATTGGTTGAATATTCTTTACATATCAACTCCAACACTTCTTTTTCTCGTCTGGTTAAATACGCATTATCAAACTTAGATCGTGTCAATTTCTGAGTTGGATTCAATAACCCATCCTGAATATGTTTCATAACCTGCTGATCATAATAGAATCCCACTTCAAATACTTTCTTAATGGTCTTTATCATTAATTCTGGCGTACTATTTTTAGCCAAATATCCAACAGCACCTAATGAAATCATATTCACTATAAAAGGTTTACTAAAATAACTTGTTAAGGCAATGATTTTAATCTCAGGATATTCAGATCTTAATACTTTAGTGGTTTCAACGCCATTTAATTTAGGCATATTGAGATCTGTCACAATAATGTCTGGTAAAACATTTTGATTCTTTAAGCGCTTCAATAAATCTTCTCCATCGCAAGCGTCAAATAAGATTTCAATATCTTTATCTAAACCCAATATAGATTTTAGACCTTGACGAAATAATAATTCATCGTCAACAATTGCTATTTTTAATTGTCTCATTATTGGTCATAGTCACAGTTTAATATAAAAGTCATACCTTCCTTAGGTTTACTTTTTATGTTTATCTCTCCTCCGATTATCAGAGCTCTACTTTTAATATTTTCTAATCCAATACCAGCTTTTTTATCCAGATTAGAGGTATCAAACCCTTTTCCATTATCTGAATATTTTAAGGTAAAATGTGTAACATGTTCCGATAATTCAATAGTTACCTCTGAACTATCTCCATGTTTAAGTGAATTATTTAATTAGCTCTTGAATTATTCTAAAAATATGAAGATCATACATTTTATTATCCAAATGAATTTCTTCTAAATAATGATCTATTTTAAGTTCCGAATTCGCAATAAACTCTTCAAACAACTCCTCTAAAGCTGTAACCAATCCAAATTTAGATAGAACCGGTGGCAATAAATTATGTGCTATTGTTCTGGATTTATCTAATGTATGCGATATAATATCTAGAATTCCATGAATAGATTTGGTTTGTTCTTCGGTAAATTCTGAGCTCCCTAATAAATAATGAGTAGACAAGCTTATTAAACTTAATTTAGAACTAATCGCATCATGTAAATCTCTAGCGATACGCTTTCTTTCTTTTTCTTGAGCCGTAATGGTTGCTTGGATAATTCTGTTCTGATGACGAATCTCTTTTTCTTTAGATTCGATCTCTTTCTCTTTCTCTATCATTTTCTTTCTTGTACCAAAGAAAAATAGAATTAATCCGGTTACAAGAAGAATAATAAAAATGATCGCATAAATTAATCCCTCAATTATTATTTGCTCATCGTTTCTTTGCATATATATATTCAATAATAAATAGTACTAAAAAACCTAAATATAATACCTTATTAATCATCCATATATCCAACACCATTGTTCTGGTCATAGATGTTAAAATATCACCCAAAATAAATATCAAAGTACTTGAGCTAATATACATCAAGATTGCTACATTGACATAAAGAAATACTTTTTTTCGGGTTAAGGAATTAAATAAATGTATAATTGAATATATAACTAAAGGTATAGATGTTAAAAATATTTCTAAAACATTAAATGTCCATATTTTATCTGGATTATAATAGAAGTGAATACCTATAATTAGTGGCGTTACCACTAATAAAGTATTAACAAACTGCTTCTGTCTCAATGAAAACAAGGACTTATAAAATAGTGATAATAGTATAAATCTGGTAATAAAGTAAAAATGTGAAACAATTAAATTACCTACTTTTAGGTAATGCAATAATGATATTGTAATTAAAATGCAAAACGATACGATAAAATACCAATACAGGATTCTAAACTGTCGTTTAAAACCCTGTATTATATTATGCTTAGAATATAAATACAATATGACTAGAATTAATATATACTCTAGCGAACTCAATACTGTATCAAATACTTCGCTCATTCAATTATTTGGATGGATTAAACAATGGACTTCCCTTGATCGCAATGATTAGGACAAGGTAATGTAAAATCAAAAATTCCTGATCCTACTCGTGTAATTCCAGATTCTGGATAATCTCCATCTTGAATAATATCACAATGTTCGCCTGTTTCTTGATTTAAAACAGTACCAACAATTAATAATTTCTCATTAGACCCTACCGTTGGATTTGTATCTTCTTTTATTCCCACATATGCTCTAAGCCCTTCATTTTCGCTAACATTCAAATGATAAGATGCTTGCCCAGGAATTTGTTGAAGAACATTCATTTCTGTTAACGTTTCAATAATATCCTCCATAGGAATTAGAAAAGCTTTAGCTTTATTTGGATTTTCTGACTGCCATTTTGCAGCCCACTCTTTACCTTTAGTTAATGGAATTGTGTCTTTAATTAATGTCATACATTTCGATTTTTTGGTTATACTCAAATTTAGATTATTGTATTGAAAAAAAAGGCAATGAATATCGCAAAAAAAAACACGTAAAAATACGTGGTTTATATTTCGGTATTTTTGCGCGCACATTCCTTTATATCAAGATGTATCTTTGTTTCATCATTAAAATCAAAATGTTTTCTTTCTATAGAAAGCTTGATTTTGTTTTTATGAGGGGTATATTACATTATGATTATTTTAGATTAAAGAAAAGATTTGTAGCTCTATTTTTCTGGGGAGTGAGATAGACAAAACATATAAATCTTAATTTTATTATTTATCTAAAAAAGAGGGGAAATACATCACTGTATTTCCCCTCGTTATTTTTATGAATATTTAAACTTAGTTTATTTAACCAATTCCATTTCTTCAATTAAGTGTTTAGCTCCAGCATATTTATCAATAATAAATAATACATACCTCGCATCTACCATAATATTTCTACAACGTTTAACGTCATAGTTTAAATCACTCATTGTTCCTTCCCAGGCACGGTCAAAGTTTAATCCTATTAATTCTCCTTTTCCGTTTAATGCCGGACTTCCTGAGTTTCCTCCAGTTGTATGATTACTTGCAATAAAACAAACAGGCATTTTCCCGTTATCATCTGCATATTGTCCATAATCATTCGTTTCATATAATTCAATTAGTTTTTTAGGCAAATCAAATTCATAATCTCCAGGAATATATTTAGCGATTACTCCATCTAAATAGGTTTGGTACTTATAAACTAGAGCATCTTTAGGAGACATTCCTTCTACCTTACCATAACTTAATCGCATTGTACTATTTGCATCTGGATAAAATCTTTTTGCCGAAAACACTTCCATCTGAGCAGCCATATAATCTCTCATCAATCGATTTATATTATCTTGAATGCTACCATATTTTGGAGTGATCTCACTATAGAAATAATCAGCTCCTTCCTTAAACATTTTATAGAATGGATCTTTAGATAATTTCTTTGCAATTTTCTTAGGAGATTGAGCCAACAATTTATTCATCTTTTCCTCAGAAACAATATAAGATTTCTTATATATTTTTTCTAAAACACTGTTGATATTCCCTTTCGATTTATTGTACATAGATTTATAAATACCAGGATATTGTCCTTCCTCTAAATCTTCAACATTTATCTTGATTAACGAGGCTAAGATATCTCTATCTAAATCTACATTAAGGTCTTTAAAGTATTTAACAGAGCTTGATTTTAAACGTTCTACTCCAGCTTTAAACTTTTCCTCATCATCCTTTAGTTTTAACAATCTATATATTCCGAAACATGATTGCATAGACGAAACATTAACATAAGATGTTTCAATAAAAAATTCTCTTGCTAAAGACAATGGCTTACGCTCTTGATATAAACCTTTCATACTTGAAAGAATTCCATCGTATTTCTTATACTTTTTCATTCCTTTAGTATGAATGGTAAATTCAGACTCATACTGTCTTCTTTTATCCAACCCTTTGCTTTCTTTTAACCCTGTATTTTCTCCGATCCATTTTTTATAACCATTAGAAATACTCGATTGCTTTGCTGCATATTGAATTTTCACTTTCTGATCTGCACGCATACGCTTATCCATTAACTCTAATGTTGTCCCTCTCAACTTAATTTTAGCTGGGTTAATTACATTTAAAGTTTGATCTATCTCATCAGATGGTAAGTATTCGTTTGTACGTCCTGGAAATCCAAATACCATTGTAAAATCACCTTCTTTTACACCTTTGATAGAGATTGGTAAACTGTGTGCAGGTACATATGGTACATTGTCTTTACTATAGGCTGCTGGCTTATTATTTTTATCAGCATAAATTCTGAAAATTGAAAAGTCACCTGTATGCCTTGGCCAAACCCAGTTGTCTGTATCGGCACCATATTTCCCAATAGACGACGGCGGTGCTCCAACCAATCTTACATCTGTAAATGTCTCAATAATAAATAAAAAGTATTGATTCCCTTTAAAAAAGGGCTTTACTTTAGCGGTATAATGTGTTCCACTTGTAGCGTCTTCAACAATTTTTTTAATATTTGCGGATATCGTATTTCGTCTTTCATCTTCAGACATCTTTGAGTCTACACCCATTAATGCTTGTTCAGAAACATCATCCATACGTTTAATGAACGCTGCTGTTAAACCTTCGTTAGGCAACTCTTCATTCCTGTCCATTGCCCAAAAACCATCTTTCAGGTAATCATGCTCTACCGAACTGTGGTTTTGTATTTGACCATATCCACAGTGGTGGTTGGTTAACATTAAACCTTCTTTAGAAATCATTTCGGCTGTACATCCACCTCCAAAATGAACAATAGCATCTTTTAAACTTGATTTATTAATAGAATAGATGTCTTCAGCGGTTAACTCAAGTCCCATATCTATCATTTCATCTTCATTTAACTGCTCTAAAAGCATTGGAATCCACATTCCTTCATCTGCTTTAAGTGTCGTTCCGAATAACGACAAACTTAAAATAGCAATAGTTAAATACTTCTGAATTCTCGTATTCTTCATGTATATCGTCTTTATATTTTTAACTTTCAATACGTTTGTAAAATGCAATATTCTTACCAACATGCAATATAGAAATATTCTCACATTTTATTCTAGGTATAACAACCTTCTTCCTTCTACTGACTAATATGTATATAAGATTTTATTTTTTCAATAAATTCTTCTTTAATATCCGAAGGTCTCATTGTTTTTGCATCTAAAAACACAAGGGTTGTACTCGCTTTGGTTAATAAAACCTCTCCGTTATAAATGCTATAGTCAAATACAATTCTACTCCCTTTAATTTTAGAAATCCATGTGCACACCTTTAAAACCTCATCATATCGAGCCGGTTTAATGTATTTTAAATTTAAATCTAAAATGGGAGACATAACCCCTGCTTTTTCCATTTCGTTATAAGGCATACCACAAGAGCGCATAAGTTCTGTTCTTGCCACTTCTAAATATTTCACATAAGAACCATGATGCATTACACCCATTTGATCCGTATCTGCATACATTACTCTAAATTCAGTTTCGAAGGTTGTCATTCTATTTTTTTTGCAAATTACTGAAGTTTTAGAAAACATTGGTGATATAGTCCTCAAACAATAATTATTTACCCCCCTCGTTTTATCTTATTATAATCCTACTTATTCTAATTATGAGATATTTAAAATTTGGTTTTTTATTTTGCTTAGGCTTTTTGATTCTCATCATACTTCTAGTTCGTTTTACCGGTTTAATTATGAGCGTAGGGCCTTTTAGGTTTGACTTTGATGAAAAACACAATCATTTTTTATTTAACGAACGCCCACCGGTAGAGTTAAATGGAATTGATGGCCCCTATATTTATGGTGACACCTTATATCAAATCAACCATTTATCAGAATTAGAATCTAAGCGTATTGATATTCACCAACCTATTCCAATCTACTTAAATGACCCATCACATCCAGAATTTAAGATTACTTTAAAACCCGTTATTCCTAACAATAAAAGCATTTACAAAATGCCCAAAGCACTCATTGCCATTTCTGATATAGAAGGTAATTTCAATGCTTTCTCTGGCTTTTTAATCGCCAATGGGGTTATTGACAAACACTATAATTGGATATTTAATGATGGTCATATCGTATTAAATGGTGATTTTGTTGATCGAGGAAAGCACGTTTCTCAGGTTCTTTGGCTTATATATAAATTAGAACAAGAGGCCATGAACGCTGGTGGTAAGGTTCATTTTATTTTAGGAAATCATGAAATCATGAACATTCAAGGTAATTTTACTTATGCCAAAAATAAGTATAAAAAAATTTCGACTCTACTTCCTAAAAGTAAATCCAATAAAAACAAATACACATCTATATATAGTAAACAAGCTGTATTAGGTCAATGGATAAGAAGCAAACCTATTGTTGTTAAAATAGGAGATTATATTTTTACTAATGCTGGATTAAGTCCTCAATTTTCAATCTATCAATTAAGCCTTCCAAAAATAAATTCTATTGCTCATCAATATTTAGATCAGGATATTTACAATACTCCCATTAAAGACAATCAGGTTAATTTGGTATGTGGTAAGCAAAGTCCTTTCTGGTATAGAGGCCTTGTACAAGATTATAAATATTATAAAAAGATAGAACCTAAAAATTTAGATAAACTGTTAAAATTTTATTCGGCAAAATCTATTTGTATAGGGCACACCATTGTTGACGATGTTTCTTTAGATTATCAAGGTAAAGTGATCCGAATGGATGTAAAACATGGAAAAGAGAAGTACTCGAGCGATACTCAAGGACTACTAATTACGAATAATTTAACATATAGGATTAATGGGCTTGGTGAAACGATTTCCATTTAATATTGAAACAAAAAAAGGACTACAAATTAATGTAGTCCTTTTTTAAATATTGAAACAAATGCTGCCTATTTTGGCGCTTCTGTATTTTCTTCTGTTGCTTCTGTTGGTGTAACAGGCGTTTCTGTAGATGTTGGTGTTGCAGATTCTGTTGCAGCATCGATATCTAAACCTTGCTCTGTAGATGGTGCAGCAGCATCCTGAAGCACTTGATTATCGATTTGAATAGTATCTCCGTCAGATATTGGGTTCCCAATAATATGTGTACCCATAACTAGAACTAATAAAGCAATTGCCATAGCCCATGTTGTTTTCTCAAGGAAATTTGTTGTCTTTTGAACACCTAAAACTTGGTTACCACCTCCAAATGTTGAAGATAAACCTCCACCTTTCGGATTTTGTACCATAACTGTAATTATTAACAGGATACAAACAATGATTAATAATACTCCAATAAGTTCTAACATGTTATTTATTTTTTTTCAGTTCTTTAATTTCTTCTATACGGTTTGCAAAGAAACTACTTTTTTGTGGATTTTTCAAACTTAATATCTCATAAGCTTCAATTGCTTTCTTATATAACCCTTGATTTAGGTAAATTTTAGCCAAAGTTTCTGTTGTAAATGTATTAGATTCTGTAATACTACCCTCTGCGAGATTTTTATTTTTCCCAGAAATTTTGGTTTTATCGGCTTTAAACAAAACTTTATTATTTAAAAACTCTTCTATACGATCTATTTTATCGTTTTTTTCTTCTAATTCTTTTTCTTCAACCACATTTTTAATTTCTTCAATAGACTTATCTTGTTGACCCATTGCTAACTTTAACCAATACGAATAAGATAATTCATCTTGTACAGTTTCCTTAGACGTCTCACTTAATCCTAAATACACTTCTTCTTGATTATCTTGAGGGTCTTCGTCCTCATTATTATCGAGGTATTCAGCTGGAGATTCATTAGACACATTGTTGTTTAATAGATTATCAGCATCTGTAATTTCTGTTAATTTAAAAAAAGTCTTCATGGCATCATGAGCCAAACAAGTGGTCTTTCTTAAATTTTTATCGTAAACACTTTTATCGTCTATATTCTGTAAAGCTTTTTGATATAATAGTTGCCCCAACTGAAAATATGGAAATTTTTTGCACAGCTGTTTTAACCCTTGCAATTGTTTTTCAGTTAGGTCCTTAATATTTGACTCAATATGTAATAATTGATTCAATTCCATTTTACCAATTTGCTAATGATTCATTAAACATCTTATCGACTAGTTCATCAATTATCTCACCTAAAAATTGCTGTTCAGCATCTTGAAAGGTTGTTGTACTTGGGAAATTACGAGTCGCACTAAATGCCATTTCGAAATTATTCTTTTCCTCCTTACTATTGGTAAAGGTACATTTTATTCCGACTCTAAATTGACTTTCGGCTGCAACAGCTCCAGAGCTAATAGACGTTGGTTGAATGGTATAAGATTCGACAATAATATCATATACCAAACCTCCATTTCTAGGTAATTCTTGTAAAGATGTTTGTCGATTTAATCGTGTTACTAATCCATCTTGTAAATTAATAGCTAAATCTGGATTTACTGTACTCGACTGATTCACGATTCTGGACACCGTAAATGTTTCTAAATCAGGATGAACATCAGCCCCAGTAAACGAATAAAATTTACAAGACTGAAATAAGACTCCTATCCCTAAAATAAGTATTAATACTCCTTTTTTCATAAATCGTATTGTTTTATTTTTCTATACAAAGTACGTTCAGAAATATCCAATTCTTTGGCCGCTTCTTTTCGTTTTCCTTTATATTTCTCTAACGCACGTTTTATCATTTTAATCTCCATATCTTGTAAAGATAATGGTTCTTCGTTTGTTTGAACATCTTCCACCTCAATTGATTTAATTTCAATAGGTTGATCTTCTATAGCATTGGGCACCGAAGGTGTAAACGTATTATTTGACGATAAATTAAAATCGTAATCTTCAACTTTAGGTTCTTGAAGTTGTAATATTTGAGATGAAGGTTGTTGAACATCTGACTGAACATCTTGATTCAATTTTTGAATAAGCTGTGCATTATCAGCAACAAAATCGGCGTTATACCCTTGTTTCATAAGGTCTAATGTCAACTTTTTTAATTCTGAAAGATCTTTTTTCATATCAAAAAGAACTTTATACAACAATTCTCGTTCGTCGTAATTCTCCTGTCCTTTTTGATCTGCAACCATTACAGATCTTGAAGCCGATTTATAATTTGGCAAAAATTCTTTTAAGGCCAAAGCATCAATCATTCTCTCTTCCTGAAGAACCGAAAGTTGTTCAACCACATTTCTCAATTGACGAATATTACCTGGCCAATTGTAACGCATTATAAGGTCTATAGCATCTTGGCTTAAGCGTATAGCTGGAATATTATATTTACCTGCAAAATCGGAAGCAAATTTCCTAAACAACAAGTGAATATCCTGTCCTCTCTCTCTTAAAGGAGGTAGTTCTATACGCATAGTATTTAAACGATAGAAGAGATCTTCACGAAATTTACCATCTTGTATGGCTTGAAAAAGATTAACATGAGATGCAGCTACAATTCTAACATTTGTTTTGAGAACTTTAGAAGAACCTACTTTAATAAATTCTCCAGTTTCTAAAACTCTTAACAATCTTACTTGGGTTGCCAATGGTAATTCTGCAACTTCGTCAAGAAATATAGTTCCTCCATCTGCTTCTTCAAAATACCCTTTTCGAGATCCCGTCGCTCCGGTAAAAGCCCCTTTTTCGTGCCCAAATAATTCAGAATCTATGGTTCCATCTGGAATGGCTCCACAGTTTACTGGAATAAAGGCTTTATGTTTACGTAGAGATAACTGATGAATTATTTTTGGAATAGCTTCTTTACCTGTTCCACTTTCTCCAGAAATTAGGACAGATATATCTGTTGGAGCTACCTGAATGGCTTTACGAATCGCTCGATCTAAACCAACTGAAAATCCTACAATTCCAAATCTACTTTTAATATCTTGTTCTTTCATAACTATTTTAGGTATTGAAAGTCTTATTATAGTCTCAATTATATTATACAATTCAAAAACACACTATTTATTTCATATTTCAGTTAGAAATTAAATAAATGTTTTTGTTAGATCTTTAGAAAAAAAATCCCCTTTATTAAACTAAAGAGGATTTTTCATTATTTATTTTACAGCAGTTCCAAAAAGAGTTGCTGTTGTACAATCATCTACCATAACATTTACAAAATCTCCTTTTTTGTACGTTTCTTTAGGGAAAATAATTACCGTATTTCTCGAGTTACGTCCATATAAATGTTCATCTGATCGTTTAGAGAACCCTTCAACTAAAACTTCATATACTTTACCAACTTGTTTCTGATTATTAATCATAGCATGCTGACGTTGAAGTGTTATAATTTCTGCTAAACGACGTTGCTTTTCTTCCTTAGATACATCATCTTCCATTTTTTTAGCAGCCATTGTATTTGGACGCTCAGAATATGCAAACATGTATCCATAGTCAAACTCTACATACTTCATTAACTCTAAAGTATCTAAATGCTCTTCTGGTGTTTCAGAACAAAATCCTGTAATAATATCGTGAGAAATTCCACAATCAGGAATAATACGTTTAATAGAATCTATACGTTCTCTATACCATGCATTTGTATACCCTCTATTCATTAGTTTTAAAATTCTATCGTTACCCGACTGGAATGGTAAATGAATATAGTTACAAATGTTATCGTATTTAGCCATAGTATATAATACATCGTCTCCCATATCTTGTGGATGAGATGTTGAGAATCGAATTCTCATATTTGGAACAGCTATCGCTACTTTTTCTAATAATTGAGCAAAATTAGTACTTGTTGCTTTTTCAATTTCAGATAAATTCTTAAAATTCTTTTTAGGACCACCTCCATACCAAAGGTAAGAATCTACGTTTTGACCTAAAAGTGTGATTTCTTTATATCCGTTTTCAGCTAGTTCAATAACCTCTTGTGTGATACTTTCTACATCACGGCTACGTTCTCTACCACGGGTAAAAGGAACAACACAGAATGCACACATATTATCGCACCCTCTCATAATAGATACAAATGCAGAAATTCCATTTCCTCCTAATCTTACAGGAGCAATATCAGCATATGTTTCTTCGGTACTTAATAATACATTAACCGCTTTACGACCACCATCTAATTCTGTTAGTAAATTCGGTAAATCTCTATAAGCATCTGGTCCTACAACCAAATCAACAATTTTCTCTTCTTCTAAAAACTTATCCTTTAAACGTTCTGCCATACAACCTAATACACCAACTTTCATCTTTGGTTTATTTCGTTTTAGCTTTTTAAAGTTAGTTAAACGTTTACGGATTGTTTGCTCCGCTTTTTCACGAATAGAACAAGAGTTCAATAAAATTAAATCGGCTTCTTCTAAATCACGTGTTGTAGAATAACCGTCTTTATTTAAAATAGAAGCTACAATCTCTGAATCAGAAAAATTCATTTGACATCCGTAACTTTCTATATATAGCTTTTTCGATCCCTCATGAGCATCAATGACAGTTGCTTGCCCTTGTTGACTTTCGTCTAATTGTTTATGTTGGTCTGTTGTATGGTCCATTTTCAGGTATTTTGTGCAAAAGTACAATATTTTTATATAAACGTGTCAAGTTGTCAGGGTAAAATAAAGATCAAATATTATTATTGATTTTAAAATATGTTAAGCTAACCCTTATGTTTATTATTAAGTTGTATAAAGAATTTAGATCTTTGTATTACTCCTAATCTTTTACTTGTTTAATATACAAACAATTTTTGCCTTATCTCACTTTAGCAATTATTTTCAAATACGGCTATAAATCTCTTTTAAACTCTAACAAAAATACATTATCATTCCTATTTAATGTATATTTCTAAAACAGCCAATCCAATGGCTTTTCCAAGTATTATTTATCTCTAATAAATTCCCTATACACTTATCCTTAACTAGATACTTTTACAACAGTGATCTAAATCCATAAATTGTAAAATCCCAATTTTTGTTTTATATTGACCTAACAAACACACTATCAATCTTTAAATTCTATTACACTACCATGACAACAACTACAAATTCTGTTGCTCCAAAATCTCTGAAAATTATTGCAATATTAGCTATCTTATGGAACCTTATGGGCGTTATGTCTTATATAGGACAAAGCTTAATTACTTCAGGCCAAATGGAAGGAGATGACCTTATGATTATGGATTACCCAGCTTGGGTAACAGCGGCCTATGCTACAGCTGTATTTTCTGGTTTTATTGGAAGTATAACTTTATTAATGCGAAAAAAGATTTCTAATCTATTGTTTATTCTTTCTTTAGTTTGTGTTATTGCTAAAAGCATATATGACTATACGATAGTAGACAATGCATATTTTTACACAACAGGTGCTCTCGTATTTTCAGCATTAATATATCTTATTGCTATTTATTTAATTATGTATTCTAAAAAAGGAATGGATAAAGGTTGGTTAAATTAATTAACTCTTAAATATGTATACAAAAAAAAGGAAGGTTAATTTAACCATCCTTTTTTTATATAACTCCTTTTTAATGGATCATTTACTTACAAATTCGAGCTCTTATTATATAATTTCAATTAAACCATAAGATTCCCCTCCCTATCCTACAACATTAAAACAATCTAAAAATCAGTAAAATACAAACTACTATTCTTACAAATACCATAAATACGGTAGAAAATTTACTTCCTTATTTATAATTATTTAAAATAAGGAAGTTTAATCTTAATTTTATGCTTAATTTTGCAGAGCTAAAATTCAATTTTTCAACCAACAAAGAAAGATGATAAAAATAACAGAAGAAGCCCGAAATAAGCTAATTAGCTTAATGAAGGAAGATGGAAAATCTCTATCTGAGTCATTTGTACGCGTTGGTGTTACAAGTGGTGGATGTTCTGGTTTGTCTTACAAACTAGACTTCGACAGTGAACGAAAAGAAAATGATCAATTAATCGAAGATGGAGATATCCGCATTCTTGTGGATAAAAAATCAGTCCTTTACCTTGCCGGAACAACCTTAAATTATTCGGGAGGATTAAACGGAACAGGATTTGTTTTCGAAAACCCAAATGCAAGTCGTACTTGTGGTTGCGGTGAAAGTTTCTCATTATAATCCATTTTTTGAACCCCTACATAAATCCGATGGAAGAAAATCAAAACTTATCTGAAGACGATAAAATATTACAGGAAGTAACCAGTTCCGAGTATAAATACGGATTCGTTACAGATATTGAGTCAGACACCATACCTAAAGGATTAAACGAAGATGTTATTCGTTTAATTTCTTCAAAAAAGAATGAACCAGAATGGTTATTAGAATGGCGTTTAAAAGCGTATAAAACATTCTTAGGAATGCAAGAAAAAGAATGGGCAAATGTGACCTACAAAAAACCTAATTTACAAGAGGTTTCTTTTTACTCTGCTCCTAAACAAAATGTTGACAATCCGAAAAGCTTAGACGAAATTGATCCAAAATTATTGGAGACATTCGGAAAACTAGGAATTTCTCTTGAAGAGCAAAAACGATTAACTGGTGTTGCCGTTGATATCGTTGTAGATTCAGTTTCTGTTGCGACTTCTTTTAAAGAAAAACTAGGAGAATTAGGTATCATATTTTGTTCTATTTCTGAAGCTATTCAAGAGCACCCAGATTTAGTAAAAAAATATATTGGTACAGTTGTTCCTCCTGCAGACAATTATTATGCGGCATTAAATTCAGCTGTTTTTACAGATGGATCTTTCTGTTACATTCCGAAAGGAGTGCGTTGTCCTATGGAACTCTCTACATATTTTAGAATTAACGAAGGTGGTACTGGACAATTTGAGCGTACATTACTTATATGTGATGAAGATGCTTATGTAAGTTACCTAGAAGGTTGTACAGCCCCTCAACGTGATGAAAATCAATTACACGCTGCGGTAGTTGAGTTAATTTCTATGGATAGAGCCGAAATTAAATATTCTACAGTTCAAAACTGGTACCCTGGTGATGAAAATGGAGTTGGTGGTGTATTTAACTTTGTTACTAAACGTGGAATTTGTCATACCGATTCTAAAATATCTTGGACTCAAGTAGAAACGGGTTCTGCTGTAACTTGGAAATATCCTTCTTGTATTTTACTTGGAGATAATTCTGTTGGAGAGTTCTTCTCTGTTGCAGTAACAAACCATTATCAACAAGCAGATACAGGTACAAAGATGATTCATGTTGGTAAAAATACCAGCTCAACAATTATCTCTAAAGGTATTTCGGCAGGAAAGAGTAATGGTAGTTACCGTGGTTTAGTTAAGATTAATAAATCTGCTGAAAATGCACGTAACTTCTCAGAATGTGATTCATTATTAATGGGTGATACATGTGGTTCTCACACGTTCCCTTATATAGAAGTGGATAACGATACAGCGCAAATAGAACACGAAGCTACAACATCTAAAATTGGTGAAGATCAATTATTTTATTGTAACCAACGTGGTATTCCAACAGACGAAGCCATTGGACTAATCGTTAATGGATATTGTCAGGCTGTTTTAGAAAAACTGCCAATGGAATTTGCTGTTGAAGCGCGTAAATTACTATCCCTATCCTTAGAAGGATCTGTAGGTTAAACCCCAATTTAGAACACAAACATCATGTTAAAAATAAATAACTTAGAAGCTCGAATAGAAGCATTCGAAATTTTAAAAGGAATCAATTTAGAAATTAAGCCAGGTGAAGTTCATGCCATAATGGGTCCTAACGGAGCTGGTAAATCAACATTATCTTCTGTAATTGCAGGTCGTGATGATTATGAAGTAACTGGAGGAGATATTGAATTAGACGGTGTAAGCTTATTAGACCTTGACCCAGAAGAGCGTGCTCATGAGGGTATTTTCTTATCATTCCAATATCCTGTTGAAATTCCAGGTATTTCAGTTTCTAATTTTGTAAAAACTGCCGTTAACGAATCTAGAAAAGCAAAAGGTTTAGAGCCAATGCCAGCTAAGGAGTTATTAAAGAAGATGAAAGAAAATCAAAAACTTCTTGAAATGTCTCCTAAATTCTTAAGCCGTTCTATGAACGAAGGATTCTCTGGTGGTGAAAAGAAACGTAACGAGATTTTCCAAATGGCAATGTTAGAGCCTAAATTAGCCATCTTAGATGAGACTGATTCTGGTTTAGATATTGATGCCTTAAGAGTTGTTGCAAATGGTGTAAATAAATTAAAAAGCGAAAACAACGCCGTATTAATTATTACACACTACCAACGTTTATTAGATTATATTATTCCTGATTTTGTACACGTTTTAGCCGATGGTAAAATTGTGAAAACAGGTGGTAAAGAACTTGCTCTTGAATTAGAAGAGAAAGGATATGATTGGTTAACTTAAGATTCTGTACATATGAATTGGATAGAAAATATTAACCCATCTATGTTGGATCAATTTACAGATTCAACAGATCGAACAACTCAATTAGAGGCGTTTAAATCGTTGGGGCTTCCTACGCGTACAAACGAAGAATGGAAGTATACAAACTTGAAAAAGTTTCTAAACACAGACTGGAATCTTGATAACCTACCTACCGAAGTAGAAATTAGTGTACCAGAAAAAATTAGTGAAAACGCCCTTCAATTTGTCTTTGTAAATGGATTATTTAGCCCTGAGTTATCAGATGCTTTCCCATCTACAGTTACAATGTCTAACATGGCTAATGCAACACAATTACCAGATTCTTTTGGTAAAATTGCAGAAAAAGAAGGAGATTCTTTATTAGCATTAAACAAGGCGACTTACCGTGATGGTTTATTCATTCACGTAAAAAAGAGTCAAATTGTTGAAGAGCGAATAGAACTTGTTTTTATTAACAATAGTACTGAAGCGTCATTAACTGCTCCACGTAACTTTTATGTGGTTGAAGAAAATGCGCAAGTAAAAATTACGGAAAGACACTTTAACCAAGGTTCTGTTGAACATTTTACGAATGTACTTACCGAAGGTGATGTTGCTGCTAATGGTCGTTTAGTGATTTGTAAAATTCAAAACGATACGATTTTATCTACAATGATTGATCATACTTGGATTCGTCAAGATAAACAATCGCATGCACAAGTAGATACATTTAGCTTTGACGGTAAATTAGTGAGAAACAATTTACAATTTTTACACATTGGTGAACATTTAGAATCTCATTTACGTGCCATTACTATTGGAAAAGGAAAAAGTCATATTGACCACTCTACTTTAGTAAACCATGCTATGCCTAATGGATTCTCTAACCAGATGTACAAGGGTATTTATGGCGATAAATCTAATGGTGTTTTTAACGGACGTATTATGGTTTGTAAAGATGCTCAAAAGACCAATGCTTTCCAACAGAACAATAATATCTTAACAAGTAAAAATGCTTCTATTGATACTAAACCTCAATTAGAGATTTTTGCAGATGATGTTAAATGTTCTCATGGTTGTACAATTGGACAAATGGACGAAAAGGCTATTTTCTATTTACAACAACGTGGTGTTCCTAAAAAAGAAGCGATTGCTTTATTAACATTTGCTTTTGCAAACGAAGCTTTAGAGAACATTACTGATGATGCTTTAAACTTATTTATTCGCCTTGAAATTGCAGCCCAATTAGGTGTAAATATCGATTTAGAATAGAATAATTTCATTCTTCTTATATAAATAAAAAGCCTCCAGATACATAATGTATCTGGAGGCTTTTTATTTAACATCTATGTGTTTCACACTTCAATATATCTTACAATATCACTTTTAAACGATTAATTTATAATCCTAAAACCTGCTTTATTAAATCGTCTTTACTAAATTGAAGCATCTGATCAACTATTGGATTATTTGGATCTTCTGTTTTCAATTGTTTTAACTCTGCCTTTCCTTTATCCACCTCTCCTATTAAAATGTAAGACACAGCTCTATTTAAACGATTACTCATATATGAAGCTTCAAGTCCTTTATCATTGATGCGAGCTGAATATAAATCGATACTTTTTGAATAACTAAGGTTTGCTTTTTTATGATAACCCAAATGAGAATACAGCATACCTAAAAAGCTCCAAGCTTCAGCCATTTCAGGCTGTTTTGACACGATGGTTTCATTCTCTAACATAGCCTTGTCAAATTCCTTTCTATTTAAATAGATATTAACTTTATTTGAGTGCGGCATCATATAAGTTTCATCCATCTTTATAGCTTTATCAAATAAGATTAATGCACTATCCACTTTACCATTTTGCAAATATCCACCTGCTTTATTATTCATTTCAATAGCTTCTTGCTTATAAACAGGATTATCTTGTCCACAACAATATAATGATGTCGTAATTACAAGTAAAATTAATAGACGTTTCATAAATTTAATAGAGTTAAATTACATTGGTAAATGTAGTCATTATATTGAATACAATAGCTTAAGTAGATCTGGTTTACGATAAACTTAATCCCTCTAAACATTACATTTAAAGGGGTATTTTTATTTTCAATACTTCTTTCGCTTTTGAGCATGTCTGATAAGCTTACTTAGATTCTTACCACTTTTCTTTCGTTCTTGAGACGATTGTGCATAATGTTCTTCTTCTCGTTTAAGCTTTATATAACTATAATAAACGTCTTCCGATAAAATACTATTTTCTAAAGCTTCTAAAACCATACAACTTGTTTCGTTTGTATGGGTACAATCCGAAAATCGGCATGTTTTAGCTAAATCTGTAATAGCCTCAAAGGTTTGCTCTATACCTTTGGAATGATTAGACATTCCCACCTCTCGCATTCCTGGTGTATCGATAACTATACTTCCATCTGGCAACACAAAAAGCTCCCTATTCGTGGTTGTATGTTTCCCTTTTTGATTACTCGTGCTAATTGAATTTGTCTTTAAGTCCTTTTCATATAGTAATCGGTTAATTATAGTGGATTTCCCAACTCCAGAAGATCCAATAAAGCAATAGGTCTTAAATCTCAATAAGTCGTCTTTAAAGGGGATAAATCCACCGTCACTATACATACTTAATGCATATAATTTAATTTGAGAATGTCTTTGCTTAATTTGAGCTATATATTCTTGAACTTCTCCATCCTCTATTAAATCGGTCTTTGTGAGTAATACAATAGGTTCTATTCCTCCTTCATTACATAAAGTAATATAACGATCTAACCGATTTAAATTATAATCCTGATTCACGGCCATTACAATAAAGGCAGCATCTATATTGGTCGCTATTAATTGGAGTTCATTGCTCTTACCTACACGTTTACGTTCTAGTGTTGAATATCGGTTTAAAACCGACTTTATAACCACTGAATCTTTGTCCATGGGAATAATCTCTACCCAATCGCCAACGGCAGGGAAATCTTTTGGGCTATTAGAAGCATATCTAAGACTTCCTATAATTTGCGCATAAAATACCCGTTTTTCATTTTTAACGATATATCGGTCTTTATGCACTGTAATAACTCTTGCTAGTTGAGTTTGTATTGTTGAATATTCTTGATTTATTTTTATGATTTGTTCTGTAAATCCTAATGTCTTAAGCATTGCTTTTGTCTTAAAAAAATGATTTGATATACAGTATTACTCAAGCTTCAAATCTCTTTTTATATTTGAATATGAGCCTATGTAAGATCAAAATGTTTAAATGAAAAAGTTGAAGCATAGCGCTTCCTTCAGCGATAAAAAATGCTGATACAATGAGAAAGGTCGACAAGTTGATAAGTATAATTTCATTTAGTTTTCACTAAATAAATACTCTAAAACTTGTCTATTAAACGGACTCCGCCGTTCTTAATGTATTTACAAAATGGTTTGTCATAAAGGTACAAAGGTAACTAGAAATTGGGAAATGCACAACGCATGTATTATGTTCAATACATCATTCGCAACATTTTATCTAGTGCTTTATTAAATCATTTTTTCTATTAATTGATCGTAATAATCTTTTCTGTTGCCGACCAATCCTTACAAGACACACGTATTACATAGGCTGTATTTTGATATCTTGAAGTATTAAGTTCTAAAACATTGAGGTGTGTTTGTTCTGAATACAGTAGCTGTCCTTTTAAAGAATAAATTTCTACTGTTTTTATTCCTTCCAAAGAAAATGCCTCGTTCACGTTAATTTCAACTGTCTTTTTTGATGCATTTACATAGGTTGTAAAATAGACATTATCAACATCATGTTCTCCAACTGATACGGGATCTCCTGTAACATCAAAATTAGAATATTTAGCCACAAAGCCATCAGTTAAACCATTAGAGGTAACGATTGTTGTTCCCAAATCAATATCTAAATCGGCTGGATTATAAAACCATCCACACATTAATAAGGTGTCTTCATATATTTTAATGTCATGTACTCCTGACACCGTACCCAAAAACTGAGACATTGCTAAGTAATTAAAATCACTATCATACTTTGCAATATAACTAGCACCCTGAGATGTTGTATGGATAATTTCATTTACAGGATCAAAATTGGCATAATCAAATAAATATCCTACGAGGTAAATATTCCCTGAATCATCTGTGAAAATTTCATTTGGATTCGGACCTTTATTATCATAGGCTTTAGCCCAAATAAGTTCTCCAGAATTTGAAAATCGGCTGACAAAATTAAACATGGTTGGAGGATTCTGAGTCACCTCTGAATAATCATATATCATCTCTACAATATTACCTCCTCCATATATTTGAGAATTTCCCCAATAATCTCCATAAATAATGAGATCTCCATTGTTCGCTTTGCGAATAAAACCACTTCTAAACATTCCTTCAGTATGCCCGTATAAAGTGGTATCAATCAAGTTACCTGTTAATACATTATACCTTTCTAAAACCAATCTATTGGTTTGCAGATGATAATTACTCATTTGAAATGAACGGATACATTGAATTTCGGATTGATTAATAATCTCAGGATATCCACCTATTTTATTAGACCATTGTATATCTAAATTTGTATTCAACTTTGTTATTGAGTCACCTCCATAAGCATATATAGATCCCAAATCATCCTTAAAGAAATGATTGTCATAAACGTTAATTCCATTACCATGTATTCGATTACCTTTTATAAAATTTCCATTATTATCATACTTAATGATAAATCGTTCATGAATACTTAAAGGTCCCCCGTTCAATATTTGAGTATTATTAGAAGGATCAAAATCTATTTCGCCTTCACCAACTCCCATGATATATATATTCAAAGAATCATCAAGTAAAATTTCAGATGCAATATCATAACCAGATAAACCCAAAGGTATTATCCATAACAGAGACATATCTGGATTATATTTTGCTAAGAAAGCATCTCTAGTTTCCATTTCTAAACCTGGAGCAAGATTAGTTGAATCTACTACATTTTCATAGATAGTATCTATTGAATTAAAATGAACCGTATCTGAAAATTGACCAACAACATAAATATTTCCAAAGGTATCTTTTATAAGGCTATGCGGCCAATCGTTAGTCACTCCACCAAAAGAGGTATAAGATTCTAATGTTTGGGCATAAGATATAGACGAGAATAAACTAACTATTATTAATAGAATCTGAGCAATACATTTCATATTAAAGTCCATTTTTTTAACATCACGAATTCGTTCGTATAGCTAATACTAATTAGCTTTAATTATCTTTTCAGTTGCCGACCATTTAGCGTTGGATACCTCCACTAAATACATAGCTTTTGGAAAGCTAGATATATCAAATTCTATTGTTTTTGAGGAACTTTCTATTGTTTTTAATACTTTCCCTTCTATATTGTATATGGATATTCTATTTACATGTTCAGCTGATAACGACTCTGAAATATTTATCTGGATTGTATTTCCAAATACTTTTGAATAAACCTTAAAAAAGGTATTATCACCAATATGTTCTTCAATAGAAATAGGTTCAGATTCATTTGTTAAATTTTCAAAGTCTGAATATTTTAACACGAATATATCTCGTAATCCATTCGTTTCAATGGAATCTTCACCCAAAGTAATATCAATATCAATTGGAAACTCAAAATCTCCACACAAATATGCTGTATCTTCAAATAATAACAGATCATTTATATTCGAATGATCTCCTATAACTTGAGACATTCCTATATAATTGAATGTACTATCATATTTTGCAATGTATGAACTTGTAAAACAATTTGCTACATGAATTACAGGTGTTGAAGTCGAAAAATTAGCTGCATTCTCAAACTTTCCAGAAACATAAATATTTCCATTCTGATCTTCCTCTATAATATGTGGGTATGGATGTTCTCCTTCTATTGTTTTTGCCCAAAGCAAATTACCAGAACTACTATAGCGACAAATAAATGCATTTGACATATTACTCACCCCGTCCGGTAGATAATTATAATTCTCAAATTCGATTGTATCATTATCATCATAAAACACTAAGTCTCCCCAATAATGCCCATACAACATGAGATCACCGTTTTGCATTTTATTTAAAGAATTCATAGTACACCAACCATCATTATATCCATAAACCAAAGAATCTAATAAACCTCCGGTAACCGAGCTATATTTATCTAATACAATTTCATATTCAACCATTGGTCCAAGTACGTTGTAAATAGATCTAAGACTGTTAATTTCAGAAGTATTTATCACCTGCGGACCAAAGCTTATATTTTCAGTCCAAATTAACTCTAAATCCGATGTATATTTCGAAAGTGTATCATCTGCAAATACAAATAGATTCCCTAGTTCATCTCTTAGTAAACCCTTTTTTCCAGAGAAACTAGTTGGATAAAGAAATAAAGAACTGCCACCTACGGTTTCATTAACAGCTATAAAAACACCATCACTTCCATACTTGGCAATAAATCCATTTCCTTCTCCTAAATCTAAAGTATCTATATCATTCGAAGGATTAAAGTCAATATTCCCTCCCCCATATCCAATAACATATACATTAAGAGAATCATCCAAAATAATATCTGAAACCTGATCCCATTTATCTCCCCCCATTGTTACAGCCCATATAAGGTCCATATTTGCATCGTATCTTGCAATAAAACCATTCGTATAATTACTATATGGAGAAGATATAATACTTGCTGTATCATTTGGGTTTATATCCAATGTATCAGCTATTCTTCCAACCATAAAAACATCACCATTTGGGGCCCTTTCAATTGAGTAAGCATGATCGAAAAATGTTCCTCCACATAAAAGAGATGCCTCTAAAGTTTGAGCATAAGAAATTGTGTAAGAAAAAACGAAAACAATTTGAAGTATTGATAAAATAAATTTCATTTGATTAAAACATTAAATTAATAAAGACGAAAATAAGACATTAAACTATTTTTTTACTGTATATCAGTTAAAAAAAAAATCGACAATATAACCTTTTTCTATTTCACAACTTTCTCAGTAGCCGACCATATTCCATTAGAAACTTGTATATAATAGATTGATGTAGAGAAAGTAGATAAATCTAATTTGGTTTGCAACGCTTTAGTTGTATTATACATTAAAAGACGACCATAGCTATCGTATACCGAAATACGGTATTTGTTTAAAGTAGACGTATTATCATTAACTGTGATAACGACTTCTCTAGATGACTGACTTGAATATAACGTAAAAAAATTAGACTCAACTTCTTCTTCTAACACAGTCAAAGAATTATTCGTTATATCAAAATTTGAGTATTTCAACACGAATGCATCATGTTCTTCTGTTGTTATAGTATTTTCTCCAGAAGATGTTAAATCCATATCCATAAACTCAAAAAACGAACCACAAATCAACATTGTATCTGCATAAGCTTTCACATCTAAAACATAGGAATGATCTCCTAAATCTTGAGACATTCCTAAATAATTGAACTCATCATCGTATTTTGCTATATAGGTAGGAAATACAGTTCCTGGGTTATGAATTATTGGAGAATTTCCTACAGAAAAATTAACAGGATTATAAAAATTTCCTATGGCATATATATTTCCGTCTTGGTCTACTTCTAAAATTTCAGGATTTAAACCAACTCCTTCTATTGTTTCTATCGTTTTTACCCAAAGTAAATTCCCTGAACTATCAAGCTTACAGATATACGCATTTGACATTTCCCACCCCCCATTTGGATCGTAATTATTATTTTCAAATTCTACGGTATCATTTCCTACATAACATTGTAATAACCCCCAATAATGGCCATATACTAACAAACCATTATTTTCTGTTTTCTCTATTAAACGTATAGACATTCCACCTTCATTATATCCATAATTTGTAGAACTAATTAGTCCACCTGTAGTCGCATTAAATTGCTCTAGAGTAAGAGCATATTCATTTCCTGAAATAGATGGTATATTTTCTAATTTTACACTTCGAAACTCTGAATTATTTATAACATCAAGATGCCCATTCATTTCTTCTACCCATTGGATATCCAAATCTGAATTATATTTCGTTAAAGTAGAGTCTAAGTATGTATATATATTAGCTGAATCATCTTTAAACAACTCTTCTCTTCTTTCTCCAGTAGGTAAGCCTGATAAAGTTTGACCAACATCTAAAACTGATATAACATTTATGAAAGAACCATTATGATCATATTTAGCTAAAAATACACCACCATCTCCCCAATTTAAAGTATCAATATCTGCAGAAGGATTAAAATCTATATTCCCTGAACCACTTCCCATTACATAAACATTAAGAGAATCATCAAGAAGAAGCTGATCTGCATTACCTCGAAAAGAAACCATCCAAGATAATATCATATCCGAATTATATTTTGCAATTAAAGCATTTGTAGCAGGAGCAGATGGAAGTGTGATATTCACTGGTGCTCCAAAAGGATTGCAATCTGTCATATCTGTAACATCACCTACTACATAAATATCGCCATTAGGTGCTTTAACAACTTCATTAATCTTATCTAGATAATCCCCTCCAAAATTAATGTGCGACTCTAAAGTTTGAGCATAAGAGATAGAAGAAAATAAGCAGACGCTTAAAAATATAAAACGTAACAAATATTTCATAGTTTATTATTTTATTAAAAATCAATACTCTAAAGTACTTCTTTTTTTTTAATAAAAAAAGTTAATTATAAAACACATATGAGTATATATACATTACACCCTTTAAAATATATTATTGAACACAAAAAAAGGGTAATGCAATGCAAAACCCTTTTAATATTGTGTTGAAAACAAATTAAGCCTTAGCTGTAAATGTTCCGTTTTCTTTAGCTCTTTTGATAGCTTCAGTAATTCCAATCTTGTTGATTGTTTTTAATGTAGAAGTAGCAACACGTAATGTGATCCACTTATCTTCTTCTGGAAGAAAGAAACGCTTTTTAATTAAATTTACATCAAACGTTCTTTTAGTTCTTCTGATCGAGTGAGATACATTGTTACCCACCATCGCTTTCTTACCAGTTAATTGACAAATTCTTGACATGGTATCTATTTTTTTAACTTAAGTTCTACTTTTAAGGAATGCAAATTTAACCTTTTAATTTTAATAAACAATTATCTACCTATAAAATATCAGTATCTATCTGTAAACTATTTAAAAAGGAAACACTTGTCTGCATGTAGTCATGGCTTAGTACATCGTTTTCAATAAATGGTACATCTAAACGGTATGCACTCAATAAACTTTCACCAAAACTCCCTGTTTTATAATCTCTAAATGCCATGGCTTGAGAGGCATTTAAAAGCTCTATAGCAAGTACTGACATTGTATTTTCTACAACCTTATGTAATTTAGTGGCCGCATTTGCTCCCATACTTACATGATCTTCTTGTCCGTTACTAGACACAATTGAGTCTATGGAAGCTGGTGTACAATATTGTTTACTTTGACTTACAATAGAAGCCGCCGTATATTGAGGAATCATTAAACCTGAATTTAATCCTGGTTTAGCGACCAAGTATGCCGGTAAACCACGTTCTCCAGATATCAATTTATAAATACGACGTTCAGATATACTTCCTAATTCAGCAACTGCTATTGCTAAAAAGTCAAAACTTAAAGCAAGCGTTTGTCCATGGAAGTTACCCGCAGAAATTACACGATCTTCATCGGGAAATACATTTGGATTATCCGTAACTGAATTTATCTCGGTTAGTACAACTTTGGTAACATATTTTATAGCATCTTTACTTGCTCCATGTACTTGAGGAACACATCTAAATGAATACGGATCCTGGACATGAACTTTATCACGTTTAGCCCCTTCGCTATCTTCTAACAACGAATAGATTTTCTCAGCCGTTTTTAATTGCCCTTCATGCGGACGAATAGCATGAGAAAACACCTCAAAAGGTTCTGTTCTACCATCAAATGCATCTAAAGAAATAGACGTAATAATATCTGCCAGTTCAGAAATTTTAGTCGCCTTTAGAACATTCCACACTCCATAAGCACTCATAAATTGAGTTCCGTTCAATAGAGCTAGTCCTTCTTTAGATTGAAGTTTAATTGGTTCCCAATTGTATGTTTTTAACATATCAGCTGAATCAACAACTTCACCATTAATTTCAACTTTCCCTTCTCCTAAAAGAGGTAATGCAAGGTGTGCTAATGGAGATAAATCTCCTGAGGCACCTAAGCTACCTTGTGTATAAACAACGGGTAAGATTTCCGAATTATAAAAATCAACTAAACGTTGGACTGTAACTAATTGCACTCCAGAATGCCCATAACTTAAAGATTGAATCTTTAAGAATAACATTAATCGAACAATATCATTTGGCACTCTACTTCCCATTCCACAAGCATGAGACATAACTAAGTTACGTTGTAACTGAGACAAATCTTCATGGTCTATAGAGTGGTCACATAATGACCCAAATCCAGTATTAATACCATAAATTGGAGCTTCTGATGTTTCCATTTTATGATCTAAATACGCTCTACACTTCTCTATTTTTTCAATTGCAGAATCTGAAAGCTTTATTTTCTTCCCTTCAAAAACAATAGCATATAAGTCTTTAAAACTTAAAAACTCACTAGATATAAGATGAAATTCCTCTTGCATATTCTTTATTTTTTCGACATTGTCGATTTACGTTCTTACTTTATTTAAGCTGATTTATAAGCTCATCTATTTTAACAACAGATTGTACACCTTTATCCATGTCTTTTAGAACGATTGTTCCATCTTCCATTTCATTTTCCCCTACCATAGCTACAAATGGGATATTACGTTTATTCGCGTAATTCATTTGTTTATTCATTTTGGTAGACTTTGGAAATAATTCAGCAGATATTCCAGCCATTCTTAGAGCTTTTAAGTAGACCATACATTGGTTAGCTTCTTCTTCTCCAAAGTTCATAAAACACACCTTTGTAGCTGTTGTTCTAAACTCAGGAAAACGATCTAATTCTTCAAGAACAAGGTAAATACGATCTAATCCAAAAGAAATTCCGACTCCAGAAACATCTTTAAGTCCAAAAATTCCTGTTAAATTATCGTAACGACCTCCACCTCCGATACTACCTAACTCAACTTCGTTAGATACCACTTCGAAAATAGCACCTGTGTAATAATTTAATCCACGTGCTAAGGTTAAATCTAATTCTAAAGATGATTTATCTAAACCTAAAACTTCAGTCTTATCAATAATATATTGTAATTCTTCAATACCTTTTAATCCTTCCTGACTAGTTGATAATAAATCCGAAAGCTCTAAGAGCATCGATTTCACATCTCCTTTAACGTCAAGAACCTTATCAATAACTTGAATAGCTGAATCTGGAATACCGCGTTCTACCAATTCTTTAACAACACCTTCTTTCCCTATTTTGTCAAGTTTATCTAGGGCAACAGTAAAATCTATTAATTGTTCAGAAATTCCTGCAACCTCAGCAATACCTGCCAATATTTTACGGTTATTAACTCGTATTGTTGTACTTAACCCTAATGTTGAAAAGGCTGTATCATATAATTGAACTAATTCTACTTCGTACTGTAAAGAATCTGATCCAACAACATCAGCATCACATTGGTAAAATTCTCTATAACGTCCTTTTTGTGGCCTATCTGCTCTCCAAACCGGTTGCATTTGAAAACGCTTGAACGGAAATGTTATATCATTACGGTGTTGCACTACATATCTTGCGAAAGGTACCGTTAAATCATAACGTAATGCTCTATCGCAAATGGCTGGTGTTAATACTTTTGTATTTTTTTCGGTTAATACATCGTTGTTTACCTTTTTAAGGTATTCTCCGTTATTTAATATCTTAAAAATTAACCGATCACCTTCTTCTCCATATTTACCCATTAATGTAGAGTAATTTTCGAAAGAGGGTGTTTCTATTTGGTCGAACGAAAATCGTTCGAATATGTTTCTTAAGGTTGCAAAAAGGTAATTTCTTTTTTGCATTTCTAAAGGTGAGAAATCTCTCGTTCCTTTTGGTACAGATACTTTCATGAGTTTTCTGTTTTATTATTTCCTGAGACCTTCTTATACTAGGTTATTCAGAGTCATTATTATTTTTCTTAGAACCTGCGTACATTTTATATCCGGTAAGTTCACATTCTATTTTACCTTGAAATAATTTTTTACGCTTGGTCTGTTTTAGTCCAATATATTTCTTTACAGTTCCTACTGGAGAAATAAACCATGCTTCCGCCCCTGGATAATCATGCTTTAAAAGCGTCCCTATACGCTCTATCATTTCAGGTAAATTTGCCTGAATACGTTTGTCATATGGGGGGTTAGTAACAATAAACCTAGGCGATTCAATATTTTGCGGTTGTAAAAAATCAGCCTGCTTTAATTCTACAAGATCATCTAAAAAGGCATTCTTTAAGTGCTTTTTAGCAACACTAACATAGTTTGCATTTAAATCTGATGCATAGAAGTTATTATGGAAATACTCAATTTTATCAAGACTTACTTCCTTAATTTTCTCCCATAATTTTTCATCATAGTTTTTCCAATGCATAAATCCATATTCCTCTCTTACAACACCAGATGGCATGTTCTTAGCCATCATTATAGCTTCTATAACAAATGTTGCAGAACCACACATAGGATCCCAAAAATCCATTGGTTTAGGCCATCCTGCTAATCTTAAAATTCCGGCAGCCAAAACTTCATTAATTGGTGCTTCATGTCTTTCGGTTTTATAACCACGTTTAAACAATGGAGCTCCTGAAGAATTAAGGTATAAACTTGCTTTATCCCCATCGATATGTAGAAAGATTGGAACATCTGGGTTTTTAGAATCTACGTTTGGACGTTGATGGTCAAATTTCTCACGGTATCGATCAACAATAGCATCTTTACATAATAAGGATGCGTAATGTGAATGGCTTAATGATGATCGGTTTGTAACCGCTTGAACACGAAATGTTTTCTCTAATCCGAAATAATTTTCCCATTCAATATGGTTAACTTTTTTATAAAATTTATCCTCGTTATAAAACGTGAACGTTTCTACGGGACATAAGATGTTTAGAGCAGTTTGAAGTCTGAAATTGGCTTTATACATAAATCCTAAATCTCCTTTAAAGCTAACGGCTCTATTCAGTTCTTTTACATCTCTGGCTCCTATACTTTTAAGTTCTTCGGCTAATACTCCCTCTAAACCATAAAACGTTTGGGCCAACATTTTAAAATCGTCTTGCATACTGTTATTTTATAGCGCTTTTATAAACGCGCTACAAATATAATGAGATAATAAATATTGAATGCTAGTATTGGATATATTTAAACTAGAATATAACCATAATTGCCATCTCAATAAAAATAAATTCAATATGACCTGTATATTAAGTCTTCGTTATTGAGTAAAAAGAGCATAAGGCTAACCCTTAATTAATTATATTTTTTAATGTTGTGTTATAATTAAGTAAGTATAAAAAAAAGGCAAACCTTTTGAATGCTAACATTTTTTTGCTTACATTTAGATCAATTATTAAAGATATCTAGGTATTATTCTTAAAGGATTATCTTATTTATACTAGTAACACATCCTCTATTAAAACAAATCTTCCCACAAAAAAAAAGCTCCAATTATTTGAGGCTTTTTTTTTTGCAATATATTTTTTTAAAGGTTACATCATTCCTCCACCATCACCTCCAAATTGTCCTCTATTAGGCTTATTAGATTTCTTTTGATTAATTCTATATGAGAAATTTGCACGTATGGTTCTAGAATTCCATTGGAAATTATAGTTTGATACAAAATCAGGCGTTACAGAGGTTGCTCTTCTACGTCTACTATTTAATATATCTCTTACTGAAAGAGAGAATGTTCCTTTTCCTTTTAATATATCCTTAGAAAACCCCATATCCCATGCGTACCTAGGCTCTACTTCACCTTGAGTATCCTGAGTAGCAGCTCTATAATTAAACGAGGTCTGAAATACGATATCTTTTGGTAAGATATAATTGGCACTCAATCGTGTATTCCAACTATAAGCATCTGTATCCAAATTAAGTACACGTGTAACATCTCCAGTTGTTTGAATATACTCTGCATCTATTACTTGTCTGAAAATATTACAATTGGCTCTTAACTTTAGTTTCTTAGTTGGTTTATAAGACCCAGTAAGCTCAACTCCATAATCATTACTTGTTCCAATATTAAACGGCTTTATCATGGCTCTATTTTGATCAACATCTACAGATAAAAATAAGCGATCAATTATATCTGTTGAATGTCTATAGTATACACTTGCTAAAAAACTTCCTTTATCCCAGAAGTTTAATTTACTGGCTTCGTATGAGTATGTATAACTAGGATTTAGTTCTGGATTTCCAGTAAAGAATGTTCTTTCATTTGAAAAACTAAAAAATGGCATTAAATGCCAACGTCTTGGTCTATTTATTCGCTTACTAAAACTAAGTTGGTATGAGCTTGTTTCGTCTTTTTTATATGAAACATGTGCTGTAGGAAATATTCCATTATATGTTCTTTCATATTTTTCATCTGTTAAATGAAATGTTGATTTCACATTTGAATACTCATTTCTAAGCCCAACTTGATAGGATATTTTACCGACTTCATTCGCATACATAAAGTATGCAGCATATATCTTCTCGTCGTAATTTAAGCTATTATAAAAATCACCTAAAATATTCCAGTCCAATTCATCATTTAAACGTTGCTCAACAATATAATCTACATCCATATCTTGACCAGTCATTTTTAAACCTGCTTCTACTTTAGATTTTCCCTTTAAGGGTAAAGTATAGTCTAACTGAAGGAGAATATTTTTTGCGTTTTCATCATTAGCAACACGTTGGTATTTATCGTTAAAATTAGAATTGGTGTTTAACTCTTGTATTGGTCCACCTTCTTCTTCTTTCCTTGATGAATACTGTGCATCAAATGTTAATTTCTGTCCCTCCTTTTTACCATCTCTAGTAAAATTTAATGAGATATCATGTCCAGAAGACGTTTCACTATCTTTCAAATCTCTAACAACGTAATTCGATAAAATCGACGTTGAATCGTAATCCCAATACTCTCTATTGGTTTCATCTTCCCCAGAACCTTTAGTGTAAACAGTAGAAAGGGTTAATACATTTTTTTTATTGATGTAGTAATCCGTCCCTAATCTAAATACGTTAGATTTCCCTGTTCTATCGTCTGTATGTTCTGTTTTAAAAAAGGCATCTGAATTGGTAAAGTATTGTTCCATATCACCAGAACCTTTATTACTTCTGTAATCGTGACTTAATCCAGTAAAAATATTAAACTTCTTTTGGCGAATATTTAAATTAAATCCGCCTCCGTAACTTAATGGATCTCCTAATCTTGCGTTAATTACACCGTTAATTCCTTTTACCTTATCCTTTTTTAAAATAATATTGATAATCCCAACTTCACCACCGGCATCATATCGTGCCGAAGGATTTGTAATTATTTCAACTTTTTCGATAGTTTCAGCAGGAATCATATCTAAAGCATTCGTAGAGCTTAAACCCAATAACGATGATGGTTTTCCATCAATCAATACTCTTACATTTTGACTACCTCTTAAACTTACTCCTCCATCAATATCAACTTCAACTGATGGAATATTATCTAGAATCTGAGATGCATTCCCTCCTTTATTTGTAAGATCTTTACCTACATTAAATTCACGTTTATCTATCTTAAGTTGCATTTGATTCTTTTCCGCAGTTAACTCTAACTCAGAAAGCATTTCCTCAGATGCAGACATCGAAATTCCATTCAAGTTCAAATTACTATTAACTGTAATTGGTTGTTGATGATCTTTATAACTTAAAAATTGAACTTTAAAATTATATGTTCCCGCTTTAACTTCGATATTAAATTTACCTTCTGCATCTGTAGCCGATCCAACAATAATATCTCCAGATTCTTTATCTAAAAGTAAAACCGCTGCATAGGGCAATCGTTCTTGAGTAGCCGAATCATATAGCCACCCCGACACATTATACATAGCCTGACTCCAGGCAGTTTGGCTAAATAGCAATAAAAAAATTGAAAAAAGGAATATACGCTTGAACATATCTTTGGAATTTAATGCGCAATATTAATCATGAACCTTCAACTATTATTAAAAACCGTGTTAAATTAGATTAATACTCAAAAAAAAAGCAAGCTATAAATAGCTTGCTTTTTTTTATAAAGTGTCTCGTTCTGTATTAATCTACGACTATGGCTTTAACTTCTCCATTAATAAATGGTATTTCAATGGATGGATCTGAAGCGTTCAAAAATTGCCCAGAAAATGTCATCGATAAAATATTGTCTGTAAACTCTACAAACGTAACTTGTCCACTAGTGGACACATAATAGGTTGGCGTTGCACCTCCTAATTCAACATAATTAATAATATTACCAGTTGTTGATAATGGAATGGTCTGACCAACTAAATTTGATAATGTATTAATATCGTTAACATTCGTAAATGCCATTGATATAATATTAGAAAGATTTTGTCCTGTAATCGCTAAATATGATGGAGTTGCTGTAAATGTAGCTTCACAAGCCAATGAATCCCACTTAAAAATAGCTCCATTAATTGTAGCCTCTATAGTTCCAACAACATCTGTTGGTACTGGTGGAGGTGGTGGATTAACAGATGAAGATGTATCTGCGTTTCCAATTAGTAGATTATCTCCCAATCCATTTGATAATCTATTCCCATTCAAGAATTCAACATCAAAATCAAAATCGATTCTATTATTAATATAATTTACATTAATTGAACCAGATGTTGCTTGATGCTCAACACCATCATCAAAAAATGTTAGAGTAAAAAAGTTATTTACTCCAAACTGGTATTCTCCTATTGTTAATTCATTACCTTCTAGGGTTCCTAAATTAATAATTAAAGAATCTTCAGCGTTTGAATAACCTATGATTTTAACATTTGTAAGTGTAGGTGTAATACTATATGTTGGAGATGTATGATTCTCAGTAATAGCAGCAGTTCCAAATCCTTTTACATATTCCCAAGTAAAAACTTCATCTACCTCTTCTTTTTCTACATCTACATTACACGAAATCACACCGATGAGAAGTGTAATAAATACAAGAAAAATGGAAAACTTATTCGAAAACATACAAATTCTAATTTATGTTATGATACTTATTTTTCTCAAATATACACGTTTTTTGAAAATAGCAATTTCTGATAAATTCATATATCTCAAAACTTTAAGAAAAACAGGTAAATATGTTCAATTATTCATGATTTCTCTTCAATGTTGTTAAAAATACAACACCTCATTATTCATTTTAATATCTAATACTAAATTCAAAATGAATTTCTATAGCTTTAACACAATAGCTTTAATACAAAAAAAGAGCTTCGTTTTTATATAAAAACGAAGCTCTTTTTTTGTATTAAATATAAGTTGATAATTAGTCTTCTGACGGTAATTCTGGTACTAAATAAACATCTAAATTTTCGGCAACACCATTCTCTAAAGAATATCCATTTGAAAGCGGTGAATAAAATTCTATATCCACTCGAGAATTGATATATTGAATATATGCATACCCATTAACTGATATAAACGGGAAAGTCCCTTTAAAGAATTGAATGTTATATCTATTTTCTCCACTAATATTGTACTCTCCAACAGTAATTGTTTTACCAGGATTATTATTCTGGATATCTATAACAATTGAATCGTTACTAGTTGTATGCCCCATAATTCTCATCATATTAGAATCTCTTAATACAGTATATTCATCAACAATGTATTTTTCCGTAGACTCTATAACCCATGATGTATCAGTTCCCTGAATTTGCATTTTTCTTTTTACATAATTCCACTCAAATTTCTCGTTAGTCTCTTCTTCTGTTTCATTACAAGAAAACATACTTAAAGCAAAAATGGAAAGAAATGATAAAATTAAGAATCGTTTTAAAGACATAACTAATAAATTTTAAAGTACTTTTTGGGCGTTTAACATTCCAAATATAATCGATTTATTTTGTGATTTGAAAATCAATCCCCTATTTTATTTAAGTTTTTAATTTATTATTGGTCTTAATGGCATAAAAAAAGCAGATTATTAATATATAATCTGCTTTTTTTTTATGCTTAATCTTTTTGTCTAATCCATTTCCAAAGATCTTTATAAGATGCTTTTTTACCGAAATGTAAAAGTCCTACTTGATATATTTTAGATGCTACTTTAATCGCTAATATTATGGTTCCTGCCAAAATTGCCAGCGAAAGAGCTTGTTGCCATAGAGGAACTCCAAATGGAATTCTAAACATCATAGTTATTGGTGATGTTAATGGGAACATAGACATAAACATTCCTACTGGACCATCAGGATTATCTTTTAACCCTATCATACCAACATAAAGAGCTAATACTAGCGGTAAACTTACCGGAAGCATAAATTGCTGAGAGTCCGTTTCAGAATCTGATGCTGCACCAATTGCGGCAAATAAAGAGCTATATAATAAATACCCTAATGAGAAGTATAAGATATATGCAATAATAATATTTGTAAAATCTACCGTGCTAATTGCATGCATGATATCTAACACAAAATCACTATTCATAAGTTCTTGAAGTTTATCTTCACTAACCCCATCCATTGGAACACTTGCTGCATCTAGATTTGGTTTTGGAAGCAATAAGGTTACAATAAACATGATAATACCCCAAATACCCAATTGAGTAATTACCACTAAAACTGTAGAAATAATTTTCCCAAACATTAATTGAAAGGGCTGAACACTCGAGATTACAACTTCTATTACACGTGTTGTTTTTTCTTCTAATACACTACGCATTACCTGTGCACCATACATAAAGATAAACATGTATAATATCATACTTAAAACAAATCCAATTCCAATTCTTAAACTTGTATAAGATTCATCCTTCTCTTCGTTTTCAAAGGAAACATAATTGATGTCAACATTAACTTTCGTTTTTTCTAAAAGTTCAACATCAATTTTATAATGTTCCATTTTAATTTTCTCAAAACGCTTTTCCAATACAGTAGAGATATAGCTTAATCCCTCTAAGTTTGGTGTTTGTTCTGAATAAATACGAATACTTTTTCCTAAATCGTTTAAATTATCACGCTTTAATGATGGTATAAATAATAATCCATGAGCCGTTTTACCTTCTAGGTATTCTTTAGGCTTCATTCCTTCCATAGCATCTACATACTGGAAATCAAACCGTTCCGTATCTTCAAAATCATCTGCAGTAAAGTATTTGCTTTCATCATAAACATATAACACTTCCTGATCAGACTTATTCGCCATACTTAAATATCCTATTACTCCACCAAGAGCAACTAATAGGATTGGTGTAAGAATGGTTAAGATTAAGAACGATTTTTTCTGTACTTTATTTAAGTACTCTCTTTTAATAATTATCCCTAATTTACTCATATCTTATTTACTTTCTACAGCGTTAATAAAAATCTCATTCATGTTAGGAATATCTTCCTTAAAACTATGAAAATCGACTCCTTCAGGTAAAGAATTTAATACCGTAAATGGAGAATTTAGCTTAGATAAATCCAATACGTATTCATGAACATTTTCCTTAATTTCATGACTCAACACTTCTACATCCGCATCAAAACTAATCGTTTCATGGTGTACAAGTTGTAAACGGTATTTATCAGTCCTAAATCTATTTTTAACACTTTGCTTATTCCCATCTAATATTTTGTTAGACTTATGAATTAAACAAATATGAGAACATAAATCTTCAACAGACTCCATTCTATGTGTAGAAAATAAAATAGTAGCACCTTCATTATTAAGACGAATGATCTCATCTCTAATTAAATTGGCGTTTATTGGATCAAACCCCGAAAAAGGTTCATCAAGAATAAGTAATTCTGGCTCATGTAAAACAGTGGCTACAAATTGTATTTTTTGAGCCATTCCTTTAGATAAATCTCTTAATTTTTTACCTCCCCAACCTTCTACATTCAAACGATCGAACCACATGTTCATCTTTTCTCTTGCATCGGTTGCAGACAGACCTCTTAATTGAGCCAAATAAATTAACTGATCGTCAACTTTCATTTCTTTGTATAGTCCACGTTCCTCAGGAAGATATCCTATTCTAGATAAATCTTCACGAGTTAATAATTTCCCATCCCACTCTATGCCTCCGTCTGATGGAGGTAGTATTTGATTTAATATTCTTAAAAATGTTGTTTTACCTGCCCCATTAGGTCCAAGTATTCCATAAATACTCCCTTTGGGAATAGAAATCGAAAAATTATTAAGAGCTGTAAAATCCCCATAAGTTTTCGTTAATTGTTTAACTTCTATCATACGTTTTATAGTATTGGATAATAAATTTGGCCGCTTGAATGGTTAGTGCGAGAACCAGTCACCGAAGATAATACATTCACCTGATTCCTTAGTCTTAAATAGCCTAAAAAAGCAAAAATTAACGCTTCTTTAAACTCTATTAAGGTTGGATTAGGTATAACAATTTGAGTTTTACATACTTTCTTTAAGTTATCAACAAAGAAACTGTTGAAAACTCCTCCACCTGTTAATAATACCTTTTCTTTCTTATCTATAACTTTTGATATTACATCTATATAATGTTTCACCAATGTTGCCAATTTATCTTCTGGTCTACCACTACTATCGTCTAATAATCTAAAATAATGCACATTAAGATCTTCAATAGATAAACTTTTAGGATAAGACTGCTTATAATATGGCAATTTATTAAGCGCATCTAATAATGATCGTATTACATTTCCTGACCTAGCAAGTTTTCCGGACTCGTCATATGGCAACCCATATTTATTAGCTTCTGGATTCATTAATATATTGAATGGACATAAATCATAGGCTATACGCTCTATAGATTCTTGATAAGAAATATTTGCAAATCCTCCTAAATTAATACAAGCATCATACCCGTTAAACAAATGAAGATCTCCTATTGGCACAAGAGGTGCACCTTGTCCTCCTAGAAATACATCTTGATCTCTAAAATTACATATAGTTATTAACTTGGTCTGTTCTGCAATTAACCCTCCCAAAGTCATTTGAAAGGTATATCCAACATCAGGGTTATGAAACACTGTATGCCCATGTGTTGCTACAATATCAATATTTAATTGAGGGTAAATCTCTCTAAATGCGTTAATACACGCTACTTGAAAAATTGAAAAATCATACTCCAGTCGTTTTAAATCTTGTCCAGATAAATTAAACGCTCCTTCAAGTCTCTCTTTCCAATCTTTAGAATATAAAAAACTATGGGTTTGGGTAATGGTATATGTAAACCCCTTTTCTTCTTCTGAGAAAGTGGTTAAGCAAAAATCTAGACCATCACATGATGTCCCAGACATTATTCCTAAAATATGTTGTTGAGTTGGCATAGTGAAACCAAGTTAATGGATAGCCATTAAATAAACAAGGATAAAGCTATTAATACATTAATTTAGCGCATACCCCATGGTTAATTGAACAGATGAATTATAAACATTACTTGCGCCTTCCTTGTTTAACTTTATGATTCCTTGGTTCAATTTAAGATCTAGACTTAATGTTTTAGACATCTCGTAATTTAGTCCTAAATTAAGCCCTACATCCATTTTCCTTACTCCTCCATATAGGTTAAACAAATCTCCAAATTCTTCTCCATTTACAACGGTTATATTCTTTTCTGAATATAAAAATGAGGGTTCAACACCAAATAAAACGTTAAACTTATCCGACACCTTAGCATAAATATTAATAGGTATTGTAATATAAGAAAGCTTATGATCTCTAGTTACAATATAACTTGAAGCTACTCCGTTAGGCCCTATATCACCACCATATAAAACCCACTCTGCCTCCTCACCCTTACGAACAAATAGTAATTCAGGTTGTAGAACCATAGATTCGCTTATTCTATATCGAACAAAACCACCTAATACCAACCCTATCTTTTTTCCTTCATAAAATTCCCGTCCCTTGACTAATACAGATGACAACCCCACTCCTGTTTTAATCCCATAAGTTATGCTCTTATTTGAGCGCTCTTCATTCGTTTGAGCATAAGTCAATAGAGGACATAATAACACCACTCCGATTATTAAACATTTTATTATACTTTTCATTCTACTAAATTTCTATTTATTACAAATAACAAACCTATTATGAGGTTTTCTTACAAATCATTTAACGCTGTTGAAAACTCAAAAACATTATTTTTAGCAGATTTATACTCTTCAGATAATGAAGCTTGTAAAACCATTAATTTCCCAGTTAACGGATGATTAAACTCAACTTTCAATGCATGTAAATACATGGTTGAAATATCAAATCTCTCTTTTAAAAATTTATTTTGCTTATTACAACCGTGCGGTCTATCACCTATAATGGGATGCCTAAAGTGATTTAAATGTCTACGGATTTGATGCATTCTTCCCGTTACAGGAAAGGCTTTGATTAACGCATAACGATTGGTTTCAAATTTCCCTAATGGCCAAGGTTTTTCAATACATTCTAAAGTTTTAAAATGTGTAAGTGCTTCTTGCAGTGTTCCATTTTCTTTTGGAAGTGATTTATCGATTGTGAATTCTTCAGGTGTCCACCCTCTTACAATGGCCAAATACTCTTTTTTGATTGCATTGTCTTGAAATATTTGATTCATCATTTTCAAGACATCTTTACTTAATGCAAAAATTAATAAACCCGAAGTTTTACGATCTAAGCGATGAACAGGATATACAGCTTGCTGAATTTGATCTCTCAGAATTTGCAATGCAAATTCGTGAACATCTCGAGCAATTTTACTTCTATGTACCAATAATCCATGAGGTTTATTGATTACAACAAGATGTTCATCTTGATAAACAATCTCTAATTCCATTATTTACTAAGCTCAACAAATATGTCTTTAACATCAGACCAAAACTCATCCAATCCTATAAGACGTGCTCTTAAGTAGATATGCATATCTTCCCACGTATCTCGTTTTAATTTAGAAACACCTTCGTTTAATACCCATTCTATTTTACTTGATGGTTCTCCGTAATCGTTATAGAAATCTCTAAACCAAATCCCTTCTTCTTGAATTTGATCTTCTAATACAACTTTAAATTCTTCAAATTGTTCATAAAACAAATGACGAATAGCTTCATCATCATTTTTTATCTCAATCATTAATCTACAAGAACGCTTATCGGCATCTAATTTAAAGTAAATACCTTTAATTCCTGTTTTAAAATTTGTCCATTTCACCTTTTCTCCAGACTTAGGAATATCATCCTTCATTAAGGTTCCTAAAGTCGTATAAAAATCGATATTAATCTGACGGTGCTCTTCTTTGCTATACATAATTGCAAAGATAAAAATTTTGTCAGTTTCAGAACCTCAATTTTTTAGAATAAAAGAATCCATTCTAAAAAATAGAATAGATTCTTTTATTCTATCTGTCAATTACAAAAATCTGTAACCACATCTGGATTATAGTATGGACTATGACTACTATGTTGAGGTACTTTATAAAACTGTTTAATTTCCAATATATCTCCACTATTACAATCAAAACAAGCATAAACACTATCATTTGAATTATACATTCTAACCTTAATAAGGTCTGTATTTTCAAATACCATCTCTACATTTTGAATCTCTCCATTAGGATCAACAATATTAATATCCACATGAATATCATAAACATCCAAGAATTTTTTCTTTGGACGAATAGAATTTACGACACCTTTTGTAATGCACTTTTCCACATGCAATTGATGTTCTTGATTGGCTTTTGAATTATCTGTACAGCTCACAAATAAAACCATACTCAAAAATACTTAATACACCATACGCATTATAACATAACCGCTACCTCTTCTGTTCATACATTTTTTTAAAAGCTATAAACTTTAATTAGATTGAAAACACTAGAATAATTTCTCAAATTAAACAACCAACTCTTATGTCTCTTTAATCAATACACCTACTCTTCATTTTAGAAGATTCTACATTTGTTTATTGCTATTATTGTAAATAATACTTTGTAGATATACTTATGGAGTGGAACTTGAGCTTACTGTGTTTAATACCAGGTGATGTATTATATTTAGCATTGAGATCTAATAAACTCAATGCACCTCTAAATTCTAAACCCAATTTAGAACTTATTTCAAATTCTAATCCAGCAGACCATTGTAAATCAAATGTAGTATAATACTTATTAACATTCCTAACCTCAGTTACTGCACCTAAAGAACCTCCGGGGTTATCAGTGAGAGGATCTAAAAATTCTATAACATTTAAGGCATTAATTAATATACCTGTATTAAGCCCTGATTTTATAGTCATTTTATTAGCTGCACGATAAACTATACTTGGATTAATATTTAAATATGAAAAATAAGCTTTTAGATTAAAGACTTGGTATCTTCTTAATTGATAAAACACATCCGTATTCAATAGCCAACGTTCACCCAGCGAAATTTCATTAAATACTCCCAAATCAATTCCAACTTGTCTTACGTTTTCTTCGGCTATTTCTTCATCCATATCATCATAACCTGTTCGATAAGTCATTCCAGACAAATTAACACCGGTTTTCCATCCAGAAATTAAGCTCTGAGACCATCCTACATTAGATATTAATAAAAATACGATGATTATTAATTGACTTACTTCTTTCTTCATTTGTTTAATTTTCTATTAATACGCCTGTTTTTACACTTACAACTCTATACTTTGGTAATATTTTCTTATCAATCGCCTCTAAATCTGTAAAATCAAATACATCTTCTGGCTTAGGTATATATTCTTCTACATACAATTCGAGTTCAGGAGACAAATATCGCATTGTTTCTGCACATTGAATATATAAAAGGACCATTTCTCCTTCTCCGTAACTTCTAATGATGTTCGCTTTATATAAACTCGTATTGAGGGTTACACCGCAATCCGAAGCTTTAATCTGAAAATTTTCAATTCTTACTTTAATAAGACTGGATTTAGAGTTTACAAGTGACTGGCCCATACTCATAAACGACCATAAAATAAGCACACTAGAAATGATTGTTTTAAATTTCATTATTGATGTTTAATGTATCCTAAAATTACAATATTAAATATAATGTATACAACAACAAACAAAACGTGGGCTATACCTATATCTGATAATAATATTTCACATAAAAAAAGCCCAATCTTTCGATTGAGCTTTTTGGATTGAGGTCAGAACCGGATTCGAACCGGTGTAGACGGTTTTGCAGACCGCTGCCTAGCCACTCGGCCATCCGACCTTAATGCGATTGCAAATATAAGAGCTTTTTATTTATTACAAAATAAAAACTAAAATAAATTTCATAATTCACCTCTTGAAACCTGCATTTCTACTGCAACATGCTCTAAATCTGCATGAATTGGAGCATTGATTTTTTGCAACTCAATATGCACATTTTCAATACGTTTTTCTTCTTTAAAGACTCTTGTTATGATACGCCAAGCAACATGCTCAATTAATTTTGAAGAAATTTGCATTTCACTCTTAATCCAGTCGCAAATTTCGGCATAATTAACCGTTTCTTCCAAAATATCAGTTTCACAAGCCTTTTGGTAATTCACCTCCACATTAAGATTTATAATAAATTCTGTTCCAGATTTTGTTTCTTCTGGTAACACGCCGTGAAAGGCTCTTAATTTTAATCCTTTTATTTTAATTTTTCTCATGCGTCTACTATCTAGTATATCCTATACAAATAACAGAAAATTTATACATATTTCTGTCCCCAAAAGCTGTTATTAACGATTGAACGCTAGCCCCTGTTGTTAAAACATCATCTACAACTAAAAAATGTGTCCCTTTAGGAAAATCTTTAACCCAGCTAAAAGCTGAATTTACATTCACTTGCCTTTGAGCTTTATTCATTTTTGTTTGAGATTTCGTGTTTTTTAAACGGATAACGGCTTCAAAGTCTATGAATACACCTGTTATAGAATGTATTCCCTGAGCAATGAGGCTACTTTGATTATACCCCCTCAATTTGAACTTGGCTTGGTGTAAAGGCATTGGGATGATCACATCAACATCTTGTAAGGCGTTAACATTATTAATTTGCCTGCCCAATTGTTCGCCAAAATGGTAACCAATGTCTGTTTTTCCCTGATATTTCAATAAGTGCATTACCGATTTTAAAGGTGATTGTTCTTCAAAATAAAATAATGCAGCAACATAATTCAAATGAAAACCATCTTCAACAAAGCGATTATAACATATATTATACTCGACCTTAAAACAATCTGTCTTGGGTAAATAACTATAACAAGTAACACAAAACAATTGGGATGCCTCAGTTATTTGACACTTACAGTTAATGCAATGTATTGGCAGTAAAAATTGTCTTATGTCTTTTAACCACCCCATTCGTTTTAATTGCTTTTCTGGAAATACTTTTCAACCTCTTTTTGGTAATAAGGTGTGAAATCTAAAGGTTTTTGGTAAAGGATTTCAGTTTGTTTCTTTTTCTCTTCAATATAGTTTTTCCAAATTTCAGAAGCGTCACGTTCAAATTGTTTTGCTTCTTTGGCTTTCCTTTTTTTATCTTTATCTTGTTCACGCTCTGCTTTTTCGGCTTGGAGCATTTTTTGCATAATTTCCTCTTGTCTTTTTAAAGTCTCAGATGTAACGTTTTTATTAATAATATCACGTTCTATTTCTTTCATCTTTTCAATTGCTTTTTTCAAAGCCTTTGATCCACCGTCACCACTTTCCATCGATTTTGCTACCTCCTCTAGTTGACGACGTATTGCTTCTTGTTTGGCTGCTGTTTTTACAATGTGTTCAGACATTGGATTACTTGATTTATCTCCGCCCATTCCTGGCTGTCCACTTTGACCAGATTTTCCTTGTTCACCGTTCTCTCCGCTCTCGCCATTTTCGCCGCTTTTACCATCCTTACCACTCTGTCCAGGTTTTTCTCCTGAAGACTCTCCTGGCTTTTGGCCTCCGCTTTGTTTACCTTCATTAAGCAATTCCTGTTGCAAAGATTTTAATTCCTGTTGCATTTGCTGTTGCAAACTCTTCATTTTTTGCATTGATGGTTCATCACCTTTAGAGGAACCTTGCGCACCTGGTTTAGAACAAGAACCAGACCCAGGCATACCCTGTGCTTGTTGTTTTTGCATTTGATCTAAAACCTGACTTAATAATAAGGCCAAATTATTTGCTGAAGTCATGGCTTCTTGACCATTTTTATAGGCCTTTTTAACTTGCCTTTCTGCCAACTGATCTATACTTCTATCTAACCCCTTATGTAATGCGGTTACTTCTTTTATTACAGTGGCTTCAACTGCAATTTGTCGTTTACTTAAAGCAAATAAAGAATCCGCAATTAAATTGGATTTATATCGAATATCATTTTGATTCTTCATGACATCTAAGTACAAAGGATCATTATTTTTAAGCGTGCTTAATTTTTCGATCAACGCCTCTTCTTCAAAAGATAAATCGACCAAATTTTCAAGTATCTGTCTTAATGTTTCCATATCCTCAGCATTTGCTTCTTCTTGCATTTGCTGTTGTTGATTTTGCATTAATTGAGATAGTTCTTCCATTTTTTCGGAAGATTTCTTTTGAGATTTTTGAGCATCTTTCTTTTCCCCCTCTTGCATTTGCTCGGAGGCATTTTTCATCTCTTTTTCAATCTCCTTTTCTTTATCTTTTGTTTCATCAATATTAAATGGACTTTCCAAGGATTCATTTAACTCCTTTAATTCATCCATATCCTTTTCAAAGGCTTCAAATTCCTTATTTAATTCCGATTGATCTTGTTGATTTTTCTCTTGTTGCTCTTTATCTTTTTTTGATGTATTTTCAGTTTTCTTTGCAAGCTCCTCTTGTTTCTCTTGCAATTCGTTGAGCTTATCTATATTATCTTGAAATTTTTGCTCTACTTGAAATTGTTTTAACATTTCAATATTTCGATCCAACTCTTTTTCAAGATTTTCATTATTCATTTTAAGATCTTCAAGTTTTTTCTGGATATCTTTTTTATTTAATTTATCCATCATTTTTTCGATCTCTTCAAAAATCTCACGAGTTTCCTCGTCCATTAATTCTTCTAATAATTCATTTATTTTCTCTTGCTTTTCTAATAAATCTTCATTTTCCGAATAATTCTTCTGATCTTCAATGATCTCTTTATTTTTCTCTTTGAGTTCATCTATAGATTTCTCGAAACTTTTCTGTTTCTCTAACAGCTCTTTAATACGTTCTTTATCTTCCCAAGAAAGGTCTTTCTTCTGAATTAAATTTTCTTGTAATTTCTTTAACTCTTCTTGTATATCTTTAGCATCTTCTAATTTTCGCTCTAGTTCTTCTTTAATAGCTTGGTTAGATTCTTCAGCCTCTTGTTTTAACGTTTCTTCTGTTGGAATTTCTATTTCTGTACGTTGAGATTTTTTACATTTCGATCCATGGACACCGTCATTATCACAAACTTCAAAGTAATATGTAATTTGATCTCCCGCCTTTAAATCAACAGATTGAATATCAAAATAATGTACAAAATCTTGAAACTTGTAAATAGAGCTATAGTCTAAATCTTGTTTTATTAAAGTGTCTGGTGTTTCAACAATAAATCTTAAAGCAGAAAAACCATAATCATCGGAAATATTTCCTTTAAAGTAGATTTGCTCGTCGTTATTTTCATCCTTATTCTCTACAATACTTATTTCAGGGAAATCGTCTTTCTCAACATCTATCCCATATTCTATTGAGGTTCCCTTATTTACTTGTTCATTAGAAGCATACATTGTATAACTTTCCGATTTCCAAATGGTTTTCTCAAATATAAACTCTCCATCTTTAGGCTTTAAATCAACTATACTGTCTTTAAAGTTAAAGTGAAAAAAAGAACCATTCTTTGCATTTATTTTCCACAACATTTTGGTTCCTTCTGGAATAGATACATCACCTTGATTTTCTATAATCACAGGATCTAATCGTGTATATTTAGGATATTGTAATGCTATTTCAAATCGCTTTACTTCAGGAAATGGAAAGACTTTAATGGTATAAATTTCAGACTCAAAACCACCAGCTTTTAACTTAAAGGATATACTTTCTTGAAGGTTTACAAAATCATATTTAAAGGTATTATTTTCTAAATCTTGTAAATTAAACCATTGATCAGACAATAATATCTGAACATCTTCAGGTAAATTATTACCCTCTAGATGCATATTAAAAGTAAACCCATGAGAAGACAATGCGGTTAAAGAATCATTATCTACAACAAAATTAAAATGTGCTTTCTCTACAAAATCTTCAGAATACTGAACAATTCGTTTAGAACTCTCTGTCACTATATTAACGTTTCCACTGATCCAAATCAATAAAAAAATGACCAATGGTACAAACGTATATTTTACATATTTAAGGTTATCTTTTAAATCTATTGCACGCTTAAAATCTATAGGGTTAAATTGCTCTATTTTTTGCTCTATACTTGCTAATAAGATGGTTTGATCGGAAGACTTAATTTGATCTTGTAAATCCAATACATTTCTTAATTTATCTTGAATTTCAACAAAATGATCTCCAATAATATCAGCAGCTTCTTTATAATTTAATGTCTTACCTAATCTAAAATACTTTAATAATGGAATAAAAATATAAGCAATAAAAATAATTACACTTGAGAGTAAGGCTGTAAAAAACAGTATAGATCTACCAACTGTAGATAGACGTGCAAAATGTTCCAAAATAGATGACGTTAAAAAAATAACGCCCCAAATAGCAAGGGTATATAATACCCCTTTAAATACCCTACTTAAGTAATATTTTTTTATAAATTGATTTAATTTATCTATCAGTTTATTAACGTCTTTATCCATAATAACAAATATAAGAGAAAGATGAATATGGATTTTATTATTACGTTAAAATTCTAAAAACTATACGTATTTATTTTACAATGCTTACTTTTAAGGCTTAGAAATAAATTTATTTAAGAACAAATACGTATGATCCGTAAATTACTTAAAACAACATTACTTACCGCAATTGGATGTATTGCAAGTGTAAGTTATGCACAAGAAACCAATTCGAAATTTTCTTATGAACTACTAATTGGGGCACATGCTCCCGATTTAGACCATACTATTGATGGTATTAGCAGTTTGGGAGCTATTGGTAATACAAGTGGTTTTGAATCTTTTTTACCAAAAGCTAAGCAAGGTATTAACTTTGGATTTAGAAGTAATTACAATATTGTAAAAAATATTTCTGCATACGGTCAATTGGGGTACTCATCTAATGGTACAGACAATCTTGACAATCTAAATTCAATCATTACTCCTTTTTTAGGTTTACTTTCATTAATTGACAGTCCGATTGATCCAGAATCTATTCGTATAAATATTAAAGATGATGGAAACTACAATTTGCTTTCAGCAAGTCTTGGAGCACGTTATGACTATCTGTATAAAGAAAAATTTAATCTAGGCGTATATGCTGGACTTTCTTATTACAATTTAGAAACGGCTGCTGTACAAGCTGACCTTACTTTAGATTTAGGATTTTTGACTTTTCCTTTTAACAATCTTATCCGTATTGATGCTGAATCTGATGAAGCTCTTGGGTATCAAGTTGGTTTAAACATGACGTATAATTTTGACAGTAAATTTTATGCAGGTTTAAACATTGAGTATAATTATGCTCAATTTGAGTACTCCGAAATGCGTATTCAGATTAATGAAGAAAGCTTATCTGATTTTGTAGACTTAATTCCAATTGATCTTTCTCTTCTTCAAGATATTCCAGTACCATCTAAAATTGACCTATCATCATTTAAATATGGTCTTGTTGTTGGTATGCGTATTTAAGAAATAAAAACGCGACTCTGTATTACATTCTATTGTATACAAAGTCGCTGGACATACTTACTCTTTTGGAGTTTCATTAACCTCTTATGTAAATAAGAGGTTTTTTTTTTATTTTTATACTTTTACTTACTGATTTACAACCTACTTAGAGGCCTTTAATTATTTATAATTTACAATTTTCTTCTGGATTAC
>CBDEVQ010000113.1:0-8553 GCA_965243605.1 Flavobacteriales bacterium
TTCATTCAATCTTGCGAGCCAATCTTGATAATCTTGCAGGTTATTTAAGGAAAGTAATCCGCGAATTGATATATTAGCTGAACACCTTCTAGTTGATTTATAGGCATTAAGTAATTCGAGTGTTTAAAGTTATTTATGCTGGTTTGAATTTGCCATTTAAATAAATCGTAATTTATTTTATCGCTATCAATTAGTTGTTCATATTTAATAGTAGATAATTTATTTAAAACCGTTTTATCTTGCTGGTTAGCTTCAATCAAGGCATTTAAAGAAGTATCACTCCATTTTTGGTTATAACGTACATCACCTAAAAAAGAAGCCATTTCAGGCTCTTGCTTAAGATACCTTTCCCAATCGCTATCTATTATTGCATGTAACTTTTCGCCTTCTGATAACGGTACTGCACTACTTGGGTTATCTACTGTTTGTGAGCAACCAATCAAAGCAATTAGCACAATGATTATTAACGGTATCGCAGTAAAATTTTCTCGATTAAATATCATTGGTGTTGCCTTTTAAATTTTCATTAAAGCTAGCATAGCTTAATAAAGGAAAATCAGCCAAAGTCTATGAGTATCAACTTGCTATTTAACTAAGAAGAAAAAGAAACACCTACATTTTTTGAATTATTATTTTAAACATTTACGCTGTATTTCAAGTCATTCACTTCATCACCTGTGATACCACGAAACCCCCAGCAATGTGCTGGTTGCTCTTTTATAGTGATCTCTATATCTATTGGCAAAATATTTAGTTTTGCTTCAATTCCAGAAAATAATGATTTAATTAACGCTTTTTTAGTGTCAATTTGACGTCCTTCCATCATATTGATTTCAACAACAATATAATTGTCTGAGCGACCGCTAGGATAATAATAATCTTCTTTATCCATAGGAATAAATCTATGCGCCCTTTTATCTTCTGGCATACCTAATACAGATTGCATTGATTGATGAATAACATCAGATAATTTTGCTTTTATTGGGTTTAGGTTTTCTTTAATTCCATATACTACAATCATAAACTAATGTCCCTGTACATAGCCCTTTCAGGCCTGTTTTTTTTTAATAGAATTTTTCAATTTAAAATGTGGAGTGGTAAAAAGTCGATAAGTAAGCAATCGATTCATCATTAAAATTAGTTTGTTTCACTTCAAAGTTGACATTAAGGGTAATTATATCCAATATTAAAAATCATAAATGCAAAAAGAAATACACTAAATAAACACACTAACTTAACTGCCCAAATAGGCAATAGAACTGTTATGTATTTAATTAAAGCTTCTAATCTATTAGTGCTAGTAACCAAAATAATTAATACGGCAGTTAATGATAAACACCCAAAAACCATAAAGAAAGCTGGAAAAATAGCTGTTTCCGCTGACACAATTAAGGAAATACCCAGCAAAAGTCTAATTAAAAGATCGGTAGATTTTGCCAATTTTGACTTTATAAGAAGTGGCATCCAATTGATTAATTTTTGCGGAGAATATATACAGAAAGCACTTAGTAATAACATCCCAAAAGAGATTAAGATAATTATTAATTGCCATACGGTATAACTCACTCCTTTTACCTCTACTGCCTTGTTAGATATTCTCTTTTACAAAACTAAGAATATCATTGTGAATTTTTAAATTAGTACCATGACCAATATTTTCATATGTATGAAAAACAACATTTACTTTGTTTTCTTTGTAAATATCTTGGCATTTAGCCCAACGTTCAGGTTGCATGTTTTGACCTAACGCTGAGTGGATAGTTTTTCTTTCTGTATCTGAGTATGCATCATCGTATTTAACGGCGTCATTAGTGTCGTTTTCGCCCATAAACAAAAATTGAGGCAAGGATGACCATTTAGTTCTATTAAAATCTGTACCTGTAATATTTTTAAAGTCATTAACACCTAGTGGGTAATTTAGCTTTTTATCAGAGACTTTATCTACGGGTAACATTAAAATTCCATTTAATCCTCCAGCAACGACTAACTTAAGACTATCTGGGTGCAACATAGAAAAACGGTTAGCCAAACTTCCTGAAGCAGAAAATCCAGTTAAAATAACTTTATCATGTACTTTCACAGAGTGCTTTCTCAGCTCTTTTTTAGCTTGAGAAATCATTGCTAATAATTGTAGGTCTAACCTTTTTAAGTCGCCAGAATCTACTAACAACGTATCTCGATCTAAAGCGTGAGTATATATTTCCCAATCAGTTTTTGAACGAGGAAATACAGGGATCATTATTGGCGAGTTTAATTTTTTAGCAACCCATGGGCCTACAGCATTTCCCACTATCGCTTTTTTAGCACTTCGGTAATGCACTTCAAGATCGTCAGAAACACTTCCAGTATTATTAGTTTCTACAACCAAATAATTAGTATCAATACTTGAAGGGATTTTTAAAAGAAAAGGAAAATTAAAACCTTTATTTGGCAGTGCCTTAACTTCGACTATCATATCGCCAAAACAAACATTGCTTATTAAAATAAGGAACGCAACAACACTTTTTGTAATCAGCTTATCGAATAACATCATGAACTCTCCTTGAGAACATCTTACGCCACCATAAGCGGTGAGTAATAGCTTGCTAAAATGTGAAACGAAGTGGAACCGAGCAAGCTTCTCCCCCAATAAAATAAACACTCTTTATTTCAAAATATACTGTTGAATTTCATTACCTTGATCAAGCAAAACAAACTTAAGAAAGGTTGTATTTGGCTCTTTTCCATTTGGTAAACCTACTTGATAATCAACTTTAATATAACCTGCATTTTCTAATTCGTGGATGAGTTTCATTTGTCCCGTTTTTTTCAGGTGGAAATCTGGTACATATCTGTTTTCACGTACATCAAACAGATAAGCTAAAGCAGCTAGAGAAACACCAAATGTCGTTTTCGATGACTCATCCATTTCAATAAGCTTTCCTGTGATGCTTAAATTATCAGCTTGAACTTGAGCAGTAATTAATAAAACTGAAAATAGTATTCCGATTACTTTGCGCATTAGTACACTCCTTGAAACATAACACCTATTAACAGGCAAAAAATAGTTGGTAGAATAAGCGACGAAGGAGCAAAAGCCAACTGTGTCATTGTCCTTGTTTAACAGCTTGTATGGATAATACACCCACCTAAAAATCTATTTCAGGTAAAGTGAGACCCAAGCTTTAGCAGCAACTAAAGCCTTTCTTTGTCGTAGTTCGATTGAACGAAGGCTCCTCTGTTGAGAGACCGATAACAAGAACGAACGCGACAAAGGTCTCAAAGCACAACACTCAAATAGTCTACTGGGTCTCGAATCCGCATTATGCAAGCAAGAGTTAGCTTATTATGAAAACTAAAACAAATCAAAAAATATCAACCAGAACGCATTGTCATTGAAGCTACAGGTGGTATTGAAATGCCATTAATTTTAGCATGTGCAAACGCCAATCTACCTTTCAATATTGCCAATCCTGTTCATGTAAAACGATTCGCAGGAGCTCTTGGTCAAAGAGCAAAAACAGATAAACTCGATGCGCAATTAATTGCCCATAATAGTGAAGCAATTAAACCACCATTATCTAAGCTTAAGCCTGACACGATGCAAGCTATGAGTGACCTGGTAACGCGAAGAAATCAATTACTCACCATGCAAACCATGGAGAAAAATCGATTACAAATTATGCCTAAAGAAGTGGAAATAATTGCCTGTATTAGAAAGATGATTTTGATCTTGAATTCTATGCTTCGAGACGGTGTATCTGGGAAGCGCCAAAGGTTATTAATTAACTATTGACGCCATAGTCTCTTGTTAGAGGAATATTACTCCATAGATTTTTCAATCCATTTTTTGAAATATGAAATGCGAGAGTAGTTCTCAATTACCCCATATTTAGCTTCTTGCCATTCTGTTAGTTCTGCATTTTGCCATGAACTAACGCCCACAATATAAAGTCGATTATTCATTTTAAGTAGTGCTGGTCCACCAGAGTCTCCTGGACCACTAATACCCTCTAATGCCAAAGAGCCTTGTTCATTATCAAACTTGAACCGAACCCACTGCCCAGAAGTTGCTATGACAACATTTTGCGCTGCCCTTAAACGATCATCAGCACCGACAACTCCTACTTCACCTGTGCCAAAGTCCCCGCGTCCGATAAACGTCAAAGTTTTATGAAGTTCATCCTCTTTGTCATATAAAGCGACAGTTTCACTATTAGGGATAGTCGATTGTAACTGAACAAGAGCGATATCATTTGAAAATTGCTTATCTTTCCATTTTGGATGTTTAACTACTTTCTTTATCTTGTAGTAAGAATTTTTAAACCTGACTTTTCCGTCAATTAACAAATAATTGGCAACATGAGCAGCGGTAATTACCCAATCTTCAGCAATTAGAGTCCCAGTTCCTTCGACAATTTCTTTATCTTTATAATTACCGTAAAAGGTAACTATCGATTTATTATCCTTTGCAAATTCTAAGTATTCAGACTCATCTACATCATGTCTCATTATTATTGCACTTGATGGAAATGATAAAACAAATAGAATTAAGAAACTCCATTTCATGAATTATTCCTCTAACAGCTTATTATGGAGACTTCTTTGTAATGCCCTTTCCATAATTTATATTGATTATCACTTAATATCCCACAATTTCAATAATTCAGAAAGATTAGTTTGACCTAAATCGATTGAGTTCAAATTTTATAGAAAAGTCTCAGTAATACACAGTTTATGTTCAGCTTGTTATACGGATGTGGATTGAGAAAAGCAGAACGTTGAGGCTGCGTATCAAAGATATCGATTTTGATGGTAATTCAATAAGCGGAAGGAGAAGGTAAAACGAGTTTACTTTCTAGTTAAGCACGTAAATACCCCAAAATAGCAATATTTATTATTAAAGCACAAAAAAGCGACCACTCAAAAGAGTAAGTCGCTTTAATTAAAATGTAAACTAACAATAAAGTATCATACTTTTGTGTCTATAAGACTCCCTATTATAGGACGTTAAAAGATAAGTATGTTTATTAAAGTATCATACTTTAAAAATTAAATTTGTAGCGGAGCTGCAAACAACAAACAATAAAGTATCACACTATCTACTTATGCTATTTGTTGAGTCAACTTTAGCATTCATTTATCCCTAGCAACCCCCCTCACACATAATCATCAAGATGAAGTTGAGTTTATCTAGCAAAATAAACTATTAGTTAACCCAATTAAATTGAAGACCACCCATAGATTTTAACATTATGAGTACATTTAATTAAACATCTAAAATCATATGCAACTTTGCCAGTAAATTACATTCACTTTTCCATGTGAAAATGACAATAATTCGCTATAAACTGACTTAAATATAATTGCTAAATATTTGTTAGAAATTAATTCTAGCTGTGGTCATACCTATGCCCAACACCTTAAATAACAGCTAACATTAGAGTGTATACCCTAACTCGCTTTCGCCCCCATACCGCCATAGAAAATATTTTTTAAATTTATACTCTAGGGCGGCCGCTCCTCATGTGAGATAGAAGCAAACAATCACTTCAGCGACAAAGTCGTTGTTGAATAGTTCAACTTTGACTAAAATAAACTGTATGAATTTAGCAGCTCCCACCATGCTCTATATGGTAGGGTATCATTACTGAGTCTGTTGCTCTTTCAATGAAAAGCTCTGCCGCTTTCATCCCTTTTTTCACATTATTTTGATGCACCGTTGTTATAGAAGGAGTGGAACGCAAAGCCTCATCAATACCATCAAAACCAACCACTCTTATATCTTCTGGTATTTGAAGGCCCATTGCATTAATTTCTTTTATTGCAGCTAAAGCAATAAGATCGCTCATACAAAGTAAAACATTCGGTCGAGGAATAGAGGTTAGCGCTTCTCTCGCCGCTATTAATGCAAAGTGATGCTTGTTTTCTGGGATATTCCACACTCGATCTGCTCTTAAATTCACATTTAATTCTTTTATTGCTTTGTTATAACCATTTAAACGTTGGTGAGAGATTGAGGATTGAGAATCTGAATTTGGTAAATCGTATACGCGACAAGTTAAACTTGAATCAAGAAGCCTTAAACCAAGAATAGCGATGTCATCATCTTTCGAGTGTATCCCTAGTTTAGCTATTTCATATGCAGCTTGTTCATTTTCAATACCAACAGAGGCTTTGCGATCAATATCAAAATCAGCGGTAACAACTTTTTTAGCTGTGGTGCGTAATTGCTCAATAAGCTCTGAATTTCGTGGGCTACCATAACAAATAAAGCCATCAACAAAATCAGCTACAGAATTTATATTATCCGATATACCCGAAAACAATAATAAACTCACTTTATTTTTTTCGAGAACGGAGGAAACCCCCTTAACAAAATCACTGGCTACGGGATCTGTTATCATATATTCAACGCTGTCTGGCAATACCAATGCAACAATATTAAACTTGCCACTTCTTAAAGATTGCGCTGCTTTATTAGGGCCTGAATAACCCAGTTTTTGACATGATGCTAGAATCTCTTCTCGACGCTTCTTTGATAGTTGATCAGGTCGGTTAAAAGCATTTGAAACCGTTGCATTAGATACACCAATTTCATTCGCAATACTTTTAAGCGTCCACACTTTTTTGTTTTTCATGTTTACCTTATTCGATAGTTAAACTATAAACTGATATCAATTTAACACTACTTTACACTTTGAATAACAGAATATTAATTTAACAGTGTATTTAAGCAAACAATACGCATGTCATTACTTTCTGTTATTTGTATTTTCGCGCTCCTGTTAGCTAAATCGACTATTAACGTTGCACTGTGTTCATCTTTTTTCCATGTCATTTCCAAAGCTGAAAAATCACTGTTAACAGTAAATTCACCATTGAAAGCATCACAGTTATTGCGTAATTGAATAAGGCTAACCATTGCTTTAGTAAACGGTTTATTTAGCGCTTTTTCAATAATTGTACTATCTAGATATGGGCGATTAATATCTCGCCCAACATTTGATTTTAACAATAGTTCCATCGCATTTTTTTCAGCTAATAAGCCGGAATAATATACCTGAGGTGTGCCAGGAGAGAAAAACTGAATGGCTCGAGCAACTAAATAATCAAAGTCATTTTGCCCTAGTGCATCATAGTAAGTACAATTTACCTGATATAAATCGACATTACTTGCAGCTGCACCGGTTGCTTTTTTGCTTTCACCAGCACTATTTACGTGGATTGTTTCAACAAGATTATCAATTTCACTATTATCTAGTAATCCAGGCTTACCATTCATTGGCCCTACATCAATAATGCCAATACCATCGTGTGTATCTAAAACGGTAATACAATTTTTTGGCGAAATTTTTAACCACCTAGTTAGTGCGGTAAAATCTCTACTAAAAATACTATGCAGTACTAAAGGCGGTAAAGCAAAGTCATAAACTCGATCAACGCGCTTAGCTATTTCTATTTGAGTTTGGAAATAAGAATGAATCTCTACAAGGGTTTCAATTCCTAGGTCATTGGCGGTTTTACTTAGCTCGTCGATAAAATCAAAGGTTTCATCAAGCATAAAACAACTTGTTCCCGCTTTTTTAAATGCATAACCTGCGGCATCTAAGCGGATCATCTTAATGTTATTTTCAGAAAATGTTTTTAAAATACGAGTTAAATATTCTTTACCAATCTCTGATGTAACGTCTATATCTATTTGATTATCGGTAAATGTTGTCCAAAAATCCGCGCTTTCATTATTAGGCAATGCAAAATTAGTGAAACAGCTACCAGGTCTTGGGCGATAAATTTTCTTTCTTTGCTCTTCGCTTAATCCATTAGGGAAAACTTTATCTTTAGTTAAAAATAAATCCCAATAGGGTGAGTTTTTACCGTTAGCTAAGACATCTTTAAATTCTTTAGACTTAGCTGACATGTGGTTAACGATCAGATCTGCCATTAATTCGTGCTTTTGTCCTAACGCTTTTATATCATTCCAATTGCCTAGTCGGCTATCAACTTGGGTATGGTCTATGGGATCAAAGCCTGCATCACTACCATCAATGGGATAATAAAATGGCAATAAATGAATACCTGAAAACAAATCTGCAAGTTGATTATTTAAAATATTATTTAACATTTGAGTGTCTGAGCCGGTTAACCTATCGATATAGGTAATTAGCTGAACATTATTTTTCATAAGTTTACCATTAATTTTAGTTGCATCTTAATCGATTAAGATCTATCTTTATACACAATGCAACTTTAATCAAGAATAATTTTTATTTTTTTAAGTTGATAAGACGTATGAAAAGAATGCAGATTATATAAAGTATTAAAAAATAGATCAAAATAATTAAATAGCATTAAAATTAGTCACTATAAATACTACAAATTCTGAATTGCTTGGTAACTGTTTTTGTTTCATATAGTTGTTAAGAATGTAGTTAAGAGGAATAATGAAAATGACAACAACATCTAATACAGTGCCATTATCTTTTAAAGAAAAGGTGGGTTATGGCATGGGAGATATGGCTTCGAACTTCTATATGGGATTCTTTGCTCTGTTCCTTCTTTATTATTATACCG
>CBDEVQ010000114.1:0-8541 GCA_965243605.1 Flavobacteriales bacterium
AAACACAGCAACCATTTCAAAATATAGATGTTTAAGAATGTCTTCTCTTTTCTTAAAATGGTAATTTAAATTACCCGAACTCATATTTAGCGCTTCGGCAATCATTCTTATGGTTACATTTCTATAACCCTGCTCATTAAATAATATTCGGGCTGTATTTAAGATTCTTTTTTTAGTTTTTGACATTAGTAAAGTTGTCCTAATTAATAGTTTTTAGTAAATTTGTCCTAAAATTAAGAAAAATGGAAACATTGTTTACATCAGAACAAGGAAAAAAAGAGATTTTAGCATTATATGATGCTAAACTGACCGAATTAAAATTTGGAATATTCAACCTCAAACTATTTCAACTCGTTTTGGCTCTACACATGTAATAATAACGGGCAACCCATCAAATCCACCTTTAATCCTCATTCACGGATCTAATGGATGTGCACCAGTAGCCTTAGAAACTTGTCCAAATTTATCTGAACACTATCAAGTTTTTGCAATAGATGTATTAGCACAACCCATAAAAGTGATGAAAACAGATTATCCATGAAAGACCTATCTTATGGTAAATGGATACATGAAATAATATCTATTCTAGACTTAGAAGACGTTACTCTTTCCGGATTTTCATTTGGAGGGCTAATCATTTAAAAACCTTAGAAGAATCATGTCAGTCTATTAAACAAGCCTTTCTTATTTGTCCGACCTATATTGTAAATGGGAATCCGCTAAAAGCCCTCTGGAAGGTATTTATACCAATGAAGCGATTTATGAAAACGAAAGACCAAAAATTTGTTGAAAAGTTCTCGGAAGCTTTATTTACGGAACGGGATGCCTTTGCAATACAATTTCTTACAAAAGTATTCTCATACTTTAATATGGATTTTTTCGCCCCTACCTGTTATAAAAAAGGAATCAGCAAATACAATAACAACACCGATTACTATTTTTGGAGCCGACGATGATATATTTTCCCCGGACAGAAAATGATAAAACGCGCTCAAAAGATCTTTCCAAGTTTAAAAGAAACCGTATTGTTTAAAAATTCAAAACATGTTCAAAAGCAAAGCGATAATCTACGTATTGAAGAAAAGATGATTAAGACCATCTAGAATACAAATTTAATTTCTTTTAAATCGTAAATTTTCATTCGTTTTTGATCTTCTATCATTAATCTACCTAAAGCATCAATACCTTTAATACAACCAATAAACGCCCCATCTTTGTCAACAAATTGGCGTTCTTGCCTATATCCTAATAAATGATTTAAATATACACGGTTTAAAGTTTTTGAATCGTGTATACGTCCAAATTCGACTTCTTGTAATATATCGTTACCAATATTTTTAATTAGCTCGTAAATGTTAACTTCATTATTATCATTCATTATACTTTTAATAGAAGATACTTTTTTTCCATTAAAATTAGGGAACTCGGTTTGATTCACATTAATCCCTATTCCAATAATACTTTTATCGATATAAGCATGTTGCACTGTATTTTCTATAAGTATTCCTGCTACTTTATTATCATCAACATAAATATCATTCGGCCATTTAATTTTAACTTCATGATCTGGCAATAAGGCCTTTATTTCTGAAAGAACGACAATTGCAACAAGTTTAGAGATTTGAAATTGATCTGTAACTTTCACCTTACTCCATTCCATAAGAAATGAGCACATAACATTTTCATGAGGTTTACTAACCCATGCTGTTCCTAATTGACCCCTTCCTGCGGTTTGATGATTTGCAACAATACAATCGCCATGATTATATTCTAAAATGTTTAATTTTAGATGAGCATTGGTAGAATCCAGCTCATCAAAATAAATCACATTTAACATATTATTGATATTCTTTAAGTAAATTCTATGCAAATGTGCAAAATATTATTGGGTGTTTACTCCTTATATATTATAATTTTAAACCCTTATAAGCTTATTTTTAATCGTTGAATTCCTTGAGCATATTTAAATTCTACAATATATAAACTTGATTGAAGATGTGAGACTTTTAATTGGATTGAATTATTCTGTTTTAACACCACCTTTCCATTCATATCATATACTATAAAGTCGCCTATAGTATTTGTTCCGTTAACATTTACCATAGATACAATATTTGAAGTGTTATTCCAAACGAGCTCTAAACGCTCATCTTCTATTTCTTCTATAGAAATATTCTGATAGGTACAATTGGGAATATTAGACGTTAAATCTGAATAATTAATATCGTTGTCTGAATAACATCTTAAACGTCCATCCCATTCCATTTGGTAAATATCAGCAACACATATTGTGGTTGGTACTGGGAATAAATAATGACCTGCTCCTAATTTACTATTCGCTTTTAAATCATATTCGAACGCTAGATCATCCATCAATCCTGGACATTGAGATCCTTCGCTGGGTAAGAATTGTAAAGTATACAAATAGCTATTGGTCGTATCTCCATCAAGAATTTCAACAAATGTAGAATCTATTGTAATTTCAAAAGAATCAAAAACAGCGTTGGTTGCAGTTTCATGAACAATTATTTGCCAGGACTCACCGACTTCGGCATCAAAATCGAATATTTTTTGAAATTGATTAATCTGGTCATAATAGGCATAAACTTCACCTCCATCTTCATAGATATAATTATCTCCAAATAAATTGGCAGAATGAGGGCCTAGATCACCTTCCACAATACGACAAGAAATACCATTTTTAATAGTATCACCTGTTACATTAATAGTTCTATATCCATATTCAAACCATAGTATTAGGCAATCGATATCCCATCGTCCATTCTGCACCTACAGGAGCAAAGGTTTGAGCAGATAAACTATTACATAATCCTATGGCAAAACAAAAAAGGTAAATGTGCTTCATAACAATTAAATTAGTGATTTATTTTTAAAAACATGCTTAACGTTTCATTTTATATTAAATGGTAATACGATAAGCGTATTTATTATTGTATTGGTAAATTTATAATTACAGTAAAACAAATTTATTGAATATTTGAATTACAATTCGTTTTATGAATTATTATTTTTTATTATAATGATTCTAAATCTTATCGTATTTCTCTTAAGGCTTTCATTTGTAATATATTTAACGCTTGATAATGATGGAAATTCAAAAATATTTTGTACTTTTGCATCGCTTTTGAGAGGATAATAAGATAAAAAAGCATGATGTTTAACAACTAAAAACTGATTTTCAACTGACTACCTCTATTTTATATCTTTAAAGAATGTTGATGATCAAAAACAATTTATAATGTCAAACGAGACTACAAACAACGCTTTAGAAAACTTCGACTGGGACAAATTTGAATCTGGACAAGTTTATGATAACGCTGCTACATCAGAAATGACGGAAATGTATGAATCTACATTAAACTCAATTAACGAATCTTCTGTTATTGACGGTACTGTTACTGTAATGACTGATAGAGAAGCTATTGTTGATATAGGTGCAAAATCAGAAGGTGTAATCTCATTAAACGAGTTCCGTTACTTACCTAACTTAAAAGCTGGTGATACTGTTGAAGTAATCATTGACCAAAGAGAAGATAAGTATGGAGCATTAGTATTATCTCACAAGAAAGCAAGAGCTATTCGTTCATGGGATAATGTTAACAAGGCACACGATACAGAAGAAAAAATCACTGGTTTTGTTAAGTGCAGAACTAAAGGTGGTATGATCGTAGATGTATTCGGAATCGAAGCATTCTTACCAGGATCGCAAATTGACGTTAAGCCAATTCGTGATTACGATGCTTACGTTGGAAAAACAATGGAATTCAAGGTTGTTAAAATTAACCACGAATTTAAAAACGTTGTTGTTTCTCACAAAGCTCTTATCGAAGCTGACCTTGAACAACAAAAGAAAGAAATCATTTCTCGTCTTGAAAAAGGACAAGTTCTTGAAGGTATCGTAAAGAACATTACTTCTTACGGTGTATTTGTTGATTTAGGTGGAATTGATGGTTTAGTTCACATTACAGATCTTTCTTGGTCTAGAATTAACCACCCATCAGAAATCGTTGAACTTGATCAATCAATCAACGTTGTAATCTTAGACTTTGATGAAGCTAAGACTCGTATCCAATTAGGATTAAAACAATTATCTGCTCACCCATGGGATGCTTTAGCTGAAGAAGCAAAAATTGGTGATACTGTAAAAGGTAAGGTTGTTGTTTTAGCTGATTACGGTGCATTTATTGAAATTTTACCAGGAGTTGAAGGATTAGTTCACGTTTCAGAAATGTCATGGGCTACTCACTTACGTTCGGCTGGAGATTTCGTAAAAGTTGGTGATGAAGTTGAAGCAGTTATCTTAACATTAAACCGCGAAGAGCGTAAGATGTCATTAGGTATCAAGCAATTAACTCCAGACCCTTGGGCTGATATTGCAACTAAATACCCTGTTGGAACTTCTGTAAAAGGTAAAGTTCGTAACTTCACAAACTTCGGATTATTCTTAGAATTAGAAGAAGGTGTTGATGGATTAATCCACATCTCTGATCTTTCTTGGACTAAGAAAATTAAGCATCCATCTGACTTCTGTAAGATTAACGACGAAATGGAAGTTAAAGTATTAGAAGTTGATGTTGATAATAGAAGATTAAGTTTAGGACACAAACAAACAGTTGATAATCCTTGGGAAGCTTACGCTACTATCTTCGGAGAAGGTTCTGAGCATGATGGAAAAGTTACTGAAATCATCGACAAAGGATGTAACGTTCTTTTCGAAGAAGAAGGAATTACAGCATTCTGTCCTACTCGTCACATGTCTAAAGAAGATGGAACTAAAGTTGAAAAAGGTGAAACAATTAAGTTTAGAGTAATCGAATTCAACAAAGATTCTCATAAAATTGTTCTTTCTCACACGAACATCTTTAAAGCTGAGGTTGCTAAAGCAAAAGCTACAAAAACTGCAGCAACTAAAGAAGGTATGAGTAATTTAAGTTCTAAAGTTGAAAAATCTACATTAGGAGATTTAGAAGCTTTAGCAGCATTAAAAGACAAATTAAACGACGGAAAATAATCCACGTTTAACCATATTTATCAGGGGCATAAACTTAGTTTATGCCCCTTTTTTTGTACCTTTTACCAGCATTAAAAAAACAAAGAAATCTATATTATGCAAAAACTGAAAATCAGTCTATTAACAGTAGCTTCACTGAGCTTATTATCATTACAAGCTCAGGAAAAACTTACCCTTAATGATGCTGTAACTCAGCAATGGAGAAAATTCTACCCTAAAAGTTCTCGTCAATTTAATTGGCATAAGGGAAATCAATTTTCTGTTGTTAAAAGTAATCAGTTACTTCTTATTAATTCATTAGACACCATAACATACACACCAAAAGATTTAGGAGTAGAAGGTTTAAGCTATATCCCGTATTACCAATGGAATTCTAATTCGGAAATTAGATTTAATTATAAAGGGACATATTACACATACAACGTAACAGATTCTACCAAAAATTCTTATGAATTGGGTGAAAATAAAGCTGATCTTAATTTCTCTGAAAACAACCGTTATGTTGCTTATACCGAAGGTAACAATTTTGGTATTTATGATATTAAGAACAAAGCGCATAAAAACATTGCAACGTCATATACTGATGGTATTAATTATGGTCAGGTTGTACACCGTAATGAATTTGGAGTGAACGAAGGAAGCTATTGGTCTCCTAAGTCAACATATATCGCATACTATAGAAATGACCAGACCACGGTAGCCCAATACCCTATTGTACATACAAACAAGCGTATTGCAGAAGTGGATTTGATTCGTTATCCGATGGCTGGAGAAAAATCTGAAGAGGTTACTCTAGAGATCTACAACACAAAAACTGGACATACCACTAAAGTAAAAACGGAAGGTGATAAAGAACAATATTTAACAAATATTGCATTTAGTCCAGATGAACGTTCTATTTATATTGCTGTTTTAAATAGAGATCAAAATCATGTGGCTTTAAACCAATACGATGTTGAAAGTGGAAATTTCATTAAAACATTATTTGAAGAAAAGCATGATAAATTTGTTCAGCCATTAAATTCTATGATTTTTATTCCTAAAAGAGATCATGAATTTTTATGGAGAAGTAAACGTAATGGATATGATCATTTTTATAGATATGACATTAATGGTGAAATGTTAAAGCAAGTTACTGATGGAAACTATGATGTAAAAGATTTTGTTGGATTTGACAAGACTAACTTACTGTATACGGCTTTCCAAAACAATGGTATGGAAGTACAATTGTTGAAAAGTTCAATTTTTAACGGAAAAACAATTGCCTTAACTTCTGAACCAGGAGTTCATAGTGTAAAAGTATCTGAACTTGGAAGTATTTACGACAAATACTCTAACGTTCAAACGCCTAATATTGAACAAATAATTGATAAAAAAGGGAAAAAGAAAACGAACTTTTTTACAGCACCAAATCCATACAATAATGTTGAAATTGCAAAAACTAAAATTTCAACAATTAAAGCTGAAGATGGAACAGACTTAAATACAAGAATGGTTCTACCAGCTAATTTTGATGAGAATAAAAAATACCCTGCACTCGTTTATGTTTACAACGGACCTGGTGTTCAATTAATACAGAATGCTTGGTTAGCCAATGCAAGTTTATGGATGCATTATTTAGCCAATCAAGGTTATATAGTTTATACAGTAGATGGGCGTGGTTCTGCGCATCGTGGAAGTAAATTTGAACAAGCTACATTCCGTAATTTAGGTTTTGTAGAAATGGAGGATCAAATAAAAGGAGTTGATTTCCTTAAATCACAAAAATATATTGATGCCGACAGAATCGCCGTTCATGGTTGGTCTTATGGTGGATTTATGACTACTGGATTATTATTAAACTATCCTGATGTATTTACTTGTGGTGTAGCTGGTGGTCCAGTAATGGATTGGAGTTTATATGAGGTAATGTATACAGAAAGAAGTATGGATAATCCAGAAACTAACCCAGAAGGATTTGCTAAAAACAATTGGATTGAGCAAACAACTAAATTACAAGACCCTCTTCTATTAATACATGGTACTGGTGATGATGTTGTTGTTTGGCAACACTCATTAGAATTTGTACGAAAGTGTGTAGAGAATGGAGTAAAAGTTGATTATTTCGCCTACCCAGAACATAAGCACAATGTACGTGGAAAAGACCGAGTACATTTAATACAAAAGGTTATTGATTATATCACAACAAACAATCAATAAACATAAGTTAATCTTAAAAAAAAGACAATGAAAACCAGTTTCATTGTCTTTTTTTTTACATACAAAAACAAAATATTAATCAGTAACAAAACCTTACTTTATACCATTAATCTAAGTAATCTGTATATTAAACGATATCCCATAATTTTACCCACTATTAATAAGTATATTAGAAAAGTATATTCTATAAACTTATGAAAATTATACAGCTCAGAATTGAGTCTCTAAACAATATGGATTTCAGCATAGATTTTACCCCCAATTTAATTCTTTGCTTTTCATCATTAAAAGACGCTCAAATTCGACCGTATTTATCCCAATTAAAATCAATATTTCCAAATGTTAGAATAGTAGGTTGTTCAACTGGAGGTAATATTATTGATACCTCTATCCATATTTCTGGAGTAATGCTTACGTGCATTCAATTTGAAAGATCTATTATTGATATAAAATTATCTCAATTGTCTAATGGAAATATTTATCCCATTAAGTTTGACAACCCGCTTCATTCTAAAAAATTAAAGCATATTCTTGTCTTTACAGATTTACAATCTAATCATTTTAGCTATATAAATGAATTCCAGACTCAGCTTCCAAAAAATATAAAAATTTCTGGTGGAGTTGCAGCAACAAACAGTATCACGAAAAACAATGATACATATGTCATATACAATGGTGTTACCTATAAAAATGCCACTGTATTCATTGGATTGTATGGAGAAAATATAACTGTAGATTTTGGAAGTTTTGCAGGATGGGACAGCTTTGGGATAGAGAGAACAGTAACCAAATCTGAAGGGAATATTCTTTACGAACTTAATGGTCAAAAAGCATTACCAATTTATAAGAACCATTTGTCTGCAATACAAGAAGAACTTCCTGATGCAGCTATAAAGTACCCTATAAGTGTAAGGATTAAAGAAGATCAACGACCAATAGTACGAACTGTTGTTGGGTATCGTGAAGAAGAACAAAGTATTGAATTTGCTGGTAATATCCCTCTATATAGTTCTGTTAAGCTAATGAAAGCTAATTTAGACCGAATTATTCAGGGTGCAAAAAAGTCAGCACAACAATGTTTGAGCCCACAACATATAAAACCGCAACTCGCCTTACTTATTAGCTGTATTGGTAGACAGGTAATTCTTGAAAACGATATACAAGAAGAAATAGAAGTGGTTAGAGAAGTATTTGATGAAAGTTGTGCTATAACTGGGTTTTATTCTTACGGTGAATATGCCCCAATATCCAACACAAGTAATGGTGTATTGCATAATCAGACCATGACAATAACAACTATTTCTGAATGA
>CBDEVQ010000115.1:0-28659 GCA_965243605.1 Flavobacteriales bacterium
TCAAGGTTATCAGTTTTTAGGATCTTATTCTTATAACGGAACTCCTCATTATTTAGAACCTGTTGGAGATGTAGTTGATATTTCTACACTTGAACTTATTGATGGTGCTTTACCAGAAAGCTACCCAGTTCCAGATTATAATCCCCATTATATTTCATCGGGTTACGATACCGATATCATTTTATCAGATAGTGCCGAAGTTTGGGTAACCTTTGTTTCTGAAGGTGCCGGATATAGAAATGTATTAGGCTTTTATACGTACAGCACGACTGACCCTTCCCCATCAGCTCCAAGTCCAAGTGATATTACTATTATATTTCCAAACGTTTCCGCTCTAGGGAGTGGTGGTGGATTACAAACAGGCGACAAGGTTAAAATTGGAAATTTCCCTGCTGAAACAGGAATAGGATGGGTTTTACTTGCTAATGCTTGGAATGGATCTGTTACCTCTGGATATTGGCAGCTATATTCCAACCCTGATTACAACCCTGAAGCAGACTCTAACTTAAGACATCACAATGTTCTATTGTGTGATACCGCTAATGAACTAATCATTTTAGGATTTGAAGACATCCGCCGAGATTATGGAAGTTGTGATAATGATTTTAACGATGCCATATTCTATGTATCTGCAAATCCATTTACAGCCATTTCATTAAATAACATTGCGGACGTATCTACGGCAACCAATGTAACATCTGCAAATAACGGAGGCTTAGAAAGTAACGGAAGTCTTGCTAAACGAATTGCAAAACGAAATTTTAACCGAGTAAAGAACAATCTAAAATTGGATATGAAAGCAACGCAAACACTGTATAAATCCAGTGAAATGTTTAAAGTATCAACTTTAAGTAATTATCTTCCAACAACAGGTTTACGTGGAATTGAAAATGCCTATGTTTCAAGTCCAGAAGATTTATTAAACATTACCAATGCAAAAGAAGTATTTTCAGTAGATATTTACGATAACGACTCTAGAGTATCGGCTGCGTTAGCCACTAGAACTGAGGGTAGTATTTATGATCATACCAAAGCCATTTGCGACCGATTAAACAACTCAATATTAGAAGACGTTAGAACTTTAGATTTTAGAGGTCATAAACTTATTAGTTCTCAAATAAAACGACCAACTGGAGAAATTGAAAACACGTTAAGTTTTTCAATAAAATTAGAAGATGAAAGTAATATACTATATAGTTACTGGGATATTAATGACTACCCTGAAGGCGATTATTTAAACTTCCAGATTTGGGGAGGTTCATTTGCTCAAGTATTCTCAATAGCCAATCATATAATCGATAAATTAAGTATCGATAAACCACTTCTTGACAACCAAAACCACCAACCTTCGCTACCGTTGGTCTTTGTAAAATCAGGATTTTATAAAAACGGAGAGTTACATCTCAATATTATTAATAAAACAGGTTTAAAGCAACTAGATTTTAAAGGCAACATCACTGCAACTGAAAGCTCTGAACCTGTTTTATTATCAAAAACCATCGAATTATCTGGTGATTGGTCAGAACATATTGTAATAAATACAGGATCTCTTTTTGATATTGGATTTACAATTTCTAATCAGTTCAATAGTCAAAAAGATGGATTATATATGGCTGATGGACCGTGGGGTGTTGATTATTTAGAAGAATATGTTGAATTAGACTTTTTTAATGTAGAAACTAGAGAACTAGAAAACAATTCAGAGGTATTTGAAGTAGAACGACAAGTTGAAGTCGCTGGTCAGGTAAAAGGAAATATTAACTTATTTAGACACCTAAAATCTGGAGACCAAACATTAAACGTTGAGGCCTACAATATGATAAATTTTGACATTCAGAATTCTATGCCCGTTGAAATTATTATCATGCCTGAAAATAGTCCAGAATGGGAAAATAGATTACGATTTACTATTCCTAAAAACATTGAACTTACGTCTTACGAAATTCCATTTAGTCAATTTAAAAATGCAAATGGAGAGAGTTTAGAATTAAAGGATATTAAAACTATAGTATTCTCTATTATTGGAGACTATACGTATTACAACCCGTTTTCTATGCATGTTACAAACGTTCAGTTTAAACAAGGAATTCTTGATGACAACAACAATAATCAAGTTGAATTCGAATCGTTAGAGAATTATCCGAATCCATTTAAATCAGCAACAACAATATCAATACCAGGAACCTCAAAAAACATTAGTATTCTAGTATCTGATATCACAGGTAGAATTGTAGACCATCAATTATTAACATACCAAAGTAATCAATCAACTTTTATATATGAAGCACCACAATTATCTGATGGAGTATATCAATATTCAGTGACCGATGAACAAACCAACCAATGGAAAGGCTCTTTTATAATTAAATAAGTAGATACATACTGAATAAGCACTTCATTCCAACGAAGGTTAATAAATATATTAATCTTCGTTGTTTTTTGGATTAAATACTGATCGTTCCTTTAAGATCCACTTTAGTTTTAATCCGACTTCTGTATAACTAAACCCTCCTGTATTACCAGAAGCAATATTACTCTTTTGGCTATATACAGTTCCAGAAAAACGACTAGAAACCTTATAACCTAAATTGAGTTTTATTCTATACGTAGCTTGCTTACTCTCTTCTTCAATGTATTGATATCCTATAGCCGTATTTATTCCATAACTCCAACATTTATCTTTTTGCGAATTCTCTAACTTCATTAACTCACCAAAAACCTCAACCATATTAAACTTACTTGGGCTAAAATAAACTGTTGGTCTTTGAAGAGAAAATGTAATGTATTGATAATTCACTCCAAACTTAACACTCGGCTTATTAAATACGTTATAATATAAAGACGTAAAATACAAATGCCTTTTATTATCATCGTTTTGAGACGTATAAAAATACTGATTAAACCAACCTATATTAGCATTTGAATTTATATTATGATTAATAAAAAACACGTCTTTAGTTATTCTTTCACTTATTAACTCTGCATTAAAACTTTCAAGCTCTCTAGAATATCCTATTGTTGTTTGTTGTAATTTTAATGGTTTGATGTCAAAAGACAAATTCGTTTGTAATTGATTGTAACTATTACTATCTAATGCTATTGCATTCACTCCCATACTCCCATTAAAAACAATCGTATTTATTAATCTATATTTTAAGCCCAATTCTGCGTAATTAACATTAGCCTCATAATTTGTGTTGGCATTATTGGTCTTACGAAATGTATAACGCCCTATATAACTAAGTTTGGATGTTTGTGGGTAGACTATATTGTTTGACCATATAAAAGACTTATTATCACCATTATCAAAACTATACGTAAATGCAGACTCTAAATACGGATAAAACATCTGCTCTAATTGATTCACAAAAGCCATAGCATCCTTCTGATTTTCATAGAATTGTAAAGTTCTCACAGCCATCTCATAAGCTTCATCATACTTGTCAATTGCTTTATATGCATTTGCTAATCCTAAATTCCCATCAAAAGAAGATGAATCTGCTTTTAACATGCGTTGATATAAATCAATACTTTTATTAAAATCACGTTTATAAACATTAAGCATCGCATGCAAACCCAATACCCAATTCTTATTGGAATATATTGATGGTAATTCATTCAGATATAATTCCGCATCTTTATATAATTTATTCCAAATTAAAGCTTGAACATATCGTTGCCTAATCTGAATTCCCAATCCTCCACCCTCTAAATCTTTAATATTGTTTGTTATAGATTTACTGAGTTCTAATGCTTTGGTTTCATTTCCATTTAAATGAGCAACTAAAGATAATCCAAGAATGGAGTGAATCCCTTTTTCCCCAGGTCCCTTTAATTGATTATAAACCTTAGCAGCATTGGTATTATCATTAGATATGATATATGTATTCGCTAAGCTTAATAACGTTTCTAAATCCTCCGGAAATAATTCCAAGTTATTCTCTAAGAGTTTTATCGATTTATCATAGGCTTTTGATTTAAGGTATTGATTGGCTAATCCGAGTTGGATGTATTTTTTTGAAACCTTAGCATTAGGATTGTCCACTGATAATTCTAAAGCCTGGTTTACAAACGTTAATGCCTTTTCGTATTTCTTTAATGAGGATAAGGTATTAGCATAACCCAATACAGTCGGAAAATTTTTACGGTCTATTTTCAATAGCTCTTCATAATAAACCTTAGCAGCTGGATAATTTTGAGTCCATAACAGCGCTTCTGCATAGTTTAAACGAATTTCATAATCTTTTGGATACTCTTTTTCTAAGTTTTGCAACAACTTTAATGCATTCTTTGGCCTACCATTTAACCCTATGGCCCTAGCATAACACAATCTTGCCGTTTTATTTACGGGATACAATTCTATTATTTCTTCAAAATACGTCTCTGCCTTAGCAAAATTCCCTTTTTCTAAATATTGAAATCCTTTATCCATATCCTGTGCTTTCGCTATAGGATTCAAACAAAAAAATAGTATTACTAATAAATATAATGGTTTATACATCGTCTATAATAATGTTATGTATTAAATATTTAGTAACTAAAATACAATAATAATCCACCCCTTCTCAAACAAAAGTTATATCTTAATAAAATATTATCTACAATTTATTAAATTCTATACTATCAAACCATATCTCATGGCTATTCTCTCTAAAATTAAACCCGCCCAAATATTTATGATCAGTGTAATGGTTGTAAATGCAGGAAACTATGTATACAATTTAATTCTTGGAAGATTATTAGGTCCAGAACAATTTTCTGATGCAGCCATTCTTATCACATTTCTATTGGTGTTATCGTTTATTGCCATGACATTTCAACTGGTAACCGCAAAATTCTCTATTATTTTAGAACTCCAGGCTGTTGTTTGGTTTAGACGAATCATGTATAAATACGCGATTATTACCGGTCTTACGTTTGGTGCTTTAATTATACTTTTCGCTCAACAACTCCAGTTATTTTTTAATACCTCAACATCAGAAATGTTCTTCATTTTTGGATTAGGTATCCCTATTTATTTTATTATGAGTATCAATAGAGGATTTTACCAAGGACAAGATGAATTGAAAAAGCTATCGGTAACCTATCAAAGTGAAATGTTAAGTCGATTAATTTTCACCTTAGCCATCTTATTATTCCTCAACATCCAATCGTCTATTGGTATTGCTTATGGAATATTAATCTCTTTCTTCTTTGGATTAATACCCATTAAATTTTCCCATTTATTTGAAAAAAATAATGCCGACATATCTTCAGAAATCACTAAACCTATTCTTAACTTCTTTCTACTTACTGCTTTTTATGAGCTCACTCAGATCATAATAAACAATAGTGATATACTATTGGTTAAACACTATTTTAATGCTGTAGATGCTGGATTATATGCATCTTTAGCTTTAATTGGTAGAATGGTTTACTTTATTGCTTGGATGTTTGTAATGTTACTCCTTCCAGATGTTGTTCGATTAAAAAAGGCAGGTAAAAACACGAAACCTATTCTTTTTAAATACGTCATTTATATCTCTTGTATTTCAATAAGTATAATTGCAAGCTGTTATTTATTTCCTGAAACCATTGTTCATTTATTCTTTGGCGAGCAATATTTACCAATAGCTCCATTGTTATGGAAATATGGTATTGCAACATCTATGTTTGCAATCGCTAATATTTTCGCTTATTATTATCTATCTTTAGATAAATACATACCCGTTGTTATTACAGGTATTTTAGGCCTATCTCAGGTTATTCTTATTGTTTTTTATCACAATAGTTTAGAACAAGTTGTATCTGTACAAATTATTGCAATGATAATATTACTATTAACCCAAGTCGCATTCTTTATTTTCAGCAAAAATCCATCGACGAATAAACAAATTGAAAATTGATCATAACCTGTTATGCCATTTAACTAAGGCAATTTACACATCAACACGTTAACTGATTTAATTTCAATAAAATAAAGGATATTTATGTTATAATTATAAAAAGTCAACGTTATGAAATTAGCCATTATAACTGCGTTACCGCCAAGTAAGGTTACACTTAATGAGTACGGATACCATTTAGTGAAACATTTTGCAAAGAAGCAAAAATTATCTGAACTGATTTTATTAACAGATCACTGTACAGGTGAAGAAGATGTTGTTTTTACAGAACAGAATTGTAAAATAACCGTTAAGTCATGTTGGTCTTTTAATAGTTATACAAATTTATATCATGTAAATAGAGCGCTTAAAGAAACTCAACCTGATGCTGTTCTATTAAATATCCAGTTTATGAAGTTTGGGGATAAAAAAATCCCTGCATCACTTGGTTTACTAATCCCTATGATGTGCAAGTTTATGAATATTCCAAACATTGTTTTACTCCATAATATTTTAGAACAAGTAGATTTAGATAAAGCTGGATTCACAAAAAATAAAATCCTACAAAATGTATATAACTTTATTGGAACTACGCTTACTAAATGTATTCTTAAAGCTGATTTAGTCGCTCTAACCATGAATAAATATATTGGAATTATTGAGAACAAGTACAAAGCCAATAACTTGGTTAATATACCTCATGGAACATTTGAAATTCCAGAAAAGCCTAAACATCTACCATCTTCCAATCATATGAAAATTATGACATTTGGAAAATTTGGAACCTATAAGAAAGTTGAAGTTTTAATAGAAGCTATTGAAAAAGTTAGAGTTAAAACAAACTTAAATCTGGAAGTTGTAGTGGCAGGAACAGACAACCCAAATGTACCAGGGTATTTAGATGGTGTTAAAGAAGCCTATAAACATGTTCCTAATATTACATTTACAGGATATGTAGCTGAAGAAGATGTTCCTGGATTATTCCAAGAAAGTACAGCCGTTGTATTTCCATATACATCTACTACAGGAAGTTCTGGGGTACTTCATCAAGCTGGTAGTTATGGTAAAGCTGTAATTATGCCCAATCTTGGTGATTTAGCTTTACTTGTAGAAGATGAAGGATATAAAGCTGAATTCTTTCAACCAACATGCTCTGATAGTTTAGCCACAGCCATTGAAAACATTGTAACAAACGAACAACATAGAAAAATGTTAGAGGATGCAAATTATAATGCTGCTAAATCTATTCCTATGGAAGATATTACAGATCGATACATTCGCTTATTTGAGACCTTAATAGAAAAGAAGCAAAGTAACCTTTTATCAATTAATAAAGAATCTAGTATTTGGATATAAACTCAAACGAAGGTTTTTTGTTTCCTTTAGCATCAATAAACCCAAATTTGGTTTGTTTATTCTTCCTCCAAGGTAAACGCCCAACTACAGATTCAGGAATATATTCAAAATCATATAATGTCCAGGCCATATACTGGACATTATTTGTTTCAAATAATTTTTGCATTTCCTTATAATATTCTGCTTGATCGCTCTCTGAATAACCGAACGGATTCCAAAATCCTCGATACGAAGAGACTCCAAATTCTTGAAGTATAATCGTTTTATCCTTAACCTCTTCTTTTAGCTGATTATAACTTTGCTCAAAATCGTCTACTGATTTATAATAATGAAAGGATACAATATCTACATAATCTTGTAACAGCCCACCTGCTTCAGGTGAAGACCAACCTATCGTTACAGGATGAATTGTATCTAAATGGTTTACATAAGCTGTCATTTCTAACAACCACGCTAACACATTTTCTCTACCTCTAGATTTAAAATCTAAATCTGGTTCATTCTTAATGTCCCAAGCTTGTAAAGCTTCATGCCCTTTTAATGGATTAACAATCTGCTCTAAATGTCTTTGATTTAATGTCCAATCTAACACATTGTAATTTCCGTAAAAATCAAACAATGTAATTACCGCCTTTAAATTGTGCTTTTTTAATACATCTAGAATAACCTTTACCTTTTCTAATTTTTCATCGGTAACATAACCACCGCCAAATTCTTCGTACGGAATAAATAATCGGATGGAATTTAAGCCATTTGATTTAATGATCTCAAAATCTAAATTTAGCTGTTTCACATTAAAGCAATCTCCATACATATCCCAAGGACAATACTGAGGGTAATAATTAATCCCTTTCACATTATCTATTGTATTCCCCTCATTAAAACGAGGTTCTTTATAATATTCTATAGGATTAGATTCTATTTTTTGCAAATGCCTTATTCTCCAAAACCCATCTTCTAATAATAAAATAACTTTATAAGTCGATTCCTCTTTAATCTCATCTAAAATCTGATCAGATTTATAAAGTCGTTTGTATTCTACTACGCCATTATCGGTGAGTACAATTAACTTTCCATCGGCACTAAAAAACTCTACTTTTATGTGGTGTTCCAGAGTTGTAGACTCCACATATATCTGACTATCCTTATTATAACCTATATAGGCTTTAATATCTTGTCTGGCATGTTTAGTATAATAATCATCTATTCCTTTTGGATCATTTGTTTTTAATGCTATTTGCTTAACATACCAAGCATCTAAATAGTCTTCCTCTATACTTTTTAAAGTCTGACTATCCATTGGTCTTCCTTTATTCTCCAAAGAAGTCCATTCTATTTTTGGAATATAATATTTTACCTTTTCTACCTTATTATGTAACATAGAACTACGGTCTGCTCCTGTATTAAGATAAGAAAACACAGAACTTATCCCAAACAAAATAAAACTGAGCATAACCATATACATAATGAGGATAGCTATTCTAATAATTGATCTATTTACAGGTCTCATAGCTCTATATTTTGAAATGTTTTACGAATTCCCGCAATTTCAAAACACATATCATACGGACCTTTAACAATCTCGTTAGGGTCTATAAAAAAGGTCACAAACCCATTATGCATTTCTTTTATTTCTCTTTTAACAAGCTGACCATCTCTATATAATGTAAAATCGGCTTTAAACCCATCTGGAACTTTTTGATTCATATAACTTTTTATTGGACCAATTACGAGTCTTCTGTTCTGTTCCAAAAATTCAATATCAAATGCTTCAACAACCTGTTCAAATTCTACATGAATCACATCGCTTTCTGCCATTCCATTAACAAGCGCTTGAATTTGCCAAGTATCTTTAAATTCGGGATGGACAATTTGAGCCATAGCAACTCCATGTTGAGAAATCCCTCTAGTTCTTAAAAAATCTCCACGATTGTTTTTTATATAAAACTCAACCATTGTCCCATCGCTTATTACATTCATATAAGAATCTGTAAGCATTGATGTTTTTAATGTCAATATCTGATTACCATCGGCAAAATAATGATGCCCTTCTGCCGAAATTGAGAAATCTACAGGTAAGGCCGGTTGAATATTAACATCAAATTCTTTAGAATAAACATCATAACATTCAGAACTTACAAATAAACGTCCTGATTTAGTTGGCGAATATATTCGGTGATAAACCATTCCATTCTCAATATACAAGGCTTGGGTTCTTTTATTGTCTTTAAAATAATAATCTAAATTAACCTGTGTACTATCTACCATAGGGTTATCAAATTCATCTGTAGGTATAGAAACAAACATGGTATAATCTTTTCCACCTGCAATAATATCTGGAGGACCAAGATATGTTTCCATAGATTCAACAGCTTTATTAGGAAGAACATATACTTTCCCTTTATACCTTAAATCCATATCGGCTGACTCACCTGATCCTAAATACCATGAAATACATCCTGATTTATGAGCCATAAAATCGGGTATTTTATACAGAAGTTGTTCCGAAGGACTTTTATTTGGATTTAGGACTACAGAACCAAAAGCTGAATGGCAATGTAATACTTGACTTGAATCGTAAGCCATATCAAATGTTAGATCCACAGGTTCTCCAGCTATAAACGTATCTTGTTTAATAACCTGAAACTCTTGAACGCTTTGACCGTTACTACTAACATAGGTTAGTAATACCAAACTCACAAATACAATATGTTTAATTAAATTCTTCATTAATTATCACTCCCTAAATACGAATTCAACTCTACTTTAATATAATAACAACCTTCATCATCAATAGGCTGTAAAAACTTATGTATATCATTCACCCTACGATTCGGTACAATTTTATCGGATATGGATTGATTTGGAAGTCCATTGACATAACAATTTTCCAAATCTGTACTTATTATATCAAGATCGAAGTCCTTAACTAATTTGTAAGTGAAATGCTGTTGACGCTGTTGTCTAACGCTCCTCTTCACAAACATTTGATCTACCCAAATCATCTCTTTATCAGAATTATAATACGTAATGATTAATTGAGGTATAGTAACCTCACTAATTCCACTATTAAACAATCCAATATCTAAAACATCCTGATTTCTTTTTAAATAATGGATTGTCGTTTTATTATATAGATCTTTTCCTGTTACATTTCCGGCAGCTTGAAGATTAAACTTAATCGGATATTCTTCAAAGTTAATGGGTGTAAATTCATCAGGATTGAAGGTTTGTGGAATTGAATCTTGAATATTTACCCAAGCTATACCCTCAAAATCGATCCGAAAACTACTCACCTCTTTTGGCATTAATTTATGCTTCATATGATACTTCGCATTATATGTTGCCAATTCTTTATTGGATTCGGTATACAGAGTTCCTTTAATGGTTACATCTGCAGGTACATTATCTATGTTTTGAACCTCTCCAATAATTTGATAATGTCCATTCATTTTTATGAGTTTAGCACTCATAATTTCTAATACAGGTTGTTTAAGGACATCTTCATGATATGTTTGCTCGGTTGTTATTCTTCTCCTACCATGATTATAATATTTAGGTACCTGATCTGTCATTAACTGATCTGGTGGTAAATCATGGTTGTCCGTTTGTTTTATTAAATACCATTTACGGCCACGCCTTACCACTTTTACAAAATCTATAAATTGTAATTTCTCAAGCGGTGTTATCCAATATGACGTTACCTCAGCAATCGCAACAGAATCACTTTCAGATGTCATTTCTATTTGAATATGATCCATTTTAGCATAAGAATTCAACACTCCATCGGTTACTGATAATTCCAACATAAATTGTGCAATAGTAACATTACACTCTGGAGCAATATATGAATGTGCTTCTTCAAATCGTTTAAAATCTACCGCATCAAAGTAAGCATTTATTACATGTTCTGGTGAATGTTGCTTTTCATTTTTAATGTAAAAATAATGACATCCGTATAAGGTGAAAGCCAATACAAGTATCATCCAACTGTTATTAATTCGATAGACTAATGTTGGCCAACTTTTATATTTAATTTTATGACTTATATACTCTGGAATATAATTATGTTTTGTTTTTAAAGATCTAATAAGCAACATCTGTATGTTTAATATAAGACATACAATTACGGTAAGAATAGGTATAATACCCCATAGTATTTTCTGCCAAGTGGAAACATCGTCTTTGGGTAAAATACTAGAAATCGGGTTAATATTTAATCGTTCCCAAACCGTTATTCCATTTTCCAAAGGCTTTAATCTATGCCAACCACAGAAATATAATATGGGATCATAAAACTTATCGTTAGAAAATATATATTTTAAGTTATACTTTTCGGGTGTCGTTAAAAACTGCTGTAAAGAACCTATACCTTCTACACCCTTAAATTTTGAATTTTCTAATCGCTCTATTGCCCGTGTTGTTAACTCTGGTAATCGTCTTGCAGAATGATAATTACCATCTACAGTCATGGCATTTGTTTGTGCAGACAACCAAGCCATCTGATCGCCAAAACCAAGTGTTAAAAATCGCCATTGATCATGTTGATCGCTGTTTAAAAAATTAACAATGGGCAGCATGTTAATCTTTTGAGGTTGAAAAGGTCTAAAGTACCCTAAACTTAGGGTGAATATAGCCATAAAGACAAACCCTCCAGCTAATAACCCTCCCAGAATTCTGTGAGATATAGAGCCTATCTTATTTTGGAATTTCTTTTTTATATCCCCTTCAACAAATCGATACACAAACTCACCTAACATTGGTATAGACATAATAGAAGCCCATAAGGTAAACCGATCTAAGGTTAAGATATTAAATGCCGTTTCTCCTAAAATAAATTTAGGAATGAATGTTGTTCCCCCTGTTCCTAATACCGTCAAGGCCAAAATTGAGAGACCAAAAAATAAATACCTTTTACTAAAGTACCTGTAATATATATAGGGTAGAATAAAAAGAAGTATTCCCCATGGGATAATAAAAAAGACTAATCCAGAAGATGTAACCTCCAGAAAATTATCTCTAGATCCATGCGGTATTGGTATTTGAGTAATTGGATTGTTCTTCGTGTTTATCCAGTACGGTAAAATACAGCCTATTATTAATACCAAAGATGACATTCCAAAAGTTACTATACGTTTAAAGCATGATTTAAAGGCTTTAATGAAACCTTTAAGCCGAACCGCCTTATAACTTCCTGATTGTTCCTTTGCGATATCCATAATGACCATTCCAATAAGTGGAAAGATAAAAAAGACCATCCCAAATATTGGCGTTACATGATGAGAGCTAACCGTAACTGCTATTAAACTTAACGATGTAAACAAAAACCGTCTGCTTCCATTTTTTAAATACAAATAGATTTCTGGCAAGGCATGCATAAGTATGGATATCCCTATTATACTAGGGAGTTGTCCAAACATATGTAAGGTTTCAATAAATGTTGAAGAAAATACAACGAGAACAGCGGCATAACCAGCAACTTTTCTATGACCTGTTATTAATAAAGAGAATCGATAGGCTCCCGTAATAAATAATAACACACTAATAATAGCTACCGTAAATAGTCCAAATTTAAAACCTCCAATAAAGGACAGTAAGGCTATACTTTGATGCACTAAGGGTGGATAACTCATTACCGTAAAGCCCGTATACCATTTGTAACTCCATGGTTCAAACCAACTTGAAGCATAATGTTCCGAGAAAAATAAATGAATTAAGGCGTCGTAAGTATTCTCTAAAGAAAAGAAAATAGAAGATCCATGAAAAACAACTCCTAATAATAGAGCCGAAATTAAAAATTTATTCGATTTAACATGTTTCAACAACCTAGTATCCTTACCCATACCTTAAAGATATAATAATCTTTTTGTACGACGAATGGTAATCACAAAATTTAAAATATTCGTTGAACTATATGAAATATTCGATAATCGATTTTAAAAACTTTCAGCCAAAATACTGGGTACATTTATATCAAACAAAGAATAATACCAAACATCTATATTATGAAAACAGGAATAATAATACCATGCTATAACGAAGGAAAGAGAATAGATTCTCAAGCCTTTTTAAATTTCGCTAGATCTCAAAAAGACTACTTTTTATGTTTTATTAACGACGGTAGTAAAGATAACACTTTAGAAGTTCTAAAGAAGATGGAAGCCGCTGAACCTAATAAAATTAGCGTTCTAAACCTTAAAAAGAACGGTGGAAAGGCTGCGGCTGTAAGACGAGGAACTCGTAAGCTCTATCTAAAAAAAGATATTGACTATATCGGTTTTATGGATGCCGATTTATCGACAGACTTTTCAGACTTCATGAAACTCGTAGAGACGATGAAATCAAACAAAAATCTTTCCCTTGTTTATGGATCTAGAAGTGGATCAGACAACCAAATAGAACGTAATCCGTTAAGAGGACTTTGTTCAAAAGTTATTAAATCTATGGTGTCTCTAATATTAGGATTACCTATAGAAGACACTCAATGTGGAGCGAAAGTTTTTAGAAGAAGCATCATACAAGTAGCCTATAAAGAAGCATTCTTATCGAGATGGTTATTTGATGTCGAAATCTTTATACGATTAAAAAGACATTTCGGACTAAAACATATCATGAAAAATATTTGCGAACAGTCTTTAGACAAATGGGTACATGTTGAAGATTCTAAATTAGGATTAAAAGACTCTATAAAAATCCCTTATATGCTTTTAAGTATATGGTTTTCATACAATATAGCTCAACCTTTAAACAACTTCAGCCTATCGTTAGGTTCTTTAAAAGAGAAACTCACATATGCAGAGTAATAGTATAACCATCAGCGAACGATTAAAGTTACACATCGCTTTAATTCCCCACCCCCGGTCCAAATGAAACGAAACAGTTAAATGTCAACTTTCATTTGGACTTTTTACGTTTAGCAATAATAGCAACCATGCGATATCGCTTCTTGATGCTCATATTTTTTATCTCCTAATAATATTTCAGTTAACACTTCTATTAAAAGAGATTCAAATTGCTCCATATCCTCTAATGGGTAATAGGTTTTTCTAGATTTTTTTAACGATTGATATCCAGCACCAAAATTCCTAAATGATATGAGTCCCGATTTTACCATATCAGAAGGGAATGCATTTAGCTTCCAAATCATATAGGCATAAAACATAACCTGAAATTGTTTTGAAAAATCCTTAGCTCTATCCTCTAACAACTCTTCATAAAAAGAATCCATATTTACAGACTTCACTAATCCCGTTTTATAATCTATAATTCTATACGTATCTCCAACCTTATCCAGTCGATCAATAAACCCACTTAATTTCACTGGATTTTCAATTCCTGGAATTGTTATTTCAACTTCGCAAGCTTTTTCATTTTCAATGATTGTTATTTCACCTTCTGTATTTACCGTTCTAATATCCAAATCAATCATATTAATCACAAATTCCTCTGCAACCTTAATACGAATTTTGTTTTGAGCTTGAGTTAAAAACTTCTCGTTTCCTAATTTTCTAAATTCTTGTAAAATTTGTTTAGGCACTTGTTTTTTATAGGCTTGTAAATCGGATACATTTAAAGGCTCATTTTTCTTTTGATTATAAATAGCCTCTAAGGAATCATGTACTACAGTTCCTAATTCTGCAGCGTTTACAACTTCATCTAAATCATCCTCTTTTAATCCCAATACTCTTTTCCTATAAAAGTTAATTGGACAAGTAAAATACTCATTAATGAAAGATGCCGAAATTCCTTTTTTAGTATATTCTAATAGTTTTTCTCTGGCAAAGTTGGTTTTGTTATATGTTTCAAATTGTACTAAAGGTTTATTATCTATTTCGAAACGTTCATAATTTATAACGGTACGAAATGATTCTCCCAATTTCCATTCTTTTTCAATTTGCTGAATAAATCGACTTTTATTTGCCGAACCAGGAGCTTCTATGTTTGTGTCGTAAATAAAATGAACATCTTTAGATCTTTGAAGTAATCGAAAGAAATGGTAGGAATAAATCGCATCTTTTTCTAAAAAGGTCGTCATATTATGATACTGCTTTAACTCAAAGGGTATAAGGCTATCGTGTGTATGCCCTTTAGGCATTACTCCTTCGTTTATACCTAGAAAAACTAATCGATCAAAATCTAACAATCGAGTTTCTAACATTCCCATAACCTGCAATCCTCCAATAGGATTCCCAATAAAATCTAATGATTCTTTTCTCAATACACCTTCCATAAATCGTTTAAGAACCATAGGATCTTTAACCAAAACACTAAATTCTTCTTCAATATCTATACATTGGTGCCAAACCTGATGAAGCGCATATAGGTACTCTCGTTCAAATACTAACTCTACTAATATTTTCGATTCATAGATTTGCTTTATCAACGTAAATCCAATATCCAGAATGACTTTCGTATTGACCGTTTTAACAAATAAAAAATCTAAGTTTTTTAATCCAAACTGTTTTAGTAACGCTTGCCATTCTAAATAATCATCACGCCAAATACGTTGTCGTTTACAATGCTTAATAAACTTGTCTGCATTTACAAACGCTAAAAATGGATGATTAAATAATTTTTCTATAGATTTTAAATAGTACAATTCATCTGGTGAGTTTAAAACTTCAAACAATACTTGCACAAAAGAAACCACTGGACTGTTTTGAATACTATATCCCATAGTAACATTCACCATTGGAATAGACGAAGGCATTCTATTAAGCAAAGGGACTAATGCTTTTTCATCGCATAATACCATAGCTGTATTCTCTATCTCTTCACCATTATTTATCCAAGCACCTAATTTTGTAGCGGCCAATTCTGTTTGGTTTATAGTACCGTGTGCTCCAGATATAAATATTTGCTTTTCTTCCGTTTTAAAAAATGATTTCCTCCATGAAAAATCTTCTGGAATATATGGGGCCCACTTTTCATAATATTGCCTTAAAAAGTATCCTGTTTCCTGCGCTTTATCTTCAAACAAATCAGCATCTATATCCCAAAGTAATAAGGCATTCTTTTTAACTACATAATGATCGAATATTTTTTCTTCGGCCTTACTTAAGGCATTGAATCCAACAATATAAATTTGCTCCTCTTCATGTGCATAATCATCAATATGATCTGCTACATCTCTTAAAAACATTCCACCATAAGCCCATTTTTTAAGAGATAAGTTCTCTCTTAATTGCCAATATATATCGGAGGCCATTTCCCAAAAATGCTGATGAGATACAGATAATTTCGTTTGCTTAACATCGCTTTCAGTTAATCCGTCCGACCATTGATCAATTTTAGAGAAGTTTCTTAAATTCGATAAAATAGATTCCGCATCCACTAAATTTTTATCAATTTCGTTAAAGTCGTTAAGCAACATAGATGACCATCTTAAGAATTGATGTAATTCTTCGGGATCTCCTTTACACACCTGAACATAGGCATTATAACATTCTATTTGCAATCGAATAGTATGTGGAACAACATACTGAGACTTCGCTTCTACCCATTCCTGAAAACCTACAATTTCAGGAAAGAACATAGATGTATCCATTTTAAGTTCTAAGGCTTTCTTTAAGAAAACCCCTATTCTTTTTCCTGGAACAATTATTTTAACATTGGATAAATTCTCTCCTTCTTTTTGAAGAATATATTCGGCTACTTCTGTAATAAAATCCATTCTGTAATGTTCTTAAGTCAATATAATTTAGAATATCTTCAAACTAAAGTCTTCAGTATAAAATAATATACTTTTTTCTACATCAAAGGTAGAAAAGGCTAACTGCCTTGCATATTCTTCTATTTGAGCGTGATGTCCTTTATCAGGTTTTCCTGTTTTATAATCTACGATCACAAGCTTACCATTTTTTAATTTCACAACTCGGTCTGGTCTCAGGACTTCTCCATTAATTCCTAACCAATCTCTTTCATTCCAAATACCTAATAAGTCATTAGAAAAATATTGTTTTAACTCTGGATGAGCAACAATAGCAAATACTACTTCTCTCCATTTTCGCATATCCTCTTTAGGAATCCATCGTTTAGAAAAATATATATTAAGTGCTTTCTCTACATCTAAGTCTGTTCTAATTAAAGCTAAAATATTATGGATATGATTTCCTTGTTGCTGAGCACTAATTTGCTCTTCAAATACCCAATTGTAATCTTCATGTTGAGCGATCTTTATTTTTTCATTCCATTGATGACTTTTTTGATCTTTGTTGAGTACTATTTTTTTTAATGCTTCACTTTTAGAATTCTGATAACGTTTAATCTCTGTTTTATTCTTTTTAACTCCATAGGAAATTAAAGCTTCGGCATTCCATAATTCTATAGGCACAAAATAATCCATCACAAAATCAGTAAGAGTCGATTTATCAACTTGATAGTCTTTCGGTTTTTTCGCTTCAGGAAATACATTTAATATATAAAGCTCCTGAGATGCCCTTGTACACGCTACATACACCAAATTAATAAAATCAAATACCATATTCTGATCAAAGTCAGCCTTTATTTGTTTTATAAATCCAACCATAGAATCGGGAAGGTATGTAATGACTTCCTCTTTAAAATCTGTATTTATATATGGAACTTTATCGAATATAGACTCTATATGATACCATTGAGAATCATGACGGCTATGGATTGTCCACTGCGTTAAAAACGGTAGAATCACGATTGGATATTCTAACCCTTTGGATTTATGAACCGTTAAAATTTTCACGGTTTCTTGAGATTCAGACAATACAACTTTCCATTTTTCTTTTCCTTTCACACAGCGTTTAAGAAAATCATGTACTTGAGTATTCCCTTTACTTATTTGCTGATGTGCAATTTCCAAAAATTGCAATGTATATATGTTTTTATTAAATCTTAAAGCATGGGTTACTTGTTCTAGGTATTCAAAATAGTTGCTTTCTATTTGTTTTGGGAATTGAATATTATGTGCTTTAAAAACTTGATCTAAACCTTTTTTTGCCCACTGATTATAGAAAAGACTAAAATCATCGTGTTTATTGAATACTTCTCGATATACGAATGCTAATATTTTAGAATGTAAGATGGTATTTTTAGGGTCTATATAGTATTCTAGTAATTGATGTAGAAATTGTACTTGCTTATCTGAAAACACTAATAAACTGTCATCGTTTACAAATGGTATGTTTTGCTCTAAAAGATAACTTGCAATTAAATTAATTTCTTTGGCACCTCTACAAAGAACACAAATATCACCATAGTTAAACCCTCTTAATAAAGCATCTTCTGTGGTTAATTTAATTTGATTAAAATTCACTTCTTCTACAAGGTCTGCTGCAACTGCAGTAGATCTTACTTCTACATAAGCTCCGTCATCTATTTCTATATCTTGAGCAGCTTCTGTATATATATTTTTATATGTGTCTTTCGTAATTTCTTTCAAAATTAAATCCGAAAACAAGGTGTTGTTAAATTGTACGATGTCTTTTCCACTTCTCCAATTCGATTTCAGTGCAGGCGCATCAATAACTTCATAAAACCCTCGATCTCTATCCGATTTTAAATTCAATAATAAATTAACATCTCCTCCTCTAAATCTATATATAGATTGTTTAGCATCCCCTATTAAATGAACCTGAAATCCCTTAGACAATATGTTTTCTATAAACGGATAAAGGTTACTCCATTGTGTGTCTGAAGTATCTTGAAATTCATCAATAAAAATATATTCATAACGCTCTCCCATTTTCATCATTAACATTGGGATTTCTTCCTTTTGAATATATTCTTCAAGTATTCCATTTAATGCACCTATCGGCAACAAATGATTTCTTTCGAGATAGGCTTGAAGTTTGTTATTTAATAGATATTCAAATTGAACACCTTTTACTTGATTTTCTATTTTTTTATAAAGAATACTATGAAAATAAACTTGATAAATGGCCTCTCTATTATTTTCTACAAATTGCTCTAATTCCAATTGAGCTTGTTCAAAGTGGGCTTCTTTCAATTTTGCTTTCGCAAAAAAAGCACATGAATCCATCTTCTTAACCAAAGATTCCAGTTTTACTTTTTCCAGTTTTTTAAAAACAACTTGTAAATCTGAATAAGCAAAGACTTTATAAATAGGACATGACTTACGAGAAAAATCGGTTAAGGCCAAATTGTACTTTTCAACAATTTCTCTATAGGACTTATGGATAAGCTCCAAAATATTAAGGATTGATGCTTTCTTCGTATTTAATTCATCTTGAAAACTTAAAATCTCTTGGAAACTTTCAACTTCTAAAACCCCTTTCATATGTTTCACATAATCCTCTTGAACAATAGAATTTGCAATCTTTAATATTTCAAATTCTAAGTTCCAGGTTTTATCATTATGAATTTGGGTTTTTAAATATTCGTAAAGAAAGTGTTCAACTTTTTTATCTCGCTCTACATCATCTACTACTTCAGCTATACTTTCTTTAAACCATTCTTCGTAATCCATAATTAATTCAAACGAATCGGTTAATCCAATTTCATACTGAATAGATCGGATAATCTTAAGCATAAATTTATCTATAGTAGATACTGAAAACTGGCTGAAATTATGCAAGATATGTTGCAAGACTTTAAAGGCTCTTTTTTTTAGAAATGGTTTAGAAACCTTAAATACTTTAGAATAGTAGTCAAGTAAAAAATCATTTTTAGGATTTGTGGTTACAAAATCTTCCAATTGATCTACAATTCTATCTTTCATTTCTTTTGCAGCCTTATTTGTAAAAGTGATTGCTAGAATTTTTATATAGATATCTATTGGTTGTTCTGGGTTTAAACATATCTCTAAGTAATTTTTTACCAGTGTAAATGTTTTACCAGATCCTGCCGAAGCATCATGCAGAACTAATTTTGATATTTTAACCTCTTCCATAAATTAGATTTAATCATTAAAAATACATAAAGCTTAGGATAAACCACGTCATTACTTGATTTCTTATTTCAAGGTTTCTATAACCCTCTGATAATTATAAAAAAAAAGGAATCAAACACCACTTAAAACCATTAGCACTATTGGTTTTAATCGTATCTGTAACAAATCGTAAATCCCAAATGTAAGTTTTATTCAAACTAACATTCTGATAGTATATTCAAATAATAAATACTACCTTCACGATCAAGTGTAATATAAGCAGGTAGTTTATTTTTATTTGTTTAAATTTGTCAACTTATACAAGACATAAAGCATGGATTTATCATTAAAAAAAGAAGGAGACTTCGAATTTATGGAAGTTGGAGAAGGTGAAACAATCATTCTACTTCATGGATTAATGGGCGCTCTTAGTAATTTTACACAAACAACAGAACATCTTGTAACAAGTGGTTATAAAGTTGTTTTACCTGTTTTACCAATTTACGATTTACCGCTTTTAAAAACCAATGCAAAAAACATAGCTAAATTTTTAGAATCTTTCATCAATTTTAAAGGATATAAAAATGTTACTTTAGTAGGTAACTCTTTAGGAGGACATGTTGGATTGATATATTCTAACAATCACCCTGATATAGTTAAACGACTAGTTTTAACTGGAAGTTCTGGATTATATGAAAATGCAATGGGAGGATCTTTTCCGCGAAGAGAAGATTACAATTATATTAAGAAGAAAACGGAGGATGTTTTCTATGATAAAGATATCGTTACTAAAGAATTAGTTGATGATGTATATTCTACATTAAATTCTAGAGTAAAAGTTCTAAAGATATTGGCTATTGCAAAATCTGCAATTAGACACAATATGGCTAAAGACTTACCAAACATTGAAGTCCCAACATATTTAGTTTGGGGTAAAAATGATACGGTTACACCACCAGAAGTTGCTGAAGAATTTAATCAATTAATGCCTAACTCAGAACTTGATTGGATAGATCAATGTGGACATGCTGCAATGATGGAGCAACCTACAAAATTTAACAACCTATTGGTATCTTGGTTATCTAAAACAACCTTATAATATTTTCTATGCCTCCTATTTATCGTGCAAAATTTGAAAAAAGTAGTGCAGATATTACCCAATGCCCTGCTCCAAGTATTCCTGAATTTGTTTTCATAGGACGATCTAATGTTGGTAAATCTTCTTTAATTAATATGCTTTGCAATATTAAAGGATTAGCCAAAACATCTGGAACACCTGGGAAAACGCAATTAATAAATCATTTTTTAATTGACGAAAATTGGTATTTAGTTGATTTACCTGGATATGGATATGCCCGTACATCAAAAGTAAACAGAGCTGGTTTTAAAAAGATGATTTATGATTATCTTGAACAAAGAGAAAACTTGATCAACGTATTTGTTTTAATTGACTGTAGACACGATCCTCAAAAAATTGATTTAGAATTTATGGAGTGGTTAGCAACCAAAAATATTCCATTTAGTATTGTATTCACAAAGTTAGATAAAATGACGAGTACAAAACTTAACAAATCGTTAATGAAATACTCTCGTGTTTTATTAGAAAAATGGGAAGTTTTGCCTCCTATATTCCGTAGCTCTTCTGAATCTAAAACGGGTAAAGAAGAAATTACAACGTACATTCAACAACTTACTAATGATCTAGGAGATCAAGTAAGAGAAAACTATCAGAAAAAATAGTATTCTATAAAATAAATTGCATCACATAATTTAAAAAGGCATGGCTGTTAAATTAGACAAATCTTATCTAAAGTCTCTTCAACAACAAATTAAGGGCGAAGATAAACAGCAGATTAAAAGCATGATGACTGACCTTCACTGGGCAGATGTTGCTGAAATTCTTGATGCTTTAAATTTTGATGATGCAAAATATATATTTCAACTTTTAGACGAAGAAACAGCCTCTGAAATTCTTACAGAATTAGAAGAGGAGATTAGAGAAAGACTTCTTTCTGAGTTAAGTTCTAAAGAGATTGCAGATCGTTATATAGACAATCTAGACTCTGATGATGCTGCCGATGTTATTGGTGAACTTTCTGAAGACAAAAAAGAGGAAGTTCTTTCCCATATAGAAGATATTGAACAAGCCTCAGATATTGTAGATTTATTATCATATGATGAAGATTCTGCCGGAGGTATAATGGCTAAAGAGCTTATTGCAGTTAATAAAAACTGGAGTATTGTTCAATGTATTCGAGAAATGCGTAAACAAGCAGCCGATGTAGAGCATGTTTACTCTATTTATGTAGTAGATAACAATGACGTTTTATGTGGAGTCCTTTCTTTAAAAACACTTTTATTTACAAATGAAAGAGCTACTATAGAATCTGTATATAATGCTAAAGTTATTTCTATTAAAGCTTCTGCAGATCAAGAGGAAGTCGTTAACATCATGGAAAAATATGACTTGGTTGCTTTACCTGTAGTCGATGAATTATCACGACTTATTGGCCGTATTACTATTGATGATGCTGTTGATGTATTAAGGGAAGAAGCTGATAAGGATTATCAGATGGCCTCTGGACTGTCTGAAGATGTTGAGTCTGATGATTCTGTTTTAGTATTAACTAGAGCAAGACTCCCTTGGCTTATAGTTGGTATGGTTGGTGGTATACTTGGTGCTATGGTCATGAAGTATTTTGAAATTGAAGAATACGCGCAACTCGCCTATTACGCGCCACTAATTGCCGCTATGGGTGGTAATGTTGGTGTTCAATCAGCAGCGATTATAGTACAAGGTTTAGCTGGAAATAATCTTGGGCATCAAACCATGTATCAACGCTTACGTAAAGAAACTTTTGTTGCGTTAATAAATGGAGCTGTGTGTGCAATATTGGTCTATTGTATATCATATTTCATCTCTGGTAATTGGGTATTCTCACAAGTATTAGGATTATCCCTTACTATGGTGGTGTTATTTGCTGCTTTATTTGGAACTATTGTTCCGCTTACGTTAAACAAATTTAAAATAGATCCTGCTTTAGCTACTGGACCGTTTATTACAACCGCTAATGACATCTTTGGACTTTGTATTTATTTCTCTATTGCAAAAGTTCTTTTAACATAATCGTTCTCATTTTTTTATACGTATTTAAAATCCTAAGTTTACATTAATAATAAGAATAGGCTTACTATTCTAATTAATAATGATATGGGTTTAAACACACAATTACATATTTTGTTCTTAGACGAGGTACATCCTTATTTAGAAGAAAAACTAACAGACTTAGGTTGCATTTGCCATCACGATTACACAAGCTCTACACAAGAAATAACAGAGAAAGCTAAGGCTTATCAAGGTATTATTATTAGAAGTCGGATTCCTATGAATGCCCAATTTTTAAATGCGAATCCTCATCTTAAATTTATTGGACGTTCTGGTTCTGGAATGGAAAACATAAATTTAGATGTTGCTCAATCTCATAATATTACTTGTTTTAGTGCTCCCGAAGCAAATAAAAATGCAGTTGCTGAACATGCATTAGGTATGTTACTCTCTTTATTTAATCGTCTTAATCAAGGAGATTTAGATATTAGAAATGGAAACTGGCAAAGAGAACTACATCGTGGACAAGAAATTCAGGGTAAAACCATTGGTCTTATTGGGTACGGAAATAATGGTTCAGCATTCGCTGAAAAATTAAGAAGCTTTGGTTGTACCATTCTAGCTTATGATAAATACAAAACGGGATTTGGTAATGATTTTGTTACGGAAGTAAGTCTTGAAGAACTACAAAAAAGAGCAAATATATTAAGCCTTCATATTCCGCAAAACGAAGAAACAATATACATGGTTAATCAAGAGTTTATAAAGACGTTCTCTAACCCTTTTTTCTTAATTAACACATCAAGAGGAAAGCTAGTAGACACTCAAGCATTAGTCAATTCTCTAAAAGACCATCATATTTTAGGCGCTTGTTTAGATGTCTTAGAGTATGAGAAATCATCATTCTCTAAATTATTCGATGCAAACAATTGCCCTCCTGCATTTGAATATTTATTAAATTCTGACAAGGTCATTCTAAGTCCACATGTGGCTGGATGGACCGTTGAATCTTATTTAAGATTATCTGAAGTATTAGCTAAAAAAATCACACAAAATGTCTCTACTTTTAAAGAAAATTAAACTTGTAATACTAACGCTTATTGTTTGTATGAGCGCAGATGCTCAGTCTAAACTTGAAACCTATAAAATTTATAATAGTAAAGGAAAAGAGGTTTCATTAAAAAAAATGTACAAAGACATTGAGAAATCCTCTACTGTATTTTTAGGTGAGCTACATAATAACCCGATCTCTCATTGGTTTTATTATAATGTTATTAAACATACCTTCAACAACATTAATAAGAATGTACAAGTTGGAGCTGAAATGTTTGAAAAAGACAACCAGATATTAATAGATGAATATTTTTCAGACATCATTTCAACCAAAAAATTTGAAACAGAATGTAGAATATGGCCTAATTATTCTACCGATTATAAACCCACATTAGAATTTTGTAAAGACCATAATATTCAATTTACGGCAACCAATATTCCAAGAAGATACGCTTCTGCCATATACAAGCAAGGAGAATCCGTTATTAACGACCTTAAAGATGAAGCAAAAGCATGGGTTGCTCCATATCCGATTCCATATGACTCTACCTTAAATGTTTATAATGACCTACAATCATTATCTGGTCATGGAGGTTCTAACCTAGCAAAAGCCCAAGCTTATAAAGATGCTACAATGGCTCATGCTATTATTAACACCAAGAAAAAAAAACATATCTATTTTCATCTTAATGGAAACAAACATAGCGAATCTCACCAAGCCATCCTATGGTATATGTCTACTTATGGAGACCATGGAAAGGCTTTAACCTTTCATACCGAAGTTAATAAAGACTTATCTTGGAATGAAAAATTCTCAACGAAGGCAGATTACATTCTTGTTGTACAGCAAGATATATTATAAAAAAAAGAGGGATAAATTATTAATAATTTATCCCTCTTTTTTTTATGTTAGAAAATACCTTACAGATATACGTATACTTGCTTCTTTACCGTTTCATCTTCAACAAGCTTAATATTTGTTTTACCTCTCTTTAATGGAACAGTTCCAGGAACTTCAATTTTAAAATGAATATTTGCTTTATGATCAAATGTAAAAGTTACCTTTCCATCAGGTCCTGTAAAACTAGACTGTTCAATATCGTCATGTAATACTTTTGTTGGAATAGGATTTAAAATTGTAGTTTCAACCATTGCATTATTCACTACTTTTTTACTCACAAAATCAATCACTGTAATTTCAGCTTTATAAGTAGGAGCATCTTTACAAGAAAACACAGAAATAATCAATGTTAAACACATTGTAAACGTAAGAAAGCGCATAAAAGACTTAGACATAATTTGTAATAATTTATTTGTAACCTGAATAACAAATATAAACATATTATATTAAAACCATTAAAAATGAACCTATATTATAGAATAGACTCATAATTCTTAAATAATTATCGATTAACTCTCTGCTAAATTTTTAATTTTCTCACCTAATTTCATTGAATATGTAGTAAATTGCCATCCTTAATTTTAGGATAAAAGGGACGATCTCATGGCAAAGCATACACACATCGAAATTTATGGAGCGAAGCAACATAATTTAAAAAACATCGATGTAAAACTACCTAAAAACAAGCTTATAGTTATTACTGGACTTTCTGGTTCTGGAAAAACAAGCTTGGCTTTTGACACACTATATGCAGAAGGTCAAAGACGTTATGTTGAAAGTTTATCGTCTTATGCCCGCCAGTTTTTAGGCCGCATAGATAAACCTGATGTTAAAGAGATTAAAGGTTTAACACCTAGTATCGCTATAGAACAAAAGGTTATTTCAACCAATGCAAGGTCAACCGTTGGTACAAGTACAGAAATTTACGACTATTTAAAACTCCTTTATGCACGTGTTGGGAAAACAATCTCACCAATAAGTGGTAATGAAGTTAAAAAACATAACGTTACAGATGTCCTTGATTTTATTACAACCATAGAAGATGGTCATAAATTGGCTATTTCTATTGCTATTATCCCAGAAAAAACAACAAAAAAATATCAAGAAATATTAAGCAACCAAGGATATTCAAGGTTGTTAGTTAATGGAAAACTAATTGATTTAGAAGATTGGAATTTTGAAGAAAACAGTTTCCTTGTTATTGATCGATTTAAAAAGAAATCTGATGACGAAGATTACCTTCAGCGATTAGCCGAGTCGTGCGAATTAGCATTTTACGAAGGAAATGGTGAACTAACCATTCATTCTTTAGAAGACGGATCTCAACACGCCTTTAACAACCGTTTCGAATTAGACGGTATGGAGTTTATGATTCCAAGCACAGACCTTTTTAGTTTTAATAGCCCTGTCGGATCATGTCCTTCTTGTCAAGGATATGGTAGAACAATTGGTTTAGACAAAGAGCTTATTTTCCCAAATCCTACTAAAAGTATCTACGACGGGCTTATCGCCTTTTCTCACTTTAATGGGGTTGAAGATTGGGTGAATTCACTTTATAAAATGTGTAGCTCAATAGACCTTTCCATTCACAAACCTTATACTGAATTTACAGATGAAGAAAAGCTTGCCATTTGGGACGGTAAAGGTGCATTTAAAGGGATAAAAGGTTATTTTGAATATCTAGAATCGAGCTCTTATAAAATTCAAAATCGAATTATTCTTTCTCGTTTTAGAGGTAAAACAGAATGTAATGAATGTAACGGAAAACGCTTAAGAAAAGAGGCACTTTGCGTTAAATTTTACGGAAAGGATATTGCCGATTTATTATCTATGCCTTTAGATGATTTATATGATTTTTTCAAATCTATAGAAATCTCTAAAGAAGACGCACCTATTGCGGAACGTGTATTAGATGAAATAAATAATCGTTTAGATTTACTACTTAAAGTTGGGTTACCATACTTAACCCTAAATAGAATGTCTAATACTTTAAGTGGTGGAGAATCTCAACGTATTCGTTTAGCTTGCTCGTTAAGCTCTTCTTTGGTTTCTTCCACATATGTGTTAGATGAGCCAAGTATAGGTTTACACGCAGAGGATACAGCTAAGCTTATTGAAGTTCTTAAAGGACTAAGAGACTTAGGAAATACTGTTGTTGTTGTTGAACACGATGAAGACATTATGCAATCTGCTGATTTTATTGTAGACATGGGTAAAGAAGCCGGTGTACAAGGTGGTCATATTGTATTTGCTGGTGATTACGATAATTTACTTAAACAAGACGACAGTTATACCGCTCAATATTTAAACCATTCCGTGCAGCTTTCAAGAAAGGTTCGTAAAGATAATTTTAATGACTTTATTGAATTAAAAGGCGCAAGAGAAAATAATGTACAAGGGGTTGATATTAACATCCCATTAAATGGATTTACTGTCGTATCTGGAATGAGTGGATCTGGAAAAAGTACATTAATCCGTAAAATACTCTTCCCGGCCTTACAACGTAGTTTAGAAGTATATGCAGATAAACCTGGATTTTACCAATCTCTAAATTATGATCAAAATGCATTAACAGGTGTTGAATTTATTGATCAAAATCCTATTGGGAAATCTTCACGTTCTAACCCCGTTACTTATATTAAAGCCTTTGATGATATTAGAAACCTTTTAGCAAAACAAGGTATCGCTAGTCAACGTGGGTATAAAGCCAAACATTTTTCATTTAATATTCCTGGTGGTCGTTGTGAAGAATGTCAAGGAGAAGGGCAAATTAACATTGAAATGCAGTTTCTTGCCGATGTAAAAATGGATTGCGAACATTGTAAAGGTTATCGTTATAAAGATGAAATCTTAGATGTAAAATTCAACGATAAAAACATTTTTGACATTCTTAATTTAACTGTTGATCAGGCCGTAGAATTTTTTGATGAATACGGTGAAAACAAAATTGTCAATAAACTTAAACCTTTATTAGATGTAGGGTTAGGATATGTTAAACTGGGGCAGTCATCTTCTACATTAAGTGGTGGAGAAGCTCAACGTGTAAAATTAGCAGCCTTCTTAAGCTTAACTTCGAATAAAGACCGTAATCTATTTATTTTTGATGAACCTACAACAGGATTACATTTCCAGGACATTCAAAAATTACTTAATGCATTTGATGCACTTATTGCAAAAGGACATAGTATTCTTGTTATTGAACACCATCCTGATCTAATTAAACAAGCCGATTGGAATATTGATTTAGGTCCATATGGTGGAGATAAAGGTGGACAACTTATCTTTGAAGGGCTTAATGCTGATTTCTTAAAATCTGAAAAGTCTCTTACAGCTAAACATTTATAAACCAAATTTCAAAATATTCAATAAAAGCCATCTTATTACTAGATGGCTTTTTTTTAGATGCATATTTCTCTAAATTTCTATATATCTATTCTGCTTTCGTATCTTTGCACCGCAAACATAAGCAGATGAAGACAAAAACACTAAAAAAGAATAAAATCAACGTAGTTACTCT
>CBDEVQ010000116.1:0-8455 GCA_965243605.1 Flavobacteriales bacterium
AAGAGCTTCTGTGATGGATTACCCTCACCCAATGTTGTCGTTAAAGAATGGAAAGATTGATTTTTCAAAAGCATATGATGATAAAATAGGTGAGTGGGACAAAGTAACAGTTGCCTATTCTTATCAAGATTTTAAAGGAGATGAACAAGTTCAGTTGAGGAAAGTTTTAGATGATGCCTTTGCTAAAGGACTACGTTATATTTCTGATGCAGATGCTCGACCAAAAGGAGGGGCACATGCCTATGGCCATTTATGGGATAATGGAAACGATATTGTTAAAGAATTAGGTAATATTTTAGCCATTAGAAAGTCGGCAATTAGTAAATTCTCTACAGATAATATTAAGTCAGCAGAACCCTATTCTGTATTAGAAGATGTTTTTGTGCCATTATATTTCTTTCATAGATATCAAACCGAAGGTGTTGTAAAAGTAATCGGAGGGTTAGATTATAATTATGCTGTTAAAGGTGGAGATCAAGTTATTGTAAAAAGAGTAGAAGGGAAAAGAGAGCGAGAAGCATTAGAAGCTGTATTAAAAACGTTAGATGTAAATGAAATAGGTATCCCTAAACATATTTTATCACTGTTTCCTCCTAGAGCTATGGGGTATAGTAGAAGTAGAGAATCTTTTAAAAGTAAAAATGGAGTTGCTTTCGACCCTTTTGGAGCTGTAGAAACCTCTTCACAAATGACCCTAGAACTTTTGTTACATCCACAGAGAGTTTCCAGATTGATTCAACATAAAAGCTTAGATAAAGGGCAATTAGGATTTATGGAGTTACTAGACATACTTATAAAGGCAACGATAAAGAAAGAACATAAAGATTCGTATTATCAAGAACTACAGAATGTTGTAAACGTACAAGTGTTGCATCAATTATTCAGCTTAATCTCAAATAAAAGTACTTATAAACAGGTCAATGCAATAACTACAGCTAAGTTGATGGAGATAAAAGACCATTACAGATTATCTAAAAAGAAAGGCTTAGAGAAAATATATCAGCAAGAGATGGTGGCTATGATCAATAGATTTATGAAAAATCCAAAGAGTTTTAAAAAAATAAATGCGCCTAAAATACCAGATGGATCTCCCATTGGAAATTAAGTAAAAAAGGTTAAACACTTTGATTTGAATCTTATGATTACTAATCTTAAAGGACAAACAATAGAATAATAAATGAAAGAAATCGATTTAATAAGCGATACAGTAACGAGGCCTTCAGCAGGAATGTTAGAAGCTATGATGAATGCTAAAGTTGGCGACGATGTATTCAAAAGTGACCCAACAGTGAATGAATTACAGCGAAAAGCAGCTGAAATGTTTGGAATGGAAGATGCTTTATTCTTCCCATCAGGTACAATGGCAAATCAAGCAGCCATAAAATTACACACACAACCAGGTGATAAATTGTTTTGTGATAAATGGGCGCATGTATATAATTATGAAGGAGGAGGAGCTGCATTTAATTCGGGAGTTACCTGTAGTTTGATAGATGGTGATAGAGGGATGTTTACATCAGAGCAATTAAAATCTGCAGTCGCAGGCAGAGCAGATATTCATGTCCCATATTCAAGATTAGTATGTATTGAGAATACAACAAATAAAGGAGGTGGAGCATGTTGGGATTTTAATGAGCTAAAAAAGATACAGCAAATTTGTATAGAAAATAATTTAAAGTATCATTTAGATGGCGCAAGATTATTTAATGCTTTGGTAGCAAAAAATGAAAGTCCAAAACAATACGGAGATTTATTTGATACCATCTCAATTTGTCTGTCTAAAGGGTTAGGAGCTCCAGTAGGATCTATACTTTTGGGAACAAAAGAACATATAGCAAAGGCTTTAAGAATTCGAAAACTATTTGGCGGGGCGATGAGACAAGTTGGGTTTTTAGCTGCTGCTGCTATTTATGCCTTAGATAATCATGTGGAAAGACTTGCAGACGACCATGATAAAGCAAAGCAGATAGCAACAGTTTTAAACTCATTAGACTATGTAAAAAAAGTTGAACCTGTAGAAACCAATATCGTTATCTTTTATGTGAAGGACGAGATAGGAGATACCACCTTTATTGATAAAATGAAATCTAAAGGAATTTTATTGACTCCTATGGGGCAAGGCAAGATTAGAATTGTAACGCATCTAGATTTTACAAATGAAATGTTGGAAATTCTCTTAACGGAACTAAGATCTTTTAACAAATAAAAAAAAGCAGCCATTTGGCTGCTTTTTTTATTCGTTTATTTTTTCTAGTTTATTCAATTCTTTATAATTCTTGTTTAATTTTTTTAATAATAAACCATAAAGCAAATAATAAATCAACCATAGTATAAGTACCATTATTCCAACAGTTAATACTTGTATTATGATAAATATAGCTATCATTTTACCACTAGATAATTCTGCACTTTCTAAACCAGTTAGTAAAGATAATCCGTCTGGTTTATTAATGATAAGGATAATTAAAATGATGCTTAAAATAATAACACTGATGATATTATAGTATACATACCATTTAACAGTCTTACGTGTTTTTAATATTTTACGCATTAATGTTTTTGTATTATCAATAGCGCTGATAGATGAATAATTTCTATAAAAAAGTAGTAAGAATAATACAATAACTGCATAATGCAAATACGTTGTATAATTAATAAAATTCATCAAATTTAACTGCTCGTAGGGCTCAAAACCTCCTGCTTTTGTAACTACATAGTTAATACCAAGCCAAAAAGCAAATTCTAACAAACCAATAATAAAAATCCATTTCACAATAGATGATGACTTTGATTGTGTCAACTTGTAGATTTCTAATGCAGAAAGTTTTTCTGCAGTATCTGGCTGATTGTCCCAAGCCTTTTTATATTGATCTAAATCCATAGTACTCATAAGTTATGGGTTTAATATTTTTTTAAGTTTATCCTTAGCTCTATTCATTTTAACTCTAGCATTTACTTCGCTAATACCTAAAGTTTCTGAAATCTCTTTATAAGGTTTATTTTCTAAGTATAAGAAAATAAGAGCCTTATCAATATCGTTTAAGTGGTATATCGCTTTATAAAGGGCTTTTAATTGACGCTCCTCTGTGTCATCATAATCGTCAGATTTAATTTTAAAAGCAACATCACTAATATCTTGCGTTTTCACTGTTCTGGTTGATTTTCTGTATAAAGAAATTGCTGTGTTCAAAGCAACTCTGTACATCCATGTACTAAATTTAGAGTCTCCTCTAAACTTCTCATAATTCTTCCAGACTTGAATGGTAATTTCCTGAAATAAATCTTTATGTGCGTCCTGACTCGTAGTGTAAATTCTACAAACCTTGTGAACGATATTTTGATTTTTTTCAAAATCCAGTAAAAAGCTTTCTTCAGTTTTTTTATCCACTCTTAAGTGATTGATTTTATCATAAGTAGCTGTAAAGGTAAAAAAGTTACAAAAATTATAGTATTTATTAATTGTAAAATAAAATGGTATATTTGTTTAATCAAAAATTGAATACATTGAACAGTATAAAGAAGGACTTTACAATAAAAGATCTTGAGAACATCTCAGGTATTAAGGCGCATACTATTCGAATTTGGGAAAAAAGATACGGTCTATTAAAGCCGAGAAGAACGGATACTAATATTAGATATTACTCCAACCAAAATTTGACAAAGCTTCTGAATATTGTTCTATTGAATAAAAATAGCTATAAGATTTCAAAGATAGCTCAAATGACTGAAGAGTCAATTACTTTGAATGCTAGAGAGTTAGCATTTAAAGTTGCTATTAATGATGAAGCTATAAACTCTTTTAAGTTAGCAATGTTCCAGTTTGATAAAACATTGTTTAATAATACGTACAATAAGTTATTACATAAGAAGACGTTCAGAGATATTTTCAAAGATGTTTTTATGCCTTTTTTGCAACACATAGGTCTTCTGTGGCAAACGGAAACATTATTACCCGCTCATGAGCATTTTATTTCTAACCTAATTGCTCAAAAAATTCAAATCAATATTGAGAAACTGCAATACAGTGTTTCTAACTCAAATACAACTTATGTGTTGTTTCTTCCTGATAATGAGATACATGAGCTGGGTTTGCTATACTTGAATTATGAATTAGCGCTTAGGGGTAGTCATACCATTTATTTAGGTCAAAGCTTACCAATAGATAATCTTAATTATTTTTTTGAAAGCAATCAACACATTTGCTTTATAACATCATTAACAGTACAACCTTATGATGATAAAGTTGAGGATTACTTTTTTCAACTAGATGAAATCTTAAGGAATACAAAACATAAACTAATTGCTATAGGAAGGAAGGCTATGAAAGTACAAAATCATAATTTCAAATCTGATATTTCATTGTATACCAGCGTATCTGATTTGTTAAATGTATTATAAAACATCTCTTTAATTTTAATTTTGTTTAATAAATTTATATATTTGTTAAACAAATGAATAAAAATATTCACATTATAGGCTCGGGTTTTTCTGCTTTAGCAGCTTCTTGCTATTTGGCAAAAGCAGGCTATAACGTTACTGTTTTAGAGAAAAATGCTACGGTAGGTGGAAGAGCTAGGCAATTAAAAAAAGATGGATTCACATTTGATATTGGACCATCATGGTATTGGATGCCAGACGTATTTGAACGTTTTTATGGCGATTTCGGAAAGAAAACATCTGACTATTATGACTTAGATAAATTAGATCCTGGCTATAGAGTGTATTTTGAAGATCATAGTTCTGTCAAAATTTCTGGCAATTTGGATGAAATATATGACCTATTTGAATCTGAAGAAAAAGGAAGTGCTAAACACCTAAAGAAATTCCTGGATTCTGCTAAGTTTAATTACGCTACAGCTATTGAGGACCTAGTATACAAACCTGGCGTTTCACCATTAGAACTTGTAACACCAACTACGATTACAAGAGTCACACAATTTTTTTCTACCATTTCTAAGAGTGTTAGAAAAAATATTAAAAGTAGAAAATTAATACAGATTTTAGAATTCCCTGTACTATTTCTTGGTGCAAAACCTAGCAATACACCAGCTTTTTATAATTTCATGAATTATGCTGATTTTGGCTTAGGAACTTGGCATCCTAAGGGAGGAATGTATAAAGTAATAGAAGGAATGGTGAGCCTAGCGAAAAGTTTAGGGGTACATTTTATTACAAATGCAAATGTAGACAAGATTAATGTTAATGGTGGTAAAGTAACTAGTATAGTGGTTAACTCAGAGAAAGTACCTGTAGATTTATTATTAAGCGGAGCAGATTATCATCATACAGAATCTCTACTAGATAAGAAATTTAGACAGTATAGTGAAGCGTATTGGGATAAGAAAATTTTTGCCCCATCTTCATTGTTGTTTTATGTTGGATTCGACAAAAAAGTGAAGAATGTTAATCACCATACATTATTTTTTGATGCTGATTTTGATGCACATGCCGTAGAAATTTATGATACACCATCATGGCCTAAAGATCCATTATTTTATGCAAGTTTTCCTAGTATTACAGACGCTAGTTGCGCACCTGAGGGTAAGGAAACAGGAGTGTTTTTAATACCCTTAGCTCCAGGAATAGAAGATACGGAAGAACTAAGAGAAGAGTACTTTACTAAAATCTTAAACAGATTTGAGAAGATTACAAATCAAGAAGTTTTAAATAATATTATATTTAAAGAGTCTTTTTGCGTGAATGATTTTATTAAGGATTATAATTCTTACAAAGGAAATGCGTATGGTATGGCAAATACATTATTACAGACAGCGTTTTTAAGACCAAAGATTAAAAGCAAAAAAGTAGATAATTTATATTTCACAGGTCAGTTAACTGTTCCAGGACCAGGTGTTCCACCTTCTTTAATATCTGGAAAGATAGCTTCTGAATTAATCCTAAAAAAACACTAATAAGATGAAACAGTTATTTGATGAAGTTTCTTTTGATTGTAGTAGAATGGTTACTAAGAAGTACAGTACTTCTTTTTCTATGGCAGTAAAGATGCTTTCCCCTAAAATTAGAAGTGCTATCTATAATATTTATGGCTTTGTCAGATTTGCAGATGAAGTTGTTGATAGCTTCCATGGATTTGATAAAGAAGCATTACTTTTTGATTTCGAGAATGAATACTATAAAGCTTTTGAAAAAGGAATAAGTCTAAACCCTATCTTGAATTCATTTCAACAAACGGTAAGAAAATACAATATTCCTAATGATATGGTACAAGCTTTCTTAAAAAGTATGAAAGCTGATCTTTATAAATTTAATTATACGACTAAAGAAGAGTATGATGAATATATATATGGGTCTGCTGATGTGGTAGGGCTTATGTGTTTAAAAGTATTTGTAAATGGAAATGAGGAAAAATTCGAAGAACTTAAAGAAGCTGCAATGAGGTTAGGATCTGCTTTTCAGAAAGTAAACTTTTTAAGAGACTTGAAAGATGATTACGAACTTTTAAATAGGTCATATTTTCCAAATGTAAATCTAGCATCTTTAGATCCAGATTCTAAACAAAAGATTATTAAAGAGATTGAAGCAGATTTTGAATATGCATTTAGTAATGGAATTTTAAAACTTCCTGTAGAAGCTAAATTTGGAGTGTATATGGCATATAGATATTATAGAAGGCTATTAAAAAAATTAAAAAGAGTACCTTCATCTAAAATTATTGAAACTCGAGTACGAATTTCTGATCCAATGAAGATAAACTTGTTGGCTAGAAGTTATGTTAAGTATAAATTAAACATGATATAAAATGTTTTTTGCTCTTATTACAATAGGGACTTTTTTGTTAATGGAAGGAGTTACTTGGTGCACACATAAGTTTGTCATGCATGGATTTATGTGGTACTTTCATGAAGATCATCATCAGCCCAAATACGAAAACCCATTTGAGAGGAACGATGTTTTTTTTGTCATTTTTGCCATTCCAAGTATTTTTCTTTTTTATTTTGGGGTACACCCATCTTTAAATTACCTGTTCTTTATTGGACTAGGGATTTTATTTTATGGTATCGCTTATTTTTTGGTACACGATGTATTAATTCACCAACGATTTAAATGGTTTAAGAATACAAAGAATAGATATCTAAAGGGGTTAAGAAAGGCACATAAGATACATCATAAAAAATTATATAAACATGATGGAGAGTGTTTCGGAATGTTGTTTGTACCGTTTAAATACTTTCAAAAGCCTAACATTTAGTGTATTTATATCTGCTTCTTAATATTGCTTCTTTAAGTATCCCTCTAGCATATTCTTTTAATAAGAAAATGCGATTTATAAAACACTGGAAAGCGGTTTTACTTTCTTTGATGATGGTAGCTAGCGTTTTTTTAGCCTGGGATGCTATATTTACAAAGCATGAAGTTTGGGGGTTTAACCCAGATTATCATGTAAACATATTACTCTTAGGTATGCCAATAGAGGAGTGGCTATTCTTTTTTTGCATTCCATATGCGAGTGTTTTTATCCATTACTCTTTAGAACACTTTAAGCCTAACCTCATACTTCCAAAGAAAGTAACTCAAGGGATGACCATTGTGTTAATCTTATTATTAATTACCGTTATATATTTTAATTCAGATAAAGATTATACATTTATAAATTATAGTCTTTTAGTATTTATGTTAGCAGTAGGATTAAGATATGGAATAGAGTATTTGAGAAGATTTTATATCGCTTTTCTAATCATTTTAATTCCCTTCTTTATCGTAAATGGTATTCTTACTGGAACGGGATTGGAAGCGCCAGTTGTTTGGTATAATGATAATGAAAACTTAGGAATACGTTTGGCAACCATCCCCATTGAAGATATAGGCTATGCTTTTACTATGATTTTTGCAAATGTCTTTCTAATAGAAAAATTTAAACAAAAATTATCTAGTTAAACATTCATTAAGCTATTTCTCTTTCTAAGGCTAGGAAATGTGTTGTCTTTTTATCAACTAAAGGGAAAATATGTAGCTCGCATTTATATACTGAATTATTTTTTCTGCGATTTAAGATAACTGCTTTAAAAGGTTTATTATTTTTTAACTTCTTACGAATAAAATTTTTAGAATCTTCTGTTGTTTCATCACTTTGTAAAAAGGAAGGGGTATTGTGTATGGCTTTAGATTTAGGATAGCCAGTCATTTCTGTAAAGCCATCATTTACCCAAAGTATCCTTTTGTTTAAATCAGTTAATACCAATGCTTCATAAGTGTTGTTGAATATAATTTCTTGTAGCTGATCTTTCCAACAATACTTGGATGCTAAGTGCTCTAGATCTACTAGATCTTGCTCTCTTTGCAAGTCTTCAAGCTTCTTAAAAAAACCTAAACTGCTAATATCCCAGCTTAATAAAGGTACTGACTTCATATTTTAATTTTTAATTAAGAATATCCTTTTTTAGTAGGATTCTTTCTCTCATGATCCCTTTCTTTTAAATACCAAAGCTCTTCACCT
>CBDEVQ010000117.1:0-90764 GCA_965243605.1 Flavobacteriales bacterium
CTATGTAGAGTACGCCTAGATACACCAGATTGTTTTGCAATATCATCTAAAGAGGAGGTAATATCCTTCCCCCATTCTTTTATGGCTGTTTGTAATATTTTCGTTTTTGTCTCACTCATGCGACAAAGATATATAAAAAAACACAAACTTGTCACATAAGTGTGACAAGTTTGTGTTTTTAGGGTTTTAGGCTGTATACATTTATAGGGTTGGTAGACGCCCCAAACAGAGTATAATAACACTTTTCACTAACAAAAATATTCCTGTAAACTATTTGGATGCTTTAATCTTCTTCTTTAAATCTTTTAAGGTTAGAGATTCAAAGAAATCCGTTTTCCAACGGATGTGTTTTTTATGTTCTTTTGGATATATCATATACTCAACAAAAGCCTGTTCAACCAAATTCTCTTTCGTTTCAGACGTACGAAATTTTAATAAAATTGAGCCATCATTTTCTATGGTATACTGTACTTCTAATACACGATCTAAAAATGCCTTAACATCTTGAGAATAGATGTATTTAATATAGGATCCAGATTTATTAGGTACATAAGATTTAAGATTTACCCATATCCTGTTGTTATGATCTTTAAATATCTTCTGCTTTCCTTTAACATGGGGAACTATATAATGTATTGACTTAAAATTTAAGCTATTATTAGCATCTATTATTCCTCGTATCTGTCCAGGGGCATCATCAGAAAATATTACTGTTTTTAAAATATGGTTCTCAATATTCACCTCTCCATGGACTTGAAATACCCAATGTTTCTCCAACAATGTATACGTATTTCCTTCCGTCTTTTCCTCAAGTGTAAATATTCCATTATCCCTACTATATAAGGGTCTATTTTCTGGGATAAATTTTATATCAACCACATGAAATTTCTCTTCAACTAGTATTTGATACTTAACGATATAATACTGATGATTGGACGGATTAAAAAGAATACAAAACGCCTTGCCACTTTCTCTTTTATGTTTAGGGACCGTTACAAATTGCCAAGTACTATCTACACCTTTACCTTGTAAAAATAACGAAGGTTGAAACGCTATCCGTTTTTTTATGTCTGAAATAGATTCCCCGTTAAACGTGTATTTTGGTAAGGCATCTATTTGTTGACTAGTTTGTTCTAAAAAGACTTTAAATTTTTCGTGCTCTATTTCTTGTGGAGAAGGGGGAACTTCTTCTATAGTAACATCATATGGTAAATCAGAAGCATCATTAAAATAATACGAAAACAACCAGTCTTCTGAAATAAGACCTTTATCTTCAATATTTTCATAATACTTTCCATCATGATACAATGAAATAACCCTCCAATCTTCATATTGCAATTGAGATTCTTCTTTGCTAAAACGTGTTTTAAGCTCTAAAACACTATCTGACAAATGCTTATATTTTACTTCTAAAACCATAATCACATTAGTATCTCCAATAAAATTGTAAAAATATTCTTTAAAATGTGCATCACTACATTTATAATAATCAGACATATAAGGTTCTTTACATGAAATCACAGCGTCAGTAGTATATTCAAATACATCTAGCCATTTTACATCTAAATGATTATTGATGGTAATAACCGTATCTTTAATAGGAGAATTTACACCATATAGGTTTAAATGATCAAAAAACACCTCGTCATATTGTACAACATCAGATTTTCTATACACCAAAATACTATCTTCAATTTCTAAATATGAGTACTGATCATAGTTTAAATAATGTATTAATGGTTCTTCCTCTATTTTTCCTTCTTGGGTAATCCGTTGTTTCTTAATATCAGGAAGAACAATGTTTTCAGTAAGCTCATAATTCATTTCTGTATAAATACTTAAATCTTCTAAAATTTGGTAATTATAGGAAGTCATGTACCCGCTTTCATCACTAAAACTAATATGTGATACGCTTGGTAGATAAAAATATCCAATATGTGTATTGTCTATGATTTCTAGTGTGGTTGTATTAAACACTACGATATAAAGAGAATTTGCATTCCTTCCATTTTCAGGATCCAATTTTCCAAATCCAAATAATGATACTGTTTTGTTAGGAATATTAGTTTCAAATTTAGTTAGAAATCTCCCATATTTTTCTCCCTCACTTAATACCATAGGATTAAAGTTTACTTCATTCATCTGTTCATGCTTAAACACTGAATCTAAGATACTTAAATATGGTTTACGCTCAACAAATCTGGCTAGGGTGGAATCTAATATTTGACCATTATATACCTCTCCATTAAACACTTCAAATGGTAAAATTGTAGTTTCTGCTTTATTAAAAGCGTTTATTATTTTCTCTTTAGACTGGAGCTCTTCTTCATTCTGCACAGGCTCAACGTTGTCTATTGATATAACCTTCTGTTCTGGTTGAATTGAATTATTAGATTTATTTTCTGATGTATTACACCCTACCAAAAACATAACCAATAATATGGATAAACGCCTTAAATATGTATTCATATATATTATATTAATGCTCAAATTTAAGCAATAATAATTTTATTTCCACTAGTAACAATCCATCTTTATACGTCCCTTCTTTATTAAAACATCTACAGATGTATTTAATGGTTTGGTAAGCATTGTATCCAAAATGACTAAAACCTGTTTTTGCATGGCCACCGATCCACAAATCATGATGACACCATTATTTTGTACAACCTGAATAACGCTCTCAGCTTGTTGCCTTAAAATATCTTGAACATAAACTTTATTATTTTGTTCTTGAGAATATGCTGGGTGAAAGCTAGATAATCTATTTTGTTCTATTCCTTTATCAACAATCTTTTTATATAAGTGGTATGATTCCTTTGTTCTTCCTCCCCAAAACAAATGGATATTAATTTGTTTCACGTTGTCATTTATCATACCTAAAAAAGGAGCAATACCAGTTCCGTTTGAAATCATGATGACTTCATTCGTTCTTTTAGGAAAACGAAATGATTTATGTTTTTTAATCTGTCCTTTAACAATATCATTGTTTGATAAATGTCTTAAATAGGTTGAACATACTCCAAACTCGTGTTTTTTAATACTTAACAAAATGTCATTGTCTATTTTTCCTATAGAATATAAACGCTCTACCCCATCTTCTTTTGGAACTAAAGACAATAAATCACCTGATTTAAAACGTTCAGGATTCTCTGGTTTTAATCGAATTAGAAAGGTTTCATCAACATTCAAAGGTGTTCTTGTAACTACAGTAAACTCTTTTTCAACTTTAGGCTTTAAGTATTTTGGACGACTTAACTCCATAGCCATTCCTTGAGCTTTTGCCCATTGTTTTGCCCAATGATTAAAGGCATTAAACGATTGATTATTGACCTTATATAGATCTATAAAAGACGAATACGACTCTGGCTTTGTCTTAGCCATTTTATCAATATCTAAAGCAAACTTACAATATTGTGTATATGCTTTAGAACCAAACCCAACAATAGTATATTGTAATGGTTGAATGGGATTAATATTATTAAATCGTTTAAGAAATTTGTTGGCGTTTACAGGTGCTTCACCATCGCCATATGTAGACGTAATGATAATTAAATGTTGGGCACGGTTATACGTTGAATAGGCATTTAAATCGTCAACATATACGATTTTATCCTCTTGTAATAAAGCTTTATAGAGTTGATTAGCAAACAAAAATGTACTTCCTGTTTCTGAACCAACTAGAATAATATATTCGGCACTGTTCTTACTAAATCTATTTTTTATTGTCTTTTTTTGCTTTCTTCTTTTAAACGTAAGTGTAAAGCCAGAATAAATAAAAAACAAAATACTTATACAGGAACTCAATAATATGAGTGACCACAATACACTTCCTTGTCCAGTATGATAATCTATGCTCCAATCAGCCAATGTTTTGACCTTACCTAGCTGTGTTTCACTTAAAAGCTCTCCTGTAAATTGATTAATGATATAGGTTTTATTGGCTAACCTAATGGTATAAAAATCATCTACAGCATTAGAAAATGGGAATTCTACGGAACGGACTTCACTTAATGGTATTTTTTTTAATACTTTAAACTCACCTATAGATCGTTTGGGTGTTTTAATTAAAGTATTGTAGTTAATATCTTGTTTTGGTTTGTGTTTTGGAAAAACATCAAATCTATACAAAGACAAGTAAACACCTGTAAGTGTAATAATGATTATAGGAAGGAGTAGTAATCTCCCTAAAACCGTATGCCAATATTGAGAAAAGTTATCTTTAATAACCTTAGAAAAGAAATTTTGAATTTTAAGTTGACGTTTGATAATTAGAATAGTCCCTGTTAATGCTATTATTAACAGTAAAAAAGAAGTTATTCCAATAATAATACGTCCTGTACTTTTTAGAAATAAGGAGCGGTGTAAATTCGTTGTTACTCTAAACAATTTAGATTTAACGATACGTTCTCCTAAAAACTGTCCAGTTTTTGGATCTATATACCCTGTAACGGATTTACCTTCTTTGTTTATGGCGTCGATTAAAACAAAATGGTTTGGGTCTATTTCTAACTGTATAACCTCATCATACTCTTGCTTTACAATCTCTAATGTAGCACCTAAATGGAGGTCATTAAATTGTTCAACACAATATCCTTTCTGAGCATTTGAAATGGGTTCGAATGCTAAAATTATTCCTGTTACAGAAGCTATTATAATAAAAACAAAAGAAGATATAGCCAAAACTAGATGGCTATATCTCCAAAGTGAAATCGTCATATTCTATATTAGATTACTCATTTGGAATAAGGCGTATATAACGTACAAACCCTGTTCCTTCATGCTTTCCACTGACATTTTCTGATGTTAAATCAAACTCAACATCTTTTTCGTAATATTCTTTATCTTCTACTGCGGTCTCAAATCGAAGCTTATATCCAGCATTTATCTTAGATGGGTCTATTTCAATAATACTAACTGCTCGTTCTCCTCCTCCAATCGTTTCTCCAGTAATGGCATCAATATTCGGACGTTTTTTTCCGTAAAAGCTCCACCATTCAGAAATATCATGATACCATTCATCATCATCACCATGAACATATATGGTTTCTTCATATTCACCTTCTGGGTTCATTAAAGAGATTACGATATAGGCACCTTCTCCTGTATAATTCGTTAATTGAATCATACACTTATAGGAATTTTTGGTTGCATTATATGCTATTGCTAAACCAGTAATCATTAGAAAGGTTACGAATAGGTTTACCTTTTTTATGTATTTAATCATCTTGTGTTTTACTTTAAGAATTGAAGATCTATACCATTTGCTTTTAAGAGTTCATTCTCTTTAGCTAAATCATATACCGTTTCTTGAAATTCTGTCTTTATTGTTTTGTTAGCACCAAGTTCAATTAAGTATTTTAAAACCTTATCATCTTTAGCTTTCATCGCTGCCATATGTAGTACTGTAAGTCCGTCTGCATTTATAGCATTTACATCTACACCTTGACTTGCCAAAAATTCTATTAGATCTCGATCCATTTTATCTATACCAATATGTAAAAGGCTATTCTTTTTAGCTTGAACGGTAGAGAACTTAACGCCTAAGTTGTTTAAATACTTAGCCTTCTTAAAGAAGTCTTCTTTTTCATTGGCCTCAAAATTACTCACCAAATAATTTGCTAAACTATTTCCTTCTTTATCAATAATTTGAGTATTTGATTTTTGATCTACCAAAAATGAAATAACGTCCAATGTATTACTTGAAATTGCTTTTGTTAAGGCTGTTTGTCCTTTTGTATTTTGAACATTAATATCATTTATGTGTTTAGACAGATAGGTTACAATATCTAAATTATTATATGCCGAAGCATTCATAAATGGTGTATTTCCATGTTCATCTTGCTGGTTAACGGATACACCTTTCTGAATAAAAAAGTCCAAGACGTCTTTATCTTTACTTGAATATGCGATACTATGTAATGGATTTACACCTTTCTTAGTTGTTACATTTGGATTTATCCCTAAGCCCTCTAAAAATTTATAAACATCTATTCCATTTTTAATTCTTCGAGTTCCCTTACTCGCAAAAATAAATGCATTTCCACCTTCAGCATTCGGAGTTTTGTAATCTAACCCTTTATCAATAAGCTTTTTTAAAAGTTCGACATTACCTGTTTGTGCTGTATAATTAAAGGCTCCGTTACCGTAGTTATCTTTACTTTTAAGATTAATCCCATTAGATTCGAAGTAAGTTACCATCTTAAAATTATCAAGATAAGGGATCAACAGTAATAAAGCATTTGCTCCATCTTTACTTTTTTCGGTTAAAACATTAGCTCCATGCTTAATAATTAAATCATATAAAGCAGGCTCTGTTTGCCCAGTAACTGCTGTAAACGTTAAAAGAGAATATCCTTTATCGTCTATAACATCTGTTTTTGCACCTTTATCTAATAGATATTGCATTATTTCAAGATTGCTCTTATAGGCTGCCCAAAATATATAGGTTCTTCCATCATGAGTCAATTTATTTACACCATTGCCATCTATACTCAATAAATATTTAACGATGGAATTATCTGCTTGAGCTAAAAGAGCACCTGTAACAGCATCAAATCCAAAAGGGCTTAATTGTGTAGCACTATGTCCTTCTTTTATCTTTTCTTTAATAACCTCTAGACTCGGTTGTGTTTTCCAGAAGGTTCTCTCTAGAAATACATTATTCTCCTGTGCAGAGGCATGTATTGCCATACCGCACAGAAGAACAATTAAAAGTATTTTAAGTTCTTTCATGAATTTTATTTGTTAGAATCTGTAACGTAACGTAGTACCAAACGTTGCAGGTTGAATTCTATTTAAGTAAACTGTTCTATACGCATTATATCCAAGTTCATCAAAGATGTTGTTACCAAACACATCTATAATAAAGTTGTTGTTAAACTTATAAGAGGCTTGTAGATTAACTGTTGTATATGCCTTTAGCTCAAATGGTTTAGCTCCTGGCACAACACCTGTATGTGTATAACTCTTCGCCCATTCATTATGAGGACGTGCTCCTAAGTAGTATGCTCCAGCTCCAAGTGTTAACCCTTTAAGCTTCTCTTTAAATGCATAGTTAACCCAAAGGTTAGCCGTATGATTTGGTGTATTTAACGGACTTGAATTATAGTAATAATAATCATGGTCTTTAAATTTTGCATCTAAATATGAATACCCTGCAATAACTTCTAAGTTTGGTAATACACGACCAATTAATTCTAACTCAATACCTGTTCTTGTGTCTTCTCCACCTTTTAAATAGTACCCTAAAGAGTTTCCTAATGGATCTATTGCTTGTAAGTTTAAGTTTTTACTTTGTGTAGAAAAGAATGTTAAGTTAAAACGTAATGCATTGTCTAACCAAGTCGATTTAATTCCAGTTTCAATTTGATCCCAACGTTCTGTTCCTAACTCATCACCATTAATATCTGTATAAAAAGATGATCTTGGATCTGAACTCGTTGCAAAAGAACCAAATACAATGATATTTTCTTTTGGCTTAACATTAAATCCTAATAATGGATTTAAAGCATCATCACGTTTAGAACCTACAAGCGATCGCCCTAAGAAGTTTCCTTTTGTTCGTTCAATAGAGCTATACCTTAATCCTAAGAATACATCTGCCCAAGAGGCTAATGTTACTTTATCTTGGAATGTAAATCCGTAAGACTTTGTCTTAGAACCTGAGTCTCTATCTCTATTTCTAGATACACTTACCCCAGAAGGTAATGTGTTATTAATATTACCCGTTACATCAATAATATCAACATATGAATTTTCTGTTGGGTAATTTGCTGTATATCCTAAGTTATCAAATTCAGACCTTCTATAATCTACACCAAATTGGAATGTATGATTTAAGGCTCCTGTCTTTATACTTAAATCAGATACAAAGTATCCTGCATTAACACTTAACTTATCGGTTAATTCACGCTTAAATCGAACGGAGTATGTTGTATTCTCAACAGATGAACGATCAGACTCAAATCCCATAAATTGACTATCAGGTAACTTATAAATATTATTAGTAGAATAATCTCCTAAATTTATTGTCCCTTGATCTGGGGTTCTTCCATCATCCATATAATCCATTTCAACATAAATAGTCGTTTTATCATTAGGTCTCCACGCTAAAGATGGGTTAATGTAAAAACGTTCAGAATTTACATGCTCTCTATAGCTATTAGCCCTATCATATGATCCTGCAACTCTATATGCTACTGTGTTGTTTTCATTAAGTGGACCGTAGAAATCAAACGTTGGTCTAATTGCACCATAACTTCCTGTACGAATACTTAATTCTCCACCTTCATAAAATTTAGGTGTTTTAGTTACAACGTTTATTATACCTCCAACAGATCCTAAATCTCCTCCTAATCCTTGACTAATTGCTGAAATTCCCTTTAACACTTGAATATTATCAACTCCTGCCATATCAGTAATAATTCCTGTTCCTCTAAAATCTGAATGTACACGTACACCATTTTTCAGAAGAGGAATACCTCTGTATCCTCTTAGAGACATACTCTCTCTTGTATTACCATAGGTCGCAAATGTATATACACCTGCAACATTTTTTGTAACATCGCTTAAGGTTAATGCATTTTGCTGATCGATAAGCTTTTTAGAAAGTATAGATATACTCTGTAACTGCTCGTTAGGCTCTAATGGAATTCTAGTAATAGTTTCTATTTTTTCAGCTCGACGTGTTCTTGAACCATATAATTCCACTTCTTCGAGATCTGAATCGTTAACTAAAACAAAACTAATATTAGAAATATCTCCATTAACCGATATTTCTTTTTCCATTTTTTTATAACCAACAGCACTAGCAACTAAAGTATATTTGGCGTTGGCAACATTAGATATTTTAAACTCTCCATTGTTATTAGCCTCATCTCCTACTCGTGTCTCTTTTAAATATACACTTGCATATGGAATTGGTTTACTATTTCCATCTTTAACAGTACCTTCTATAGTCGATTGACCATGAGCTAAATTTAAGCCAACAAGAAGGATTAATGCTGATAATACTCTTTTCATGTTTTAGTGAATTTTGCTCAACTACTTTGTGAATTTTTTAATAATCGAGCTGATTTGTTCTTGAGTTTTATAGTTTTCGTCATCAAATAGGTATTTGTAAAGTAACTTATTATCAACTTTAGCATTTAACTCTAAATTTGCTTGTTTACCAAAAACAACATTCCATTCTTTTCTAACAAGTTCCCATTTTTGTTTGTGCTCTTTCCACCAATTGGCTGCTGCTTGACATTTAGAGTCGTCAACTTTAACATAGGTGTTATATCCTTTCTCTTTCGCTAAAAGGACATCTTCCTTTCCTTCTGTTCTAATGACTTTACTGTTGTCTTGATCGTGCAACCAACCATATTCCGTAATTTCTTGTCTATTCCCTCTAACGGTAACATTATAATCACTTCTTTGAGTATATTCTCTTCTTGGTAATGGAGCATCGGTCGTATTTTCCCAATAGCTTTTTCCATCTACATGTACCCATGAAGCAGACCCTTCATATCTTGGGCTATCGTCTACCTGAAATACTTTCTGTGTCCATTGCTTTTTTACTTCAGACTTTGGTTTATGGATATAATTCCATGTATTATCACCATTAAACATATAAAAATCTGTATTTTCATAAGCCCAGTCTTGTCTCCAATGTTTAATAATATGAGGACTAGACGGTGGTCCTACTTGTAATAAATGTTGAATAGATACATTATTTTTATCTTCTTCTACAAGCTGAGCCCATTCTAATGCTTTTGCTATTTTCTGTTTTGAAGGATGATATAATGAATCCTCACTATATTCAAATGTCTCAGAAAAATTGAAAGTAACTTCATAGCAACCACACATACTTTTAATGGCCTCTATGTCTTTTTTCTTTGCATTTTGTGCTTGTAGTGAATACGCACATGCAATGGTTAAAATGGATGAAATAATACGTTTGTTCATTGTTTTCTTGTGAATTCTATTTAGATATATTCTAAATAATTAGTTTCAAGGCGAAATTATTAAGACTGATTATAAATAAAAATATTTCCATATTTAATTTTTAATAATAAAACCAGACTTATTACCTAACTACAAAAACATACCTTTAAATACCTTAAAAACAACTATATAAAACAAAAAAACAATCTAAAATTTACATCAATTATTGACACGAACACTCGTTAAATAGGTTATAAATACAAGATTAAAACTGAAAATTAATATCTGATTACCTAATATTAGTTAGACGATTTTAAGATTATTAAGACTCTCTCTTAATAAAATTATCATTTATCCCTTTAAAAGGGATCTAATACCAAGAGTTCTACTCTGAATAATACAGATATATAAACACAAAAAAAAAGCGCCATTAATAATGACGCTTTTTCTTCATATTCTATCTTAAATAGTTTCTAGACTAATGGCTATTGGCTCTAATTAATTTCTTCGTATATCGTTTATTTTCCAATATGAATTCAAGATAATAAATACCATTTTCCATAGGAACCAAAATTGTGTTTTCTAATGGTAATACCATTTTTCTATTTAGTATTACTCCTAAATTGTTTCTCAATACAACTTCTAATTCTATATCTCTTTTATTGAAAACATAAACATTTTCACCAGATATTGGATTAGGATATATACTTATGATATCATCAAAATACTCATCAACACTAATTTTATCAAAAGTGACACATTCCGATGTATCAATACAACCTTGGTTATTAATAATTACAGCATAAGAATTTCCACTTTGTGGTTGCGAAAATGTTTCGTTAACAGATCCTGCTTGAACAACGAGCATATTTTCACAGTTTATCCATTCGTAGGTCGTCCCTACCGGATTACCCGTAATTGTTAATGAAGCTGAATTCATTTGGATCGTTGTATTTAGAGTTTCATTTATTGTAAGATCAATAGTTATTATACTATCACACCCTTCCATATTGACTAATGTATCTATATATGTACCCGTTGATGATAATATTTGCCCAGAAGGACTAATAAATGTGCTTTCACATGTACTTTCGATTAGGTTACTCTGTGTAGGGACACATCCTTCATTCAATTTAACAATAAAGCCATCAGAAGATCCATTTGATATTAAATTATGTACCCCTATAGTTGGATCGAAATCTGTCGTATTATTATAGGCACCAGTTATATATATAGATTGATTATTTCTTGTAATACTCATTCCTACATCTGAAAGATATGGCGAACTCGTAATACTTCCGAACTGATGTGCCCAAACAAAATTATTGACCGAGTCTATTTTAAGGACAAAAACATCATTTGACCCTAAGGCTGTTAAGGGATATGAACTCGTTGAAGAATTATCAAAATCTACGGAAGAGCCTGCCCCAAAAAAACCTGTTACATATTGATTCCCATTTTCATCAAAATCAATATCTGTTACTCTATCTTCTGATGTTCCTCCTATTTGATAAACAGAAACATAATCACCTGCCGATGTTAATCGAGATATATATCCATCTTTATCTCCATTAGAAGTCAATAATTGTGTTCCTATGCCAGGATCAAAATCAACCGTCCCTGAGAAATACCCCATCGTAATCACATCTCCAGATGGGTGAATTTCAATTTCCCATCCTAAATTCCCTTGAATTGTTCCTGAGGATGCTGGAAAATTCTTTGCCCAGACAAAATCACCATTAGCATCTAATTTAGATATATAAATTTCTGCTCGAGATGATACCGTTGTAGATAAATTATGAATTGATGCGCCTGGATTAAAATCGACTGTACCTTTAAAAAAACCAGATGAGTATATATTATCATTAGAATCAACCGCTAATCCATAGCATATTTCATTTTGTGAAGTAGATCCAAAATTTCTTACCCAATCTAAATTTCCAGATGCATCTAACTTTACAACAAAGGAATTGTATCCTGTTGATGAACCAAATCCACCAGAACTCAATAAAACTTGACCAGTTCCTGGATCAAAATCTGTTGTTCCCGTATAATTACCCCCTAAAATAATATGACCAGAATTATCTATATCCATTGTATTTATTCGATCATATCCACTACCATGAAAAACTTTAACCCATAAATGATTCCCATCTTCATCTAACTTTTGAACGTAAGAGTCAAAGTCTCCAGAAGAAACTTTATTAACAACACCAGAACTAGGGTCAAAATCAACCGTATTTCTAAAATATCCTGCAACTAAGATATCCCCAGTATTGGTAATTTCTACATCATGAGCTCTATCAAATCCAGATCCACCCATTTTTTTTGCCCACATAAACGCACCAAACTCGTCGTACTTTGCGACAAAAATATCATTATTACCATAAGAAGATAAATTGTAAATATTAGAAGAAGGATCAAAGTCAACTGTGCCTTTAAAAGCTCCTACAGCAATTACATTTCCGTTTTGATCGGTTTCCATATCAAAACTCAAATCGTCTTGAATTCCTCCAAAACCATTAACCCAATCTAAAGAAACATTCTGAGCTTTAACATTTAAAATTAAAAAAATAAATAGGCAAAAAAGTGTTTTTAACTTATTACATTCAAACATAATATTACATTTTTTTTTGTAAAGATAATGTTTTATCTCAATTCTTAAAGTGCTAACAAATTCTACTAGATTCAAACGTATTAAACAAGGATATAAATTTAATTATACTTGTACATAATCCATTTTGTAGTTTTAAATGTTATTTTCAATAAGCTTAACTAATTATTATTATATTGGATAATTTACCTAAATTCAAGGTCATTAACCGATTCTTCATTAATTACATAACATTCTATTTTACCCATATTTGCTTTAATTGTTTCTTTTGATTGAATTAAATAATGCAATACGGTATTGATATTCCTTTAACTAATTACAAATCGTTCATCTTCATAAGATGATCCAGATAATAAACTTCATTGGATTGTATTATTAATCTAACTATTTTAAACACAAATACACCTTATTATTAAGATGTATTTGTACTTTGTATTTATCTCAAAAATTATTGAATAACTACTTTCTCTTGTTTTACATGGTCTGACCCACTAATTCTAACAATATATATTCCTTTATCTTCTATACATAATTCTAATGTAGCCGATAAATCTGTTATAGTATTTACTGTTTGACCTAAGTGATTAATAATATCTATTCTATTGTATTTTGATACATCTAAACCTGATACATGAATAACCCCTTGAGATGGGTTTGGATAAACTGTAAATCTTTCTGTGGGGTTAGCCATTATTCCTCTTAACCCTGAATTAGGTTCCTCTTTGGTTTGTTCATGTTTTGTTTTATTTTCACAAATATCCTCTGTCTGATTAAGACATCGGTAAGCATAAACTTTATTGTATCCAAATCCGATGATATCATTATTAAAATCTCCATCGATATCACAAATCATTCGTGGTGATTTATTTAAAGAAGCCCATCCTTGTTGCTGAGCAAAGTTATCCAATACATTTTGGTAACTGTGAAATGAAGCTGCTGTTGGTGTCGATTTTGATATAGCTATTTGTGTATAATTGTCACCAAATCCGATGATATCTTCTTTACAATCTCCATTTACATCTGCCAACATTCTTGGATACGTATCCATGTCTATCCACGCTTGTTCTTTTGTATAATGTTCTAATACATAATCAACTGGACTAAACCCTCCATTAGCTTTACCTAAACTAACTGTTACATATTTATATCCAAAAGCTACAATATCTGCTCGATCATCTCCATTGACATCTCCAATTAAACGAGGACGTTCTTCCATGCTATTCCAACCTTGCTCCAACGTATAATCTTCTAAAGCGTATGATGATGGCCCAAACGTTCCATTTCCTAGACCTAATGATACTCTTACATATTTCCATCCAAAAGCAATAATATCGATCTTACCATCTCCATTTACATCTCCTAATTTTCTAGTTCTTAGATCTTGATTAACAAAATCTTGTTCTTTTGTATAAAACTTTATTGCATTGAATGGAGAATTAAACTGATTTGTTGTAGAATTCCATAAAGCAACTTTTGTCCATGTTGTTCCAAAGGCTATAATGTCCAAATAACCATCGCCATTTACATCACCTAACATTCGTGGACGTTCATTCTGATTCGTATAACCTTGTTCTTTGGTAAAATCTTGAAAAGCATTCTGCTTAGAATCGAAACCTGTTCCATTTCCTAATCTAAAAGACGTCCAATTCTTACCAAAAGCAACGATATCATCTTTACCATCTCCATTAATATCACCTATTAAACGTGGGTATTTTTCTTGATTCGTATACCCTTGTTCTTTAGTATAATCATGAAAAGAATAAATAGGAGTACCTAATGTACCATCTGATTGTCCATAAGAAAGTAAAGCGTATTTCCATGCAAAAGCGACTACATCTGCGCGACCATCTCCATTAAAATCTCCAGTTAATCGAGGACGTTCATTCTGGTTATTATACCCTTGTAAATGGCCATATTCCTCTATAGATTCCTGAAATTCACAAGACTTCTTATAAATTCTTACGTAATCAACCTCAAATACTCCTGGAAACTGATTTAAAGCAACCATATCGTCCAAATAACCTTCTGTTGCAAGGCCAGAATATCCGACTATACTTAAGTTTAATATTACTTTCCCTGGATTAACGACAGGTAAACCACATACAGGATTATTCACTTGTCTAGCAAATTGGTTATTAACATACCACGTCATCCCTTCAGGTGTCCAATCTACTCCAATTGTATAAAATTCTTCTGTTACATTCCCCGTTACTGCTATATGCTCAGAATCTTTTGTAATTTTACTACATGGATCATTTGGATCATCTGGATTATTTGGATCATGATTTGGATTATATACATGATAATTGGTTCCTATATGATGTTCTCCATTAAAATGTTTATTCTCATAAAAATCTATTTCATTCCAAGGACCTCCACTAAATAGCCAAAAAGCAGAGCTAAAACGATTTCCAACTGGCATTTTACATCGAACTTCATAATATCCATAATGATAGTTCTGTTTCGTACGCAACATACCTGTAGTATATTGATAATCAAAACTATCTAAAACTCCTTCTTCCCAGTTTTCGTACCAAATTCCAGTATAGTTTTCTTCAATACATTTAATCTTTAATGTCCCATTGGATACTTCTAAATTATCAGGTCCAGATTTATAAAAAGCACGTTCATATTTATCACTAGTATTTGGGTTTGAACCATTCGCATTGTGTATTTTGTCCCATTGACTTAATGAAGGATCATTAAACTCATCAGAAAATACAATTTCCCAGCCTGGCTTATACAGTGGATTAGTCACCGTAGGTGCACTAATTTGACAATTTACACTCAAAATTTGTCCCAATCCTAAAAGTGCTAAAGCATACGTTTTTTTCATTTATTATTATTGATATAATTAACTTTTAATATTATCGACTTAGGCAAAAGTATGTAAACCAAATCTATACTTACAATAATATTAAGATATTATTACATTTAAATGTTTTTACTTTCAAAACTCAATCATTAGTAAATTATCGCATAATCATCTTAAGATCAACGATTAATAAATTAAAAAAACAAGATACAAAAAAATATCAAACCATAAATACCCCTAACAATCACCCTTTATTATTAATGACTACAACATTATAAAAAAATAACAATTGTGTTATTCAAAAAACAGTTTTTTTCACATAATAAAATCCCTCACTCTCACATATTACACTTATATAATATATAAAATACATATACGCTTTTAAGTACATTATAACTTTTTACTACTGGACTTTTTATTAATTCTGGTAAAACCCAGAACTATTGTTTGAATTAAGGCATACATATTACTCTTACAATAGTTCTGGTTTTACATTACTTTTATTTATTCAAATTTCAAATACTTTATTAAATCTACTTTAGTAGCTTGATATGCTTTCACTCCAACCACTACAGAAACAAGAATTAGAAGTATAAATGGGGTTAATACGTATGGCCAAAAAGGCATATCTATTCTATACACAAAATCGTTTAACCATTCTTGCATAAAATAATACGCTATAGGAATAAGTAAAACAGACGCAAATAATGCCATTTGAATAAATTGTTTTAATAAAGGAATCATAATTTGTTTAACACTAGCGCCTAATGTTTTACGGATTGCAACCTCCTTTAAACGTTGTTGAATAGTTAACGTTGCTAAAGCAAAAAGCCCTAATAAAGATATTAATATCACTACAAACGATAGAATTAGAAATAACGTTTGCTGTTTCTTAAAGCGTTTATACGTGTATTCAAAATTCTTATCCAAAAATGTATAGGTAAATGGATAATCAGCATCTATATTGTTTTTCCAAAAGGATTCAATAGTAGAAATTGTTTCCTGTATATGCTCCGGCTTAATTTTTATTTGAATATTGTTTACCCAATCCGAAGATGATTTAAACGTATTATAATGCATCATGAACATTGGTCCTATTTCTTCATCAAATCCACTTGTATGGTAATCTTGTATTAAACCTACAACTTCCATATTTCCATCTCTGTTAGGGCTACTCCAACCAATTTTAATCTTCTTACCAATAGGGTCATTATAAATTCCTATTCTACGAGCCGCTGTTTCATTTATTACAATACTTGTTAAAGTATCTTGTGCATACCTCTCAGATAGCGTTCGACCTTTTAATAGTTTAATACCAGCAAAATCAACATAATTGTAATCTGTCACATTGTTAGCCGCATTAAAACTTTCTCCATTATAATTAAAGTTTGTTCCGCTTGCAAACCCATTCCCTGGCACAAAAACACTTCTAGAAACATCAACAATATCAGGTTTCTGTGTTAAAACAGATTTAAGTAAGTCATATTTCTCGGACTGCTTACCAATATCATATACATCGACCACTAGAATATGATCTTTTTCAAATCCTAAATCCTTATTCATCATAAAGTCTATTTGAGAATAGATAACAAATACTCCAATAAGGAAAAACCCAGAGATTAAAAACTGTATCGATAGCATAAGGTGACGCAAATACACTCCACCTTTACTTCTTGAAAAGTTTCCTTTTAATACTTTAGATGGTTTAAAGTTGGACAAATATAGAGCTGGTACAATTCCTACAATTATAGCAATACCAAAAGTTACAGCAGCTAAAACACCCAATACAAAAGGATTATAAATGGATAAATTTTTATCCAAAAACTGATTAAATAATGGCAGAAGAAGTTCCACCAAAATACAAGAAAACATGAATGCTATTACGGCTTGAACACCAATTTCTAATACATACTGAAAAATAAGGTTAAGCTTTTGCAGTCCCAAGGTTTTCTTTACACCAATTTCCTTGGCTCTTTGACTTGCTGATGCTGTAGATAGGTTAATAAAGTTAACACTAGAAATTAGAATTAATAAGATTGATAAACTTAATAAAACCATTATTAATTTATAATTCCCAGAACCTTCAGGGCCCCCACTTTTGGCTATATGATGAAAGCGTATTGTAGATAACTGTTCTGGTACAACTTCCATTATTCCATACGTTTCATTAAATTCAGCTAATGAGAGCCCCATTTCTTTGGCTATTGGCTTGCTAAAACGTTCAATAATAATATGGTCCATTTTAGACTTTATTACTCCAATACTGGTATTGGGTTGAACTTTACAAAACACTTCATTTTGATAATCTCCCCAGTTTACATCTAAATCTTCATATGGTATTAAAATTTGAGGTTCAATATGTGCGTGCCCTTGGATTTTATATACGACAGATATCTCCCAATTTTTTTCTTCTATTATTAAATGCTTACCAATGGGATTTTCGCCTTTAAACAATTGTTCAGACATTTTTTCTGAAATGGCAATCTGATTCGGTTTAGTATTGAAATCATTTAATAGTCCTGATCGAATGGAATACGGAAAGAAACTAAAAAAATCGCCTTGAAAGTACGTTACTTTACCACAGATGGTCTTTTGTTTACCAACTTTAATTAATCTACTTTCATAAAATGGAGATACCAATAAAGTCGATTCAACCTCTGGAATATCCGTATTAAAATACGTATAAGCTCCAACCGTATTCACTGACCAAATTCCATTTTTACTCGATTTTATCGACAACCTATAGATGTCTTCTCTATTAGGGTTCCATTGATTATACCCCTTTTCGTCGTAAAAATATAAAAGTACAATAAGCAAACCTGTCAAACCAAGTGTTAAACCCAAGATATTTACTCCTGTATTAAGAAGGTTCTTTTTCAAATTTCTATAAAATATTTTAAGCCAAATTTTTATCATAACCTCCCTATTTATTTAACTAATACATCTAATTGATGCGTATTCGATTTTTCAGATATTATACTTCCATCTTTCAGTGTTATTATTCTAGACGAAAACTGAGCATCATAAGACGAATGTGTAACCATTATAATTGTTGAACCAGAAGCGTGTAGTTCACTCAATAATTCCATAACTTCATTTCCATTTTTACTATCCAAATTCCCTGTTGGTTCATCTGCCAATATTAATTTAGGATTTGTTACCAACGCTCTTGCAACAGCTACACGTTGTTGTTGACCACCAGAAAGTTGAAGTGGGAAATGTTTAGCTCTATGTGCTATACCAATACGTTTAAGAATTGCATTTACGCGTTTCTTTCGTTCGGCAGGCTTTATGTCATTATAAATTAATGGTAATTCAACATTTTCATACACAGAAAGCTCGTCAATAAGATTAAAATTTTGAAATACAAATCCGATATGTTCCTTACGCAATAATGCGCGTTTATTTTCAATAAATCCAGATACTTCTATCCCATCGAAACTGTATTGCCCACTATCAGAAGTATCCAACAATCCTATAATATTTAATAAGGTCGATTTTCCACAACCAGATGCCCCCATTATGGATAGGAATTCTCCTTTTTCAACCTCTAAACTTAATTTATTTAACGCTGTTGTTTCTACTTCTTCTGTTCTATATACTTTTACTAAATCTGTTATCTTTATCATAATACGTCTATTCTTTTACTGTTGTTTTTATTCTTTCCTATTCTAAATTCAATTGGTCTAACTTTAAATAATCCCTATACGATGAAGTAACGACACGGTCTCCTATATTCAAACCACCTAATACTTCGAAATAAAAAGGATTTTCTCGCCCAATTTTAATTTGCCTTTTTTCTGCAAAATTATTATTCGTTAAAACAAAAGCCCATGTTCCGTTAGTTTCTTGATAAAATGCTCCCTTAGATAATAAAAGAGCCTTACTATTTCCGGATAAAAATAATTTACTTTTTAATGACATTCCTCTTTTTACCGATTTTGGTACTTCTGTTGATTCAAAATTAATTGTGACTTCAAACTGACCACCAATTACTTCTGGGTTTATTTTTGTTAATATAATATCATACGACTCACTTCCTATGGCGACCTTTCCTTTAACGCCTACATTCAGTTTCGAAATATAATATTCATCCACCTTGGCTATTAGCTTATAACCATCAAGTACATCTATTTTCCCAACAGATTCACCTTGATTATATGTTTTACCCAATAATGGATTAAAAGAAGACAAAAGTCCATCTTTTGGTGCTTTAACAATAAAATTCTCCTTATTATGCCTTAATAAATCCAAACTCAATTTCATGTTTTTAATGGATTGATTGATGGTCTTTAATTGTTCTATTCTATTCATATTTTCTTCGTTTACCGTTTGTCTAATAACACGGTATCTTTCATTCTGAAAAACATAATCTTGGTTTGATTTTTCAAATTCAAATCTTGAAATGGCCTGTTTATTGAACAAAACAGAATCAACCATATATTGACGTTTAGAATTTATAAAATCGTTTTTTATTCTCAATTTTTGTTCAGCAAGTGTTAATTGCTGATTTTTCACAGACATTCTAATGTTTCGTAAATTATTCATCTGTTCTATAATGGCCGTTTCTTGAGTCATATAATTTAACGTTGCATTTGGATTATAGACCTTAAGAAGAGGGTCTCCTTCAGTAACCATATCTCCATTTTCAGTATAAATTTCAGAAACAGATCCACCTTCAATAACATTCACAAAGAGAGAGGTTTTAGGTTCTACTGTACTATTAAAAAGAATAACATCTTCAAAATCGCCTTGTTTAACGGTATGAATTCGAATATCATCCTTTTTAACATTAGCTTGTGTTGGACGCATCATATTATAACTCATTAATATAATTACTAATAGTCCGATTCCTACTCCTATACTCTTTTTACCGATTAGCTTACGCTTTGGCTGAATAACTTTATCCATTCTTTATTTGTATAATGCTTATAACACTTTAGTGTAGTCGATTAATATGCCATAAATTTAAAAACACGCTAACCACTCACTATCAAAAACTTAAATACAAGTGCTAATTATTACATGTTCGTTTTCGCACATTTTTTTGTTCATTTTCAAACAAGGTTGTAACTATGTATTATGAGAAAAAAAGAGGCTTCTATTTTAGTTGTAGATGATGACCATGATATATTATTTTCTGCAAGAATTAGTTTAAAACGATATTTCACTGAAATAATCACTGAATCTAACCCTAAAAAAATTGGACATATTCTAACTGCACATACCATAGATGTAGTTGTTCTAGATATGAACTATAGAATTGGTTTTGAAGATGGTAAAGAAGGTATATATTGGTTGAAATTTATTAAAGAAATTAGTCATGAAACTACTGTTATATTAATGACCGCATTTGGAAGTGTTGATTTAGCTGTAAATGCGATAAAACAAGGAGCTACAGATTTTATCCTAAAGCCATGGAGTACAGAAAAGCTCTATGGAATAGTTAATGCCGGTGTAGAATTGTCAAGATCTAAAAGAAAAACATCTCAATTAGAACATATTCAGGATAAACAGAATTTAGATTTCAAAAAACAAACCGAATGCATTATTGGAAATTCGGCGATTATGAATACGGCTAAAAACTTGGTTAATAAGGTTGCCCCAACAGATGCAACCTTATTAATATTAGGTGAAAATGGAACTGGTAAATTTGTATTTGCCAAAGAAATTCATGGCCTTTCAAAACGATATAAATCTCCATTTATTCATGTTGACTTAGGAGCCTTAAATGAAAACTTGTTCGAAAGTGAACTATTTGGACATAAAAAGGGTGCTTTTACAGATGCTAAAGAGGATAAAATTGGGCTTTTTGAAATGGCCAAAGGAGGAACAATATTCTTAGATGAAATTGGAAATCTTCCTCTTCATTTACAATCAAAACTACTTTCCGTTGTACAAAACAGAGTTATTAGTCGTTTAGGAGAAGGAAAGCCAAGAACTATAGATGTACGTATCATTTGTGCAACTAATGCCCCTATTCATGAAATGGTGGAAGAGCAAACCTTTAGACAAGATTTACTTTTTAGAATTAATACAATTGAACTCGTTCTACCTCCATTAAGAGAAAGAAAAGAAGATATTATTCATTTAGCGCTTCATTTCTTAAAAAAATTGAATAGACAATACCGTAAGCAAATACAAGGTTTTACTGAAGAAGCGATAAGTGCATTAAATAATTATTATTGGCCTGGAAATATTAGAGAATTAGAACATATAATAGAACGTGCTGTAATTATCTCAGAACATCACGAGGTTCAAAAAGCGGATCTTCATTTTTCAACAAGAAAAACAATATCTAATACTTCTCAAATACAACATTCTCTAAATATTGAAGAAACCGAAAAAAGCTTAGTTCAACAAGCCATGGAAAAATATCAAGGGAATATTTCTAAAGCATCTAAAGCATTAGGGCTAACAAGATCTGCTTTGTATAGACGACTCGAAAAATATAATTTATAATGGGAACAAAGCAGTATATTAATTTAAGCATCCAGTTAGTTTTACTTCTAATAAACGGTATTTTCGCTTTTATAGCGTTTAGTAATACTTATACATTAAGTGGATGGGGACTAAGTCTATTAATTATAATTCAAATATTATTGGTTATTAATTACGTTAGATCTCAATTTATGGATATTGAAAAATCATTAGATTGCTTATTATTTGATGATTATTCAAATACAATTCCTGTCCATAAACGTAAGATTACTTTCCAAAATAAAATGGCTCTATTAATAGAGAAACAGCGTAAACAAAGTTTAGAAGAAACCTCTGATAAACTTATATTTAACAACATTATTGAAAGTTTAAGTTTAGGCGTTTTAATCCTCAAAAAGGATAAACAATCTACGATTACTGTCTTTCAGCAAAATACAGCATTTCTTAATTTTTTAAAAATTCCACAATATATGCACTGGGATTTACTTCAACCAAAGCTAATAGCCTTAGATAAATTTATCAACCCAAACCACTGGGCTTCTAAAAAGCATACTGTGTCTATAAATGTCAATAATCAAGAAGAAAATTTTTTCCTAAAAACATCTTATACACAAACTGCTTCTAACGCTTATCTAATATTAACCTTAGAAACTATTCAACAGCTTATTGAGAAAAAAGAAAAAGAATCTTGGTATAAATTAATGAATGTGATGTCTCATGAAATTATAAATACCATTACACCGATTAGTAGTTTAGCCGAGAATTTAGGTTTACTTCTACAGGACTCTCCAATTGATGAAAGTACAATTTCAGAATTATCACAAGGCCTTAACATTATTAACAAACGATCTTCACATTTAAACACATTTGTAAATACTTATAGAAAGTTGACTGAATTACCACAACCCAATAAATCTAATATGGATTTAACCGAACTCGTCAGTTATGTGGTTACGCTATATCGTCCTAAATTTAAAGAGAAACAAATAACTCTAACTTATAATCCGTCAATACCATTCATTATTAATGCAGATAAGGCTCAAATAGAACAGGTCATAATTAATCTTATTTCCAATTCAATTCATGCACTAACACACTCAATTAGCCCACAAATAATCTTAGAATTGTTACAAGATAACAATCGGATTTATTTTAAGATTACTGACAATGGGCATGGTATTTCTGAAGAAATAAAAAGTAATATTTTCATTCCATATTTTACAACGCGAAAAGATGGATCGGGTATTGGATTAACACTTAGCAAAACGATTCTTAATGCACACAATAGCTTTATTACACTAAATAGTTCAGGAGGTAAAACCACTTTTATTATTTCATTTCCAATCTTATAAAATCCATTATACTTTCATAAAAGTATTTGTTATCCCGTATTATTGAAGACAAAAAAAAAAGGAGATACTTTCAAGTATCTCCTTTTTTTTTATTTAGTTAAATCTATTGTTTAGTAAACTTTGTTTGGAACGGTTGTCCATTTGCAGTTCCGTATAATATATAGATTCCAGATTCTAATTTAGAAACGTCTAATCCATGTTCTGTTAATCCTCCATCAAGAATTAATCTTGCATTTAAATCAAAGATCTTAATACTTTCTAATTCTTTATCCGAAATAACATTTAAATTATCTTTAACTGGGTTAGGGTAAACACTAACACCTAGATCAATATTCTCATCAAGTCCAATTCCCATTACTTCGTAAGTATTTAAGACTTCACAACCACTAAATGTTTCAACTACTAATGTGTAAACTCCATTTTGGGTTACAGCAAATGTAGAGCTTGTACCAACTGTAGAACCATTAAACTGCCAGTAGTAATTTAAATACAACTCTGATGGGTCTGTTAATAATAATTGGTTAATAAATAATATTGTAGGTGGATTATTAATTTCAACTCCAACAACAACAGTATCTAACGTTTCACATCCAGCTTCGTTTGCTCCAGCTACAATATAAGACGTTGTAGTTGTTGGTGAAACTGTATCTCCGTTATTAAATCCTCCATTCCAACTATATGTATTTGCACCTTCAGCATCTAATACATAACTTTCTCCATAACAAATTGTAATATCTGATCCAGCAAATACTTCTGGATAATCAGAAACATGGAATGACGTCGTAAATTTATTATTCATTGCATTAACATCTCCTGTTGCAATAACTGATATTTCTACGTCATAATCTCCAGGTTGTAATGCACTTAATTCACCTACAAACGTAGTATCTAAATCATCTACTTGAATATTTGTAAAATAAGATTGAATTGTGTTAGAAGGACTTGTTCCAAAAATCTTAACTCTTAATGGGTAAGTAGGAACAGGTACGAATCCGCTATTTTGAACAACAGCCTCAAGAGGAATTAATTCTCCTGTACAGAATGTATCAGGAACAATAATATCCACTACACCAAGATCTACAGCAGTAGTATCTAAATCCTTTAATTCAAAATTATCAACATAAGCATTCAACTGTAAATTCATAATTTCAGATTGAGCATAGAATCCTATTCTCACTTGACCAGCATTTGCAAAATCTTCTAATGAAGCTGTATAATGTCCACCTGCATTTAATAATGGTTGAGACTGATTAAATTCTAAAATAAGATTATCCTCTGACCATGTTAATCCATTGTCAGTCGATACAATTACAGCTAAACGGTCATCACTAGCAAATGATGCTGAAGTTGTACCATTTATCGTTGTTTGACCAGCGTCAAATTCAATTTGCTTTTCTTGAGCTCCTAAATTAATTGAAGGTGATATTAACCAGTGGTATTCATCATCTCCTGCTACTCTAATTCGTGCAGAACCTGTAAATCCAACATTTAAATATCCATCAGGCATCCAAGAAGATGTAATTCCAGTTAACGTTGAAGAAGCTGTTAATTCTCCTTCTCTTTCATACCAACATTCTGGAGCTACAGCAGTTGTAAACTCTTCTAACATTGTTGTAGAGTGTACTAAACATTCTGTCTCAAATGAATCATATAATAAGAACTCGGCTGTATCTGTAGAAGAACAAATAGCCTGTACATAATAATCATATCCTGTTAAAGGCTCTAATCCTGTTAATTCGATTGATGTTCCTGTTGTAACAAGAATTTGAGTTCCGGTTCCTAAACTAAATCCTTCTTCACCATACTCAATAATATAATCATTTACACCATTGATATTTCCCCAAGAAATTGTAGCCGTAGTATCTTCAACAGAAATTACAGTATAATCTATAGTAGGTAAACAAGTTGGAGCTTCAGATACTTGGAAATTATCGATATAAAAATTATAATCAATGTTACCAACTGTAGATTCCATATAGAATCCAAACTTTACGATTCCTGAATACGTTGTTACAGGAATTTCATAATGATCACCTGTGTTTGAAGGTTGGTTATTTGCTGTTAAGGTAAATATTGAATTTTCTTCTAACCATGTTTCTCCATTATCTGTAGAAACTAATACGACAAGTCTATCGTCTGGTCCCATATCTTGAGCTGTAGCTCCAAACCAAGGTGTTACACCTGCATCAAATTCAATTTGAGAGTAAGGTAAAGAATCTAAATCAATACTTTCTGAAATTAACCACTCATTAATAGATGAAGACCAATTCGGAACGTTAATTCTAGCAGCACCTGTAGTTCCAGCATTTAAGAAACCATCTTCGGCCCAATTACTTCCATTACCAGTTAAAATGGTTGTATCAATTAAGAATCCATTTTGCTCTGTCCAACAAATATTTGGTAAATATGTTGAAAAGTCTTCTGTATAATATGCTTCTAAAGGAGCACATTCAGTTGTGAAGTTTAAAAATAATTGGAAATCTCCAGTATCTGTTGCTGAACAAATTGGAGCAACGTATACTTGATAATCTGTACTTGGAAGTAAACCTGTAATAGGTGTATTTAAATTACCATTTACAATAATTTGAGTACCTGTACCTAAATCAAAACCTGGTTCACCATATTCAACAATAAAATCACTTGCATTTGTTGTAGTATCCCAAGAGATATATGCACTATATGTTTCAATAGAATCCAATGATATTTGAGAAATAATATCACAACTTGGAGTTTCTGACCATTTAAATTTATCAATAAAGAAATTTTCTGCTGGAGTTGGCCATCCAGCTTCTAAGTTCGCAAAGAATCCAATTTTAATATCTCCTGTATATTCTCCCATAGGGATTGTTACGTATGTTCCTGTATATGATGGAGCATTACTTGTATCAAATGTAAAAACAACATTAGTATCAGACCACGTTGTTCCATCATCAGTAGATACAACAACACTTACAAAATCATCAGGATCTGTAAAGTTCCCATCAGCTGTTGGGTTTGGTGTCCAACTCGTTGTTAAAGATGCAAAAAACGATAGCTGAGAATTTGGAATAGAATCAACATGTATAGTTGGTGTTATTAACCATTCATCGTTTGACCATGTACTAGAATTGATACGTGCTGCGTTATCAAGACCAGCATTACCAAAAGATCCTTGTTGCCAACTAGAATTACTAGTTGAAGTAAACGTTGTGTTTAATGCTAAATCTCCTCTTGCTTCTGTCCAACATGTTGGAGCAACATCATCAAATTCTTCTAAATGAAGAACTGTAATTGGACCACAAATTGTAGAAAATGGAAAAGCTCCATCTACTTCACTCAAACCATCTGTAGTACCACAATCAGTCGTAATCCATACTTCTAAATCTGTTGCAAACGGAAGCCCATTAACAACAATATTTGTATCTGTCGTAGATCCTGTAAGTACTGGTGTTCCAGCAGGTCCTTCTCCATCCTCAAATATTTCGTAAGTATAACTCTCTGCATTTGCAATAGAATCCCATGTCAATTCAACAGAATTATGTGTAATATTTGTAGCATTAACATATGCTATTGTTGGACAAGAAGGTATAAATAAATTTGGCCCAGTAACAGAATCTAAATACATATTAGCCGATCCGCTTGTTGTAGAGTGTATAGCTATATAAATATCTTGTCCATTATATGCACTTAAGTCAAAAGAATGTCTTTCCCATGCACCAGGAGTTACTGTTCCTAATAAAGTATCAAAAGAAGCAGTATCTTTACCTGTAGTAGAAACTTTTACATCTAACATCTGTTCAAAAGGAGTTGCATTATTTATTCTTGCAAAAAAATGAATTGAATCTGTTGTTGAAGTAATAGCCAATTTAGGTGGGATAATCCAGTCATCGTGGGCATTACTATTTGACCCAGTTAATCGAGCTACTAACAAACCTGAAATCGGGCTAAAGCCATTTAGTCCCCACTGACTACCTATATGGGCATAATTATAAACGGTCCAATCGTTAGGTGGAAATGCTCCTGAAAAATTTTCGTTAAGTGTTTGAGCATTTACATTCACCATACCAAGGATGATCAAAGAAAATGCAGCTAATATCAGTTTTTTCATAGAAAAAGTATAATAATTAGAGATTTGAGATTTTCAAAAATATACAAACTATTTTAGAATAGCCTTTATTTTCATTGAAAAAACAGATATAATCCGCAGATTAACACACCTAATAGTAACAATTTGGCAAGCACATAAACAGAAAAATCCACTTCAAGCTCTTAAAAAAAATAAAAATATTCGAAACGTGTACATCACAAATTTATGAATTATTTCTTTAAATAACTCCTCTTTTATGAGGAATGAAAAATAAATCCTTCAATACCTAACTAAAAAAATGTTAATAATTAGGTTATAACTAAAAAACAACAATATAATATGACTGAAATCTTATGTCTAGATCATAAGATTTGTATCTTTGCCGATTAAAACAACTATTCATGGAATCCATCAGACAAAAGAAAATAAACAATTTGATAAAAGAAGATTTAGCTAGCATTTTTAGAGATAAGGATGCCGTATGTTTTCCTGGACAAATGGTTACAGTTACCGATGTAAAGATAACACCAGATTTAGGTATTGCGAAAGTGGCATTAAGTCTCTTTCCAGAAAAGCAAGACATAAAATTTAAAAAATTAGCTCAAGAATATACAAAAGAAATCCGTTATGAATTAGGTAAACGCGCTGGGAAACAACTTAGAGTTGTTCCTGAATTAATCTTTTTCTTAGATGAATCTTTAGGTTTAATGGCTGAAATAGATAAAGCTTTAAAAAGCTAAATTGAAGCTACCTCTTTTTATTGCAAAACGCTACCTCTTTTCGAAATCCAATCGCAATGCAGTAAATATCATATCATGGATTTCGGTAATAGCCATTACTATAGTAAGTGCGGCTATGTTTATTATATTGTCTGGGTTTAATGGTATAGAACAATTTGTTAAACAGATGTATAATGAATTTGATGCACAACTAAAAGTAGTACATCAAGACAAAGATCTCTTTAAGACTTCTGAAGATTTATTTGATAAGCTTAAAGACGAAAACATCGCCGATTTTTCTAAGATATTAGAAACAAAATGTCTTTTTATTTCTGGAAATAAACAGGAATTTGGGATTTTAAAAGGTGTAGACAAACACTTTCCTAAAGTCAGTTTAATACCGACTAAAATAGATGAAGGGGAATTTATAGATTTTGAGCATCAATTCTCAAATATTGTTTTAGGAAAGTCTTTATGTATTAAGCTTGGAATTGGTGTTGGTAATACTTATTCTCATGTCGAAGTTTGGGTTCCTAAACCTAACAAAAAAACATCTTTAGATATTTCTAATGATTTCCGATCTCAAAAATATTTTACAATTGGAACATTTTCGATTAGCCCAGAGTATGATCCTATTTATGGTATCTCTAATATTCAATACGTTAGAAAGCTCGTTAATAGACCTGAAAGCATATCTTCTATAGAGATTCGATTAAAAGATATAAACCGAATTGATGAAACTCAAATTAAATTAAAAAAACTCCTAAAGCCTTATCATTTAGAGGTTCTGACAATGGAAGAGCAACATGCTGATTTTTTAAAGTTTGTAGATCTTGAAAAATGGTTTGTAATTTTTATCTTTATGCTTATTATACTATTGGCAGCATTTAACCTAATAGGCTCTTTAAGTATATTAATTATTGAAAAAGAAGATAATCTTAAAACACTTACACATATAGGTGCTACACCTATATTTTTAAGAAATATATTCTGGAATTTAAATTATTTAATGAATGGGATTGGATTAGTATGTGGTTTAATAATTGGGTTTATTGTATGTTATATACAAGATACTTATAACCTATTACTAATGGGATCCGGAAATACAGGAATTCCATATCCTATAGATATGCAATTTTTGGACGTACTTATATTAAGTATCTTAGTATTTATAATAAGTACGATTTGTTCATTTTTTAGCATTCGTAAAATTAAAGTAAAACGTATATGATTACTTTAGATCAAATAAAAAAACTAACCGAAAGAATCTCTTTATTAAAAGAGTACTTACGTATAGATAAAAAAATAAAAGAAATTGGAGATGAAGAGGAGAAAACTCAAAATCCTGATTTCTGGAACGATAATAAAAAAGCCGAAATTGTATTAAAACGCATAAAGAGCTTAAAAAATTGGGTGAATGCCAGCAATGAACTAGAAACAGGTATAGAAGATATTATCGTTTTATATGATTTTTACAAAGAAGGTGAAGTTGAACCTGAAGAAGTTGAATCGCTCTATAACACTATTTATCAAAAGACCGAAGACCTTGAGTTTAAAAACATGCTATCGAATGAAGAAGATAGTTTAAGTGCGGTGTTACAAATAACAGCAGGAGCTGGTGGTACTGAGTCTTGTGATTGGGCAGAAATGCTAATGAGAATGTACTTAATGTGGGGTGAGAAAAACGGAATGAAAATTCGTGAACTTAACCTACAGTACGGAGATGTTGCAGGAATTAAAACCGTTACTCTAGAATTTGATGGAGAATATGGTTTTGGATTCTTAAAAGGAGAAAATGGAGTTCATAGACTTGTTAGAATATCTCCTTTTGATTCTAATGCTAAACGTCATACTTCTTTTGCATCTGTATATGTTTATCCTTTAGTTGATGATTCTATTGAAATAAACATTAACCAATCTGAAATTGAATGGGATACGTTTAGATCTGGAGGTGCTGGAGGACAAAACGTAAATAAAGTTGAAACGGGTGTTAGGTTAAGACATAAACCATCGGGCATAATCATTGAAAATACAGAAACACGTTCCCAATTAGGAAATAAAGAAAAAGCACTTCAGTTACTTAAATCTCAATTATATGAACTTGAGATGGAAGCCAAATTAGAAAAGCGTTCTGAAATTGAAGCTGGTAAGAAAAAAATTGAATGGGGATCTCAAATAAGAAATTACGTGATGCATCCTTATAAATTAGTTAAGGATGTGAGATCAGGACACGAATCTACAAATGTAGAAAATGTTATGAACGGTGAAATTGATGAATTTATTAAGGCATATTTAATGAAAGAATCTCAAAATAACCTCCATCTAGAAAATAATGAGCTCTAAAAGACGATAAAGACATGAAAATATATCATAATAACCGTTGTTCTAAAAGTCGTAATACACTTAAAATAATAGAAGAATCTGGAGTAGATATTGAAATTGTAAACTACTTAATATCACCACCTTCTAAAGAGGAATTAAAACACATATTAGACCTTTTAAATTTACCTGCTGATCAGTTAATTAGAAAAGGGGAAGCTATTTTTAAAGAAAATTTTAAAGGAAAGCAATTTTCAAACGACGAATGGATTGATATTATGATCGAAAATCCTAAATTAATTGAAAGACCTATAGTTGTCCATAATGGGAAAGCCGTTATTGGAAGACCACCAGAAAATGTCAATTTACTTTTAAATTAGTTATTTTTAAGAGAATTTTTTGCAGTTATCTACGTAAAATTGATTTATCTCATAAAATAAAACGTTTTCGCGTCATACTTTTGTAAGACAAGCAACCAGAACATGAAATCGAATTCAAACAACCAGTTTATATCAATAGGAATTAGTCATTGGAATTCACCAATCGGAATTCGTGAACAATTCACTATCACTGATGATCGTTTAGAAAAGCTTCATATCCAAGCACAATCTGAAGGGATTCTTAGTCTATTTGTTGTATCTACATGTAATAGAACTCAAATTTTTGCTTTTGCTGACATTGCTAAAGAGGCACTATTAATTCAATTATTTATTGAGGCTACAGATACTAATCTTGATCTTTTTAATAAGTATGCCTTTTTAAAAAGAGAACAAGAAGCTACAGATTTGTTGTTTGAGCTTTGTATGGGATTAGATTCTATGATTCTAGGAGATCTTCAAATTATTAGTCAAGTTAAAAATGCAGTATCATACGCTTCTAAATTTGACCTCATCGATTCTGAAACTCATCGATTAATGCAATTTGTTTTACAATGTTATAAAGCCGTTAGTACAGATACTGATATTAACAGTGGTCCTGCATCTATTGCTCATGCAGCTATCTTATACATTAAAAATAGATTTAAAGATCTTTCTAAAAAGAATATTCTTCTCTATGGATTAGGAGAAATTGGAGAGACTACCGTTAAAAATTTGATTGAGAATCATAAAACAGGTTCTATTACTGTAATGAACCGTACCTATGCTAAAGCCGAAAAAATGGCTTCTGAACTCAATATTAATTGTTCTCCAACAGAAAATTTAAAATCTGTTATAGAAAAATCTGATATTGTTATTGTGTCTACAGGTTCATTAAGCTATACAGTTACCGAGCATGAATATAGTAATCCCCTTTTAAGTCCAAAAGTATTTATTGACTTAGCCGTTCCTAGAAATATAGACCCTGTTTTTGATACCATAGCAGAGGTTGATTTAATAGAAATGGATGAGTTGAACAAAATTCAAGATGAAACTTTAACCTTAAGGCGAAAAAATATCCCAAAAGTAAGAACCATCATTAATCTTCATAAATTGGAGTTTTACGATTGGATTAAAATGAGACAAATTTCTCCTCTGATAAATGCATATAGAAAAAAAATGCATGATCAAAGATTAGAAGAGCTCGAAAAACAAAAATTTAGATTTACAGAATCTGAATTCGATAAAGCTAATATTTTCTCGAAATCATTAGTTAATAAAATGGTTAATCAAAACATTGAGTTCATAAAGAGTAGATATAGAAACTCTGATGAAATTGCAGATATTTTTGCAGATATGTACCAACTTAATATAAAGAAATAACATCTAAAAATGCTAAACTTAGGAACTCGAAAAAGTAAATTGGCTTTATGGCAAAGTCATTTAGTACAAAAATTACTTAACGATATACAAGTAGATACAAACCTTATTGAAATAGTTTCTGAAGGAGATAAAGTTTTAGATACCCCACTCCCATTAATGGGTGGAAAAGGTGTATTTACAAAAGCATTGGATGATGCATTGTTAAACAATGATATAGATTTTGCTGTTCATTCACTAAAAGATGTGCCTACTGTATTACCAGAGGGTATTGTTATGGCTGCAATTCTTAAACGTGCTTCTTGGGAAGATGTATTAGTCGTTAGAACCAATCTAGATTTTCTTAATGAAGATAGGGAGATGATCATTGCCACAAGTTCCAATAGAAGGCAATCTCAATGGTTACGTAAGTATCCGAACACAAAAATGGTTGACATCCGTGGTAATGTTCAAACGAGAATCAAAAAATTAAGAGAAAGTAATTGGGATGCTGCTATTTTTGCCGCCGCAGGTTTAGAACGTATGGATTTACATCATGAAATTGCAATGCGATTAGATTGGATGTTACCAGCTCCAGGACAAGGTGCAATAGCAATAGTGTGTAGAGAAAATGACAAACATGTATTTGATATTCTTAATCAATTACATGACCAAGAAACAGCACTTTGTGTTAATACCGAAAGACAATACTTAAATGCTTTAAACGGTGGATGTACAGCTCCAATTGGAGCCCATGTAACGATAAAGGATGATCAAGTATTTTTTGACTCAGTTTTAATGGATCCAATGGCAAAAAGTGAAATAAGAATACAACTTGAAAGCCAATTAACGGATACTCCAGTTTTAGGATTAGAAGCGAGTAAAATTGCCTTAGACAAAGGCGCGAAAGAAATACTAGATAAACTACCTAAAAACAAGTAGTTATATTCAATTTCAAAAAAGTTATCAACATAGTTATCAACAGTGTATATTTTATCTTTCCACATACGAAAAAACATTTTAAACCCTGATAATGAGAGTCTTATCAATAACCATATTGTTAAGTACATTTCATTAACACATATTGAACTTGCTAATTATCAACAGTTAAGCGAAATAGAAAAACGTAACGTATTAGAAAGCAATACTATAGCGATAACAAGTCAAAATGCAGCCATTTGGCTAGTCAATAACTTAACCAGTTGGCACGGAGTAATTTATACAAATAGTGCTAAAACTGAATGTATATTACAGCAAATGCCTAATGTAAAAATCCATGTTTCCAATCATGGTTATGCGAAAGATTTAGGGTTGTTAATTCAACAGTCTAAGGTTAAATCTTTTATTCATTTAACAGGTAATCTTGGACTAAATGACTTATTTGAAATGGCATCAAATAATCGTATTAATTACCAACGTCTTGAAGTCTATTCAACTCAACTTACACCTAAACCATGTGATTTAAGCTTAATAGATGTATGCGTTTTTACGAGTCCAAGTCAAGTCGTTAGTTTTTTTAAGGTCAATACATGGAAAAAGTCTATTTTTGCTCTTTGTATTGGCAAAACAACGGCAAAACAATTAGAAGAACATGGAGTTCCTACTCCAAACATATATTACCCTCAGAAAGCAAATTACTTAGCTATGCTAAAATTGTTGCCTGAAATTGAAAACAACATTGAACAACAAAAAACAAAATAGAATGGAATTTCCAGCATTAAAAAACGATTTATTTCTACGTGCCCTTAAAGGTGAAGAAGTAGAAAGAGCACCAGTATGGATGATGCGTCAAGCAGGGCGTTTTTTACCTGACTATAGAGCTTTAAGAGAGAAATATACATTTTTTGAACGTTGTCAAACTCCAGAACTTGTTTCTGAAATAACAACAATGCCAATTTGGCAAGTGGGTTCTGATGCCGCTATTTTATTCTCTGATATTTTGGTTGTTCCTGAAGCCTTAGGACTAGAAGTACAAATGATACCTGGTGTTGGACCACTATTACCAAACACCATTAATAGCTTAGAGCAAGCTGAAGCTTTACAAATCCCTGATGTTCATGAAGCTTTAGGATATGTAATGGAAGGTATTAAACAAACGAGAATGGATTTAAAAGGTGAAGTTCCATTAATTGGTTTTGCTGGAGCTCCTTTTACTATTTTATGTTATATGGTTCAAGGAAAAGGCTCTAAAGATTTTTCACAAGCTAAATCGTTTTGTTTTTCTAATCCGAAAGCTGCTCATACGTTATTACAAAAAATAACAGATATTACTATCTTATATATGGAAGCTCAAATAGCTGCAGGTGCACAAGCATTTCAACTATTTGATTCGTGGGCTGGATTATTAAAAAAATCTGATTTTATGGAATTTGCTTTTCCATACATTAAGCAAATCATGGAAAAGTGTACGGCTCCAAATATTGTTTTCGCTAAAGGTGCATGGTATGCCCTTGAGGAAATGGCAACCTTAAATGTGAATGGAGTTGGTATTGATTGGGCATGTTCTCCGGAATTCGCAAGAGAAAAGGTTGGTAAAAACATTACGCTTCAAGGTAATTTTGACCCAAGTATGCTTCATGCACCAATCCCTAAAATTATTGATGAAACAAAACGTATGTTAGATGCTTTTGGAAAAGAAAGGTACATTGTAAATTTAGGACATGGTATTTTACCAACTGTTCCTGTAGATCATGCAAAAGCATTTATTAAAACAATAAAAGAACACCAATACTAAAAAATAGTATTTATAAAAAAAGGCTTACAATTAATATTGTAAGCCTTTTTTTATAGTCAGAAATCACCTAATTATGTTCGGTTTTATTTAATAAAGCATCATTCCTACATTCGTCCTCTGCTTTCAACATGTAAATTATTAATCCTAAACCAACAATATAAAATGCCCTATTTAAAATTAAAGAATTTGTAAATACATCTCCTTTATAATGGGCTACAAACATAAGTAATGTATAACTCGGAATAATATAATTATAATTAACAGATAACCTGGTGAAGTTAATAATAGCGATTCTAATATATAATATAGCGAAAATTAGAATTCCTATCACACCAAAATACAACGTTTGCCTCATATATCCAGCATCAGTTAATCCATAATAAAACCCATCTTCCCTTACGTATTTACCATCTCCAAAAACAATAGTTTCATCTGATAGTTCATAATAATGTGATTCACTTAATTGATCTGAAGAACTCGTTGAGAACTCACCTGTTTCAATAAAATTATAATAAAACTCGAAAGCCCAGGGAAGTAAATTATTGTTTATTGAATTATGAATATTGGGTACAACATAAGCACTTACTGTATATAAGGAATATATTACAATTAATGCAAAACCTGCCTTTTTCATAAAGTTAACAAAGATCTTATATCTTAATGTTTTAAATAGAAAAATTGCAGCGGCTAAACCTAATCCAATAAATCCAGTTCTCCCCGAAATAATAATTGAAAATACGATTAAGAATATTTTAAAATAATCGGCAATAACAATTTTATTTCTTAAGAATTTTGACATGATTAAAAACATTCCAAAACTTTGAAGTAACGAAAAATCATAATTCTTACTTAATGCTACACCTAACCCTCTAAACCATTGAAATGTTCCTACACTCTTAATTTTAGCACTTCCTAATAACCCTTGTATTAATGCTCTAAAATCTGCAGATATAAACTGTAATAGCATCAATAACCCTTGAATGGCCATAATATTAATAACTATATCAATAAAGTCGTTAATGGTATAACCACGCTTAATTAATATATTAATATATAGTATAGAGAATGGTAGTATTTCTAAGACATGGGTTAGAATCTGATTAACAGGACCTACGTGAGATGCATTACCAAATGTTTCATGATAAATCAAAATACCATAGGTAAATAATAAGAGTACAATGTATATTACAAATTGGGGTATAAAGATCTTTTTTATATTAAAGACATTTATATACAAAGACTCAGCAACAATTATTAATAGCATAAACTTTGCAGGATTATAAGGCAATCCTGCAATTGTTGGTGCAAACATGTACAAGAATAATATTGTTGCGTAATATATTTTCTCTAATAATGATCGATTAGATGTAAAATCCATTTTTTGAGATATAATTTGTACAAATAAACAAATTTTGAATAAATCTATCCTAGTTTAAGACAACTAGATAACATGAATACGAATATTATTTACGACTAATGGGCTAATTTAAATCAAAAAAAGGCCAGAATTAATATTCTGACCTTTTAAATAATTATATAAAGTATTGTAAAGCGAGCTCATAGCTTTTTAAGCCTAAACCACTAACCTGACCTATACACACCGCACTAATTAAAGATTTATGCCTAAATTCTTCACGAGCATAAATATTGGATATATGAACCTCAATAACACTTGTGTTTACAGCTTCAATAGCATCTCTAATGGCTACAGAAGTATGCGTATATCCGCCTGCATTTAAGATTATACCATCCAATTCAAATCCATATTTATGGATATAATCAATTAATTGTCCTTCACTATTAGACTGCAAATAACTTAATGATAAGCTACCTTCATACTTTTCCTTTATAGTTTCCAAATAAGATTCAAAAGAAGTATGTCCATATACACTTGTATTTCTAACTCCTAATAAATTTAAATTTGGTCCATTAAGAATTAATATTTTCTTTTTCATGAATAAAACATTTTAAATGCCATGGCTGTTAGTGCAAAATATGCAAAAAAGCTTTTTAAAAATGTCTTCCAAAAGGTAAGACCATATCGTATTTTTTGTAATAATCCAGTTAAAATAGATAATACTAAGGCTATTAATACGATATAAAACATTGTACTTCCCATACTACTGAAAGGCTCCTCTAAAAAACCAAAATAAAATAAGGCTTAATACAATAACTAATAAAAAGGCACCACTTCCTTTATAATATCTTTTATGCATTTGCAAATCGTCTTTATAAGCCCAAATTAAAAACCCTATAAACCCTATTGCAAATATGATGGCAAATACCCAATGCCCAGATCCAACATCCATATTACCTTATTTTTGAACCAATTCAAATTTGATTATTATATCATCGTTAATCACTTTATCACCTAATGCTTTAAAGAAATTACTTGAATTATAAACGACTCCAAATTGTGTTCTATCAAAATTAAGTTTTCCAACAATAGCATGCTTAGAATCCTTATTATGTAAATCCACTTCAAAAACCAATTGTTTCTCTACATCTTTAATTCTAACTTTAGCAGCACATTTATATCTATTTCCTTCTATTAAAGCAGCATCAAATATGTTTATTTCCGCAGTTGGAAATTCAGTAACAGCAAAAAAGTCCTTAGACATTAAATGTCCAACTAAATCTGCATTAGATTCTTTATCTTTTACATCTGAACAAGCAATGGTAGACATATCTATTGAAAACGAACCTCCTTTAAATACATCTTGATCAAATTTAAGATCTCCATTAGCAAATTTCACAGTTCCTTGATGTCCTCCACCAATAGCTTTAGTACCTTTCCAGTACACTAAAGACTTTTCTAAATCAATAGGGTTTTCAGAATTTTCAGCTTTCATTTCTTGCTTAGTTTCCTTTTTCGAATCAACAACTTTATCGTTGTTTGTACAAGAAATTATACTTGTTAATAGAATAGCTGATAGGACGATCTTTTTCATGATTATTTGTTTTTATAGTAAATGTAAACTTTTTTTTGAAAGTATTATATGCATTGTGTTTTCAATTAAATTAACCAATTCAATAAAAATGCATATAAACTGCAACAAAATTCGAGTAAAAATCTTAAATTTAGCCGTTAATTAATACTAATTTATTCATTTTTAACCCGTCTACTTCTGGTTATATAGGTGAATATATTATAAACCAATTTTGTATGTTTAACTCTAAGTTATCAGGGTATTTCTCAAAAGCATTTCTTTTAATTGCTTTCTTTATGGGTCTGTCAACCCAACTTTTTGCTCAATTTACACGTTCTAAATCCGAAAATGTAAATACGCTATCTCCTCGTTATATAGTGCCTAATACATTTAAAACCTTTGCGGTAAATCACAACCATTTATTTAATGAATTACTGCAAGCACCCCATGAAACCAATACACAAAGTATAAAAGCCATCCAGCTTCCTATGCCAGATGGTTTACTGAAAACTTTTCATGTATATGAATCGCCAATTTTTGAGCCAGCATTGGCTGAAAAGTATCCAAATATTAAAACCTATTCAGTAGTAGACCCTGAATTAAATTCTAATAGAGGACGCCTTGATATTTCGCCTTATGGTTTTCATGGAGTTTTACGAACTGAAAATGGGATGGTTTATATAGACCCATATTCTCATCAAAATACATCTCACGTTATTAGTTACTACCGTAGCGATTATGAAAAAGATGCTACAGAAACATTTAGTTGTGAGCAACATGATTTAGGTGTTGAGCCTACTAGTGCTCCAGCTCAAATTGAACAATCTGCAATTACACCTCCACAAGTCCCTTTTGGTTCTGATTTAAGAACGTTTAGATTAGCCCTAGCTTGTACTGGAGAATATACAACATTTCATGGAGGAACAACAGCTCAAGCTTTAACCGCTATGACAACAAGTATTAACCGTGTTAATGAAATTTACGAAAATGATCTTTCTGTTCGTTTAGTACTTGTTGGGAACACGAACTTGTTAATAGAAACTGATGCAGCTACAGATCCATATACAAATGGAAATACAGGGGTGATGATTAATGAATCTCAAACTGAAATTACCAATGTTATTGGATCAGCTAATTTTGATATTGGGCATTTATTTGGTACAAACTCTGGAGGATTAGCCGGATTAGGTGTAGTTTGTAATAATTTCCAAAAAGCTCGTGGTGTTACGGGATCTGCAAACCCAGTAAACGATCCATTTGATATCGATTACGTTTGTCACGAAGTTGGTCACCAATTTGGAGGAGCCCATACGCAAAACAATACAACTTGTAACCGTGCAGCTAACTCAGCATATGAACCTGGTAGTGCTGCTACAATTATGGGATATGCAGGAATTTGTGCTCCAAACTTACAAAATAACTCAGATCCATTTTTCAATACACACTCTATTGAACAAATGGAAAATCTAATTGATGGATCAGCAGTTTGTCATGTAGACATAAACTTTAACAATACACCACCTGAAGCAGATGCAGGTCCTGGAGGATATGTTATTCCTGTTTCAACACCTTTCGAATTAACAGGTTCAGCATCTGATATTGACGGAGATGCAATGACATATAACTGGGAAGAACATGATTTAGGTCCTGGTACAGTTACCTTAAATGACATTAACAATCCTACTGGAACAGCTCCAATATTTAGAAGTTGGATTCCTACGACTAATTTAACACGTGTTTTCCCGCGTATTCAAGACTTAGTGAACAACACGACTGTAATTGGAGAATTACTACCTACTTATACAAGAGATCTTAATTTCAGATTTACTGTTAGAGATAACCATTTAGGGTCTGGAGGATATGACTATGATGATTTACAGATTTCGTCTAACATTGCAGGAGGGCCATTTTTAGCGACATTCCCAAATGGTGGAGAAGTTATTTCTGAATATTCTACAGAAACAATTACTTGGGATGTTGCCAATACAGATATGGCTATTTTCAACTCTCCAAATGTAGATATTTTCTTATCTATTGATGGTGGGGTAACTTACCCAATTACATTAGCACAAAATATTGCGAATGATGGTTCAGAGAATGTTCAATTCCCATTAAACATTCTACCTAATGGTGTTACTCAAATTAATACAGCTAGAGTTAAAATAAAATCATCAACTAATATATTCTTCGATATTTCTGATAATAACTTTACTATTGCTCAACCAATCAACAACGATTTTGGACTAGAAGCTGAAGATATTGTTATCGATGTTTGTTCTCCTGCTATTGACACTTTTGATTTATATATCCATGAAGTACTTACGTTCACAGAGCTAATTACTTTTACAGCTACTGATGTTCCTGGAGATGCAGAAATTTCATTTGAATCGAACACAATCAATGCCGATGATACCATTGAAGTTTATATCACCCCAAATACACTGACTGATGGTGATTATACATTTACCATTACTGGTGATGCAGCTTCTGCACAACATAGTATAACAGTAGATTTCTCATTATCGACTGGTGTACCTATTACAGCCAATTTAACCGCTCCAGCAGATGTAGCTACTAACGTTGCTTATACGCCAAACCACCAATGGGATAATATTGCTAATGCATCTGAGTACACAATTCAAGTGGCTACAGATGAATTATTTAATGACATCGTAAGAGATGAAACCATACAAACGAATTCATGGATTGCAAACCCTCCTTATGATAACAACACCAATTATTTCTGGCGTGTAAAATCTATTAATGGATGTGGAGAATCAGCATGGTCTGACACATTATCATTTACAACAACAATAAACAATCCTATTTTAGGATGTACAGACCCAGCAGCATTTAACTATAATGCCAATGCCAATGTTGATGATGGTTCTTGTATTCCTACAGTGTTAGGATGTACTAACCCAGATGCCAATAATTATGATGCTAATGCCAATACAGATGATGGAACTTGTATTGTTGAAGGATGTACAAATCCAGTAGCCAATAACTATAACCCATTAGCGACTTTAGATGATGGTTCGTGTGTAATTCCTGGTTGTACAGATCCTGTTGCCTTTAATTATAATCCCGATGCTACAATTGACGATGGTTCATGTGTTGATGTTGTTTTAGGTTGTACAGATCCAAACGCAAACAACTACGATCCGATGGCCAATACAGACGATGGTTCATGTGTTACTCCAATATTAGGATGTATTGACCCATCTGCTCTTAATTACAATGCAAACGCTCAAATCCACGATTACTCATGTATTTATGCAGTAGAAGGTTGTACAGACCCTAATGCGAATAATTACAACCCATTAGCAACTGTAGACAACGGAACATGTACTACAGGTCCTATTTGGTTAACTTATGAAATAACAAACGACAGTTTATTTACTTTTGTTATTAATCACATACCAAGTGTAACGCTATACAACACAACTTGGACTTTAGGAGATGGAACTCCAGATATTGTTCAAAACCCAATTACACATTATTATGAAAACGATGGGGTTTATCATGTTGAAAGTTATACTCAAACAAGTATTCCTAATGTTGTATACTATCTAGATACTGTAATAACTGTTGACTTTAGAGGATGTACAGATCCAAATTCTTCAAACTTTGTGTTAACAGCAGTAATTGATGACGGAAGTTGTACTCCACATGTATATGGATGTACAAACCCTGATGCAACAAATTACGATCCGGATGCTACATTAAACAACAATACTTGTATTGTAAATGGATGTACAGACGTTACTGCTATTAACTATAACTCAGATGCAACTGTAGATGATGGTTCATGTATTGCAACGATTGAAGGATGTACAGATGCTACTGCCTTTAACTATAATTCCAATGCAAATGTTGATGATGGAAGTTGTGTTCCAGTAATGGAAGGATGTACAGATGTTACCGCCTTTAATTATAATGCCGATGCCAATACAGATGATGGCTCTTGTGTTGATGTAATATTAGGATGTATAGATGCCACAGCATTAAATTATGATGCAACAGCAAATACAGATGATGGTTCTTGCCAGTATAACCCGAATACAAATGCGAGTTGGGATGTTACTCCAACTTCAGAAAACCATACAATTCTGATCCCTGCAACGGCAACTTTTGATATTAATGGTAACTCTATTGCAAATGGAGATATTATTGGAGTATTCTATTTGTTAAATGGATCATTACAATGTGGTGGGAAAATAACTTGGAATGGTGCTGCAACAACAATTTCGGCTTATGGTAACGACGCTCCTAATGATAATGGATTTGAAGATAACGAGATCTTCCAATGGAAAATTTGGGATGCAAGTGCTATGATGTCTTATGATGCGACTGTGACTTACGATAATACTTTACCACAATCTAATACCTACATTAATGATGGTATCTCTGGTATTATAGGATTAGAATCTGGTTCTATTCAAAATATTGATTTAGTAGAAGGATGGAATTTTGTTTCCACAAACCTTATTCCTGAAAATGCAGATATTTCTGTAGCCATGGCTCCTATTGCTGCTGATATTGAATTAGCCAAAGATGAAGATGGACAAGTATATTGGCCAAACTTTAACATTAATAATATTGGAAACATTACAGTTGGTAAAGCGTATAAAGTAAATGCAAACGACAATGTTTCTTGGGACATTACTGGATCTTTAATTAACCCAGACTTATATCCTATTCAATTACCACAAGGATGGTCATATATTGGTTATTTACGTGAAGTACCTGCTAATATTGCTTCTGTAATGAATAGTGTATCTACCGATATATTCTTAGTTAAGAACTTAAACGGAGATACGTACTGGCCTGCCTTTAACATTAACAATATTGGTAATATGGAACCTGGAAAAGGATACCAAATCAATATGACCAATACAGAAACATTTACTTTCCCAAGTAATTCAACGGTATTACCTGCTTTTAAATCTGTAAACACAATTTTAGAGAACAAGGTATTCACAGATATTAATGCTTCACAAGAACACATGCATTTTGTTATTCCAACATCATCATGGAAGTTTGATATTCAATCGGAAGATGAAATTGGAGTATTCACATTAAATGATGAATTAATTGGTGCTGCAGTTTATAACGACAATCATCTATCTGTTACAATTTTTGGAAATCAAGAATTAGAACATTCACCATTAACATTTAAATTATGGAATGCTAAAGAAGGAATCTATACAGACTTAATCGTTAATGAAAAATCCTCTGTATTGTATGCTAAAGATCAAGCATCCGTAATTTCTTCAATTTCTAAAAAATCATCATTAGATGTTAATGACAATATATTTGTTATTCAAGATCATGGACATATAGAAGCTGTGTTCACAACGTTAAAAGAAACTCTATATCAAATTTCAATATATAATGGAATTGGTCAAAAGATCAGTGAACGCACTCAACTTATTTCTACAGATAATACTCCAATTGTATTAACTGATGAAACATTAAGTGAAGGTGTATACTTTATTCACTTTAGTTCTAAAGATGGAAGACGAGTAGAGAAAGTAATGGTTAAATAATTTTATGGTAAATTGACCATAAAATTCTATCATAAAAAAATCCCTGTAATTTAGATTACAGGGATTTTTTTATGAATAAGAAATTCTACGAATTGTAATTGAACACACTCTTTTTATCTGTTGTTTAAACTAAATTATAAGCCGTATCATTTTTAATCTCCTCTATTACAAACGAACTCTGGATATTTGAAACGCCTTCAAAGCTCGTTAACTTCTCTATCGCAAATTGTTGAAAAGCATTCATATCCTCTACAACAACTTTTAATAAAAAATCTGAATTACCAGCCACATGAAAACAGCCCATAACTTCAGGTAGTATTACAATAGCTTCTTTAAATTTCTCAATCAATTCCTTTTTATGATGGCTTAAAGAGATCTGACAAAATACAGTAATATTTTTCTCAATTGCAGAGCCATTAAGAATTGCCACATACTTTTCTATAAGTCCAGTGCTTTCCATTTTTTTTATACGTTCATAGGTTGGCGTAATAGAAAGACCTATTTGACTTGCAATTTCCTTAGTCCCCAACTTCGCATTGCCCTGTAAAATGGTTAGTATTTTTTTATCAATTGCATCCATAGCAGAATATTTTTTTAAATCAAACATAATCAATACGGGTTCAAAGTTAATTATTCCATATTAATAACATAAAATAGTTATTTAATCTTATTTAATATGAATTTTAAAACATATAGACCTTAATACTATCTTTACACAGAATTAATAACTTTAAAAAAGTAAAATGAAGTCCAGTTGTTTAAAGCTAGAAGATAATCTTCGTTTAGCACAATTAAAAGCAAATATTGAAGAAGCTCGAGATCGATTTGTTGGCTATCCTGTTTCAAAAGATTTTGATTATTCTGAATTATCTGATTTTCTAAAGTATCCAATTAATAATCTTGGTGATCCGTTTGAGGATTGTACATATAAGGTTCAAACTCATGAAATGGAACGAGAGGTCATTGCATTTTTCGCTAAACTATTTAGAGCAAATCCTAAAGATTTTTGGGGTTATGTAACCAATGGAGGATCCGAAAGTAATCTATATGGGCTATACCTTGCCAGAGAGCTATTCCCCAAAGCAATGGTCTATTATTCAGAATCTACCCATTATTCTGTTCGAAAAAACATACATCTTTTAAACATTCCAAGTATTGTTATACGTTCTCAAGAGAATGGAGAAATAGATTATGAAGATTTTGAGAATACAGTTAAAATGAATCGTCATAAGCCAGTTATTGTACTTACCACGTTTGGGACAACCATGAAAGAGGCTAAAGATGATGTTTCTAAGATTAAAGGGATTCTTAAAAACTTAGCTATTCAAGATCATTATATTCATTGTGATGGTGCATTGGCTGGTAGTTTTGGAGCTTTTATTGAACCAAAACAACCATTCGATTTTAAGGATGGTGTAGATAGCATTTCTATAAGTGGTCATAAATTTATTGGTTCGCCAATTCCTACTGGTATTTTAATAGCTAAACGTTCAAATAGAGATCGTATAGCAAAAGGTATTGCATACATAGGGTCTTTAGATACCACCATAACGGGATCGCGAAACGGACACTCTCCTTTATTTATGTGGTATGCAATTAAAAAAATGGGTGTAGAAGGTTTAAAACAACGTTACCAACATTGTTTAGAAACAGCTGAATACTGTGAAAAGGAACTTAATAAAATTGGTGTTAAAGCATGGAGAAATCCCAATGCCATTACAGTTGTTCTTCCAAAGACTTCTTTGGAAGTAAAAGAAAAATGGCAATTAGCAACTGAAGGCGATGTGTCACATATAATATGTATGCCTAATGTTGATAAAACACAAATAGATGCCTTTATTTCTGATATTAAACATTCTGAAGATGAAACAGTAGAAGAAGTGACAGATTTAGAATTTGAGTTTTAAAACAAATACTTATAAAACCTCTTTTGGTTTGTGAAATTTCATTTTTTTATATAATTTAAATTAAAAAATAGATCGATATAATTGAAAAAAGATTTTGACATAGAATTGGATCAGCTATCAACTGAGGAAATACAGAACTTAATTCATAATAAAGAAGGACTATCCAGTGAACAGTTTTTAAAATTAAAACGAGAACTGAAATTAAGAAGGACTGTTGATCAAATGATGATAAATAGTAAAAAAAGAAGGAAACATCAAAACAAGGTCAATAATAAAAATCCTAAAAAATTAAATAAACTTGCCATGTTTAGTACTTTAAATAGACATTATATCTCTATCTTCAGTATACCAATTATTGCTCTAACATTTTCTTATTTATTAGATTATAGATTTCCTATTTCTACTAATGACGATGTGAAATATGGTTACTCCACAATTGGGAAAATTAAAAGAATAAAAGAAAATACAATCTGGACTCAAGATTTTAATGGAGGAAAACAGGTTACAACATCATATACAATATACTACACCTATACAATAAAAAACAATGTCTATGAAAACAATTATTTTATAGTAAATAAAACAACTAACTTAAAATACATTAGATTCTTTAAAGAAAATATAGGAAAAATGAATACATCAATAAAGTATAATTCTTATGACCCTGCAGAAAGTACATTAATTATACCTAATCTCGAATAAATTAATCCTTCGCTACCGTTACACGCTATCACTCATCACTCTAAAATGCCTCACTTACACCAATCAGTTGTTAAGTAAACCCAACCCGGACAGAACATGCTGAACAGCGCTTTGTAACGTTGGCGACCACCTTGCGTTTTACCAAACTTTATTCTTTCATTATCACCACCAGATTTGATACATCTATGTTCTAAATATTCCATGTATTCACCTAATAATTCTACTTTTTGGTGTTCATGTGTTCGCTATCGTTCGGGTTAAAGCCATTTAAGACTATAAAACTAATTCTATAAAGATATACATTGAAAATCAATAATTTAATCGATAAACACAAACGACTACCCAAAGTGAGACATTACCAATAACCTCTTACATTACATACCAAAACATAATCCTTTTAAATTTACAACTTGACTATATTGGTTTTCACTACGAGGATTATACCCATATAAAAATTCAGCATTATTAGAGTATGGTGTATACTCTCCCATATCCCCTAACTCAGTTGAGTATAGTATTCTAATATTTTGATTTTTAAAATCTCTAATATCCAACTGATATTCTTTATTTACCTTAATTAATTCACAAGAAACATCTTCAGTTAGATTACTTTTTAATGACTTTATTCTAAAATAAAATTTATCTCTTACTACGTGAATAATAAATTCATTAACCCTATCTTCTATTAAAACAATGTTATAAATACTTACCGTATCTTTTTGGATTTCTCCAAAATTAATATCAGGCTGAATTTTCTGCGCATATGAATTGTAAATAAATAATATAAATACAATTAAAATTCTACATCTAAGCTTACTCATAAGCTAATTATGTTTTTTGTTAACTACTTTTACTTGACTTGCAGTTACTCTTATTCTTGTTTAACTATCTATTCACACGTAAAGAATCTAATATCATTTGATATGATATTGCATTTTCAGCATGCTCTTCCATAGTTTCTGCAAACGCATGTTTTCCTCCCATATTAGATTGAGCACACATAAATATATAATTGTGAGACTCTAAATTTAATGTAGCATCAATTACTCTTGCCTTTGGTATTGAAATAGGTCCAGGAGGTAGGCCTTTATACAAATACGTATTGTAGGGTGAGTCTATTTTAAGATCTCTGTATAATACACGTTTAATATTTCTATTCGGATCATTTTCTTTAATCGTATATATTATTGTTGGATCACTTTGAAGAAGCATATTCTTCTTTATTCTGTTGTAATATAAACCTGCAATTGTCGAATATTCAGAATATATATAGGTTTCTTTATTTACAATTGAAGCCAAAACATGAACCTCTTTGGCGTTCAAATTCAATTTGTTTGCTTTACGAATACGTGCCTCATCCCAGAACAACAAGTAGTTTTCGTAGAACAAATCTCGAACCGATTCAGCACTCCAGCCCCAATACATTTCATATACTTTAGGAATAAATAAAATAGGGATTTCATTCTTTGTAAATCCAATACGCTTTAAAAATGTTGTGTCTTCTATAGATTTTAAAAATTCGGATCCATCAAGCTCTAACTGCTTAGACAGTGCCTTTGCTATATCTTCTACATTTTGTATTTTCCTTAAATCTACAGTTATCGGGCATGTATCACCTATCTTTAATTGATCTATTAGATCATAAAGATTCATATTTGGTGTTATTTCATACCGTCCTGGTATTACGCGACTTTCCGTAAACTTTTTCTTTTTGGCGATAAATTGGAAGAGATTTTTGTTCTTTATGAGTGCAGCTGAATCTAATATTTCGATGACATCTGAAAAATCTGAGCCTTTAGGAATAAAAATATATTGATTTCTGTCTGAAATACGATCATACGTATTTTCATAAATTCTGTAGCCAACCAAACTTACAATAATCATCAAAATAAGAACAAAAAAAGTAATTATACGATATCTATTCATGGTTGAAAATTAAAAAATAATTACAGGTGCATAAGCCGGATTCTGTTTACAATATATTAAAATAATTGCACTTTATCATTTCTCTACAATTTTACTCACGTAAAATCTGCATCGATCTACCCTCCAAGTAGGCCGAGTAAGCCTTTTATGGTTTTCACCAAATTCCTGGTATACATGATCTTTCAGCACATAAGGTTTATCCAACTACTTTAATCACTTAAAGTACTGGTGAGCTCTTACCTCACCTTTTCACCCTTACCATAATGGCGGTTATTTTCTGCGACACTATCTATGTTTACATTTGTAAACTCTTCTCGTTAAGAAGTATGCTACTCTTCGCTGTCCAGACTTTCCTCTTTTTGAATTTCAAAAAGCGATAAAGACACCTGTAATTGCGGCAAATATAAGCTTTATTTTATTAGGATATACGTTTAATATTCAACTCAAATTATACAATTTCCGATAAGGATTTATCCTTCTCATTGTCTGTTGAATAGCTAATGAAATATAGACCAATAAAGCTTAATAATCCATTTACAGGTAATAATGTAAATCCTAAATCAAATTTAAACAACACATCAAGCGTTACTGATAAACTGTAACATGCTATTGGAGAAAGAATACAAATTATTGGTACCCAAAACCCTCTGGTTTGTCTTTTTGTTAATATTCCAAAGAAGAATAACCCGAGTAAAGGTCCATATGTATAAGAGGCTGCCTTAAACAAATTCACAATAAGGTTATCGTTTGCAATCCATTTATAGTTCATTATTACGATTAATAATAGGATACTAAAGATTACATGAACAACCTTTCTATTTCTTTCATTGACTTCTTCATCTTTAGATTTCTTCATAAAATCGACAAAAAATATGGTTGTAAGAGACGTTAATGCGGAATCTGCACTAGAATAGGCCGATGCAATTAAACCTAATACAAAACAGATTACTACTGCCGTACCAAGAGAACCTGACATTGCTATTTTAGGAAATAAATCATCGTTGGCAGCATCCATACCGTTGTGTGCTGCATATAGATATAGTAATCCACCAAAAAACAAAAAGGCAAAATTCACAAAAATGAGAACGATACTAAAACTCACCATATTGGTTTGACTCTCTTTTAAGGTCTTACAAGATAAATTTTTCTGCATCATATCCTGATCTAAACCTGTCATGGCAATGGTAATGAACATTCCACTAATAAATTGCTTAACAAAATGACTTCCTTCTTTCCAGTCCTCAAAAAAGAATATCTTTCCCATATTTTGAGCTTTCATTTTATCAAAGCTTTCAGAGATTGTCCAGCCTGTATCCTCTAGTAATAAATAAATACTAATACCAACGGCTGCAAGCATAAAAAAGGTTTGTAAGGTATCTGTCCAAATAATTGTTTTTATACCACTTCTAAATGTATACAACCATATAAGAAGAATGGTAACTACAACGGTTGTAAAAAAACTAATTCCATATTGTTCGGCAATATACATTTGAAATATATTAGCGACTAAATACAGCCTAAATGATGCACCTATTAGTCTAGAAAGTAAAAAGAAAAACGAACCAGTTAAATGTGAAGATTTCCCAAACCGCTGACCTAAATACGCATATATGGATGTTAAATTTAATTTATAATATATGGGTAGAAGCACAAAGCTTACAATCATATACCCTGCAACATATCCTAAACACATTTGAAGATATGAAAATTGCGAATTTGCAGCTCCACCAACCCAACCAGGAACAGATATAAATGTAACTCCACTTAAGGAAGCTCCAATCATACCAAAACTAACAATATACCAAGGTGATTTTTTGTTTCCTAAAAAAAAGGCCTCATTAGAATCTTCTTTACTTGTTAAAAAAGAAATTCCTATTAAAACCAAAAAGTAAACGCCAATTAATATAAGTGCTAAGTTGTCCATGGAATATATATCGTAATTTTCTTTTTGAAAGATACTTTATCCATTTAAAAATCCAAGGCATTCTAAAATAAAATCGAAGGAATTATAAGTTCTTAGCCAGAAATCATTTCTCTTGCCGTTACTAAAGAAGATTCTAAAATATTTTCTCCAGACAATAATGATGCGACTTCTGTGATGCGTTCGTCTTGGGTAAGCTCTTTAATATTAATAGATGTTTTTATCTGAATTATGGTTTTTGGAAACCTTAAAGTGTTTATCTCCTTTAGATACTACTTGCGCTAAATGACTGATACATAGCACTGGATTATTGGCACTCATGGCTTTCATCATTTGCCCCATTTTATGTGCGACTTCACCAGAAACCCCTGTATCAATTTCATCTAATACAATTACCGCTCCTTCGTTATGTATATTAAGGATAGACTGTAATACTAAACTCAACCTTGCAAATTCTCCTCCTGAAGCTGTATTTTTAATCGATTTTGGTTCAAAGCCTTTATTGGCCGAGAACAATAAATCTATTCGATCTTTACCCATTACACCAAATTCTTCTAACGTATTAATGTTGAAAATAAGTTTAGCATTAGGCATTGCTAATTCTGCAAGCGCATGTTCTATTGTAGTGGAAAGTTTAGGAGCAAACTTTATACGTTTAGCATGAATAATTTCGGCAAAATCTTCAAGCTTTGCCATTGTTTGCTGAATTTTAAGATTTAAAGTTTCTATATTCTCTTCTAAGAATTCACCTTCCAATTGTTGATTATTAAGCTTATCTCTAACTTCAATAAGATCTTCTATTTGAGTAACATTATGTTTATTTTTTAGTTTTTCAACTTCAAATAATGTACTGTGAATTTTATCCAATTCAGTCGTTGAATGTGAATCATCTAACTCAAACGATTCAATTTCATATGTTAAATCATTTAACTCAGTTAGGAGATCATAAATACGATTAGACCATTCTTTAAACTTAGGAGAAAATTCAGATAGCTCTTGACATTGTATATTCCAACGTTCTAAAGCTGCTGATGGACTCGTACCTTGGTCTTGCCCTAGCGTAATTTCTTGAATAATCATTTTAATCTTATCATGATTTTCAATCAATTGAACACGCTCTTCTAATTCGTTTATATTAATAGAATCTAAAGGAATAGATTGTAACTCCGTTAATAAAAAATTTTGGTAATCCTTTTCTAATTGTTGTGTTTTTAACTGCTCTTCAAGAATGAATAATTCTTCTTTTTCCTTTAAAAATTGAGAATAACACTTGGTATAGGCATCTAAATTCTTTTGATAACTTTTAGAACGCCCATCAAGAATAAAAGAATCTAACAAACTCAATTGAAAACTAGAATTAGATAAATCTAAATTTTGATGCTGACTGTGGATAGAAAGCAACTGATCTCCTAGTTGCTTTAAAACATTTATTTTAACAGGAGTATCATTAATAAACATTCTGTTTTTCCCACTTGGCAAAGCTTCTCTTCTTACAAAAACTTCTTGATCAAAATCTAAATCATTCGCGTCAAAAAAAGATTTAAGTCCATCTGTTTTAAGAATGTACCTCGCTTCCAAAACACATTTTTTAGTTGGGTAATAAAACAATTTAGGATGCCATCTACTTCCAAATACAATTGACAATGCATCTAAAACCATAGATTTACCTGAACCGGTTTCCCCACTAATAATATTTAGTCCTTTATTGAATGATAATGTTTGCTTTTCGATTAAAGCAAAATTGGAGATTTTTAATGTTTGAAGCATATTTTAATAAACTTATTGCCTTCTCGCTGTACCACTATTTAACCCGCCTTTAACTGGAGGTCTATTTATTGATTTCTGATCAGGAGAATTTCCAAATGGCATAGACTTAGGGGCAGCTCCTTTCTCATTAGAACTTCCTTTCCCTAACTCGTTCCATAACTTTTTATTTGTCGGATTTAAGATCGTCATTATTCGTTTAACATCCTTTTGTTTATCAACATCCATTTCTGTTGATAAATTGTAAATCTCGTTAGCTTTGATTTCCAAAAATGTTTTTAATAAATAACTTGTCGTAAAATACTTTAAATCCTCCAATCCAATAACTTGAGTATGAAGATCTAATTTTGCTGAAGTATTTTTCTCATATAATACATCCAATATATCTAAATGAAATACCTTATTAAAGGTTCTTAATTTTTCGTATTTAGGGTTAATCAAATTTTCAACTAACCAATATCTATTTAAGTTACTTTCTGTAGATCTCCAACCCTTTTTATATTCTTCTTCTCCTTGGGCATTTCGTACAATGTCCATGGCTTTGTCAAAATGTTCTTCTCCACCCTTTTCAGAAAATGAATCATAATCCATTCCGATAATCATATTCGCATAATAAGCCAATACAGATCCAAAATTAGATCTAAAGGCATTATCCGTATATTCAATAATTGAAAAATCATCGTAGTTCACAATGAAATCATTATCCAATACCTTTAACGTGGTAGAATTATAAGCGGTATTATAAACGGGTCTACTTGATAATATATAAATTGACCCTGAGTATTTACCTTGTGAGATAACTTTATCTAAAGTGATATTAACACTACAATTAATCTTCTCATTGTCTCCATAAATATCATCCGTCCATTTTCTTAAATTCAAAAAATCTTCAACATCTGTTTTCATTTTATCAAAAACAGTTTGATCTATGTTGGTTAATTGTTTGGCATCAATAATTACCTTAGCACGAAGCTCTTGGGCTTGCACTTTAATAGCAAATACACTTACTAAAATAGAAAAAAATAAAAATTTATAGGACTTCATTTAGATTGAATTTAAGATATCTTTAGCAACAAGAGTCTTTGACTTTAACTCAAATGTATCGATTTTATTTTGTTTCGTTATAATAGTTACCTTATTTGTTGAATGCCCAAACCCGGCACCTTCATCTTCTAAAGTGTTTATTACGATCAAATCTAAATTCTTTTTCAATATTTTGGACTTACCATATTCTAATGCATTATTGGTTTCCAATGCAAAACCTACAAGAACTTGAGATTCTTGTTTAGTCTGTCCTAATGTTTTAAGAATATCCGGATTTTGGATAAGTTCTATAGACATTCCATCTTCTTCAGATGTTTTTTTAATTTTCTGATTTGCGGAAGATTTTGGTTTAAAATCGGCCACAGCTGCTGTTAATATTCCAATATCTGCATATTTCCAAATATTAACACAGGCCTCATACATCTCAGAAGCACTCTCTACTCGAGTAACACTAACCATTGGGTGATTAACCTGCTCAGCACTTGGTCCTAAAATTAAATCTACTGTAGCGCCTTGTAAAGCGGCTTCTTGTGCCAATGCTATTCCCATTTTACCAGTAGATCGATTTCCGATGAACCTAACCGGGTCTATAGCTTCATATGTAGGACCAGCATTTATGAGTATATGCTTACCTTGAAATTTACCCGTTTTAGAAAATTGTGCTACTGTATGCCAATAAATAGTTTCAGGTTCGGCCAATCGACCTTTACCAATTAGTCCTGAAGCTAAAAAACCTTCTTCTGCAGGAATTTCTATATTCCCATACTCTAAAAGCGTTTGTCTATTTCGAACAAAAGAAGGATGCTTATACATATCTAAATCCATTGCTGGTGCGAACATCACTGGACATTTAGCAGATAAGTATACTGCTAATAATAGGTTATCGCAAATTCCATTAGCCATCTTAGCTATTGTATTAGCTGTGGCTGGTGCAATAATAAAAACATCGGCCCATAATGCTATATCCACATGGTTTTCCCATTGGGTTTTATCCGCAGAAATGGTACTTGTTAACACTCTATTCCCTGATAATGTAGATAAAACAAGGGGACTTACAAAATCCAAAGAGGCTGGTGTGAGGATAATTTTAACCTCAGCACCAGCCTTTTTATATTGTCTAACAAGCAATGGAATTTTATAAGCTGCAATTCCACCACTTACACCAATAAGTATTTTTTTGCCTTTTAACACAAAATTATTTTTTCAACTCTTTAGAAACAATTTTAGTAACAACGTCTAATTCACCATTAGTCATTTCTTCTAAGGCCATTAAAACTGTTTTAGGTAAGCTTTCGTAGAATTTAGAAACTTCAATTTGTTCATTATTCTCAAATACCTCTTCTAAGTTTTCGTTATTCGTTTTAAACTCGTCGATTTTTTTAAGTAACTCTTCTCTCATTGCTTCAGAGATTTGTTTCGAACGGTCTGCAACAGCAACAATACTAGAATAAATATTTCCAGTTTCTTTTTCTAAATCTCTAAAATCTCTAGTTTGAGTTGATCTTGGTGCACTACTTCTTTTAAAATCCATGATTGTCTACTTAATTATAGTTTTTCTGTAATTCTCTAACTTTTCCTTCCAACTTCTTAAGTTCTATGATATAAGAACTTTCTGGAAAAGAATTTTTCATATCCTGAAAAGCGATAATTACATTTCTTAAACGCGCTTCTTTTTTATCCTCAACACTTCTTGTTGCTAATTCAAAATGTGCCTTAACCAAGTTGTATTTCATATTTTCTACATACTTAGAATCGGGATACTTTTGCAAAAATAAGTTAATTGCGCGAATTGCAGGTTTAAATTTTTCAGTTTTTAAATAAAGTAAGGTAATATCTGCATCTTTTTTGATCAACTTATCGTTTAATTCACTTAAAAGTGCCGTAACTTCTTCATTATATTCCGAATCTGGAAATCTTTGTAAGAAGGTATTATAATGATCTATTGCCTTAATTGTAAACTCTTGGTTTAGGTCACTTTTGGGCGATAGAGCTTTATAACATTTCCCTATCATATATGAGGCTTCAATACGTCTATCACTATGAGCATATCTTTTTTCAAAATCTCCAAAATAATATGCTGCCAGTAAAAATTGTCCTTCGCAATAATGTGAAGATGCTAATGCAAAATATAAACGTTCTGCTTTAGCCGTTCCTTTATACAACTTTAATAATTCATCGTATAACGGTGTCGATTTATCACAATCTCCCTCTTGATAATATTTATTTGCCATCGCCGTTTTGTACGTGGCATCAGTACTATTAAGCACTTTACTGTATTCACTACAAGATGTGGTTGATAAAGATAAACCTATAATAGACAGTCCAAGACTGATTATTGTTTTCATACTATTTTTCATGTGCACAAAAATATAATTTTGATTGCTATACTTTTCATTAAATAACTAAAAAAATGGAAAATATTGTTAAAACCAAAATATGATAATACTTATAGACGGATATTCGAACTATCCGTATGCTATTTATGATTATCTAGAACTATGATGCTTTGATGTTTACAACCTGCTCATTTAACTTGGCTGCTTCTTTTGCATTAAGCTCTCTAACTTGTTTAATTGTTAACGTACTTCCGTCATGACTCCAACCTGGAGGGCCAAAAACATACATAAACTTATCTGACCATTTTGGTGATTTTTTTAAATCTTTCCATATATCACCATATTCATGTGTAAGAATGACTAATGGATTATATGATTGAGGAGGGTGTGTTACTCCAAATTCGATATCCACTTTATTGTCAATCTTTTTAAACGTACCAAACCAACGGTCAAATAGGTTTAAGAATCCACCGTGATTTTTATCCATATATTCTATATTCTTGGCATGGTGAACTTGATGCATCGTATGGGTATTCATAAATCGTTCTAAAAACCCAAGATTGGTAATGTATTTGGTATGCAATTGGAATTGCCATAAGGATTCTATTCCTAAACAAACCATAACCATTGCAGGTGGAAATCCTAATGCTGGAATCCACATATAAAACAATGGTTTATATCCTAATGTAAACCAACCATTTCTAACTGCGGTACCAAGGTTAAAGTTATCTGATGAATGATGTACTACATGGGCAGCCCAAAGAAATCTTACCATATGATTCTGACGATGGAACCAGTAATATGCAAAATCGTCTAATAATTGACAAATTATCCAAATATACCAAGCGTATCCAAAACTTTCCCATCCCAATATGTTTGTTCGTACGCCATCTACTACGGGATTAAATAATGCATAAGCAGCTTCAAATAATATTACCGTATAAACGGTTTTTATTAATGGTGCTAATATGGCAGAACCAATACCCATACTTAAACTAGAAAATAAATCTTTCCAGTGGTAGAGCTTTTCGTTATTATGAGTCTTACTATAAGCTAACTCAATGATTATAAGTCCTATAAAACACGGAACTCCATAGACAACGGGGTTTGTAAAATCCAAACTAATGAGGTTTAATTGATAAAATAATAATTTTGACGAATGTATACTTTTTTTATGATAATAGACCTGAATAATAGTTAATAATCACAAGAATATACATTCCTTAGAATAGATTATTAAGATTTCAAATTTGAGGTTCTTATGATTTGACTTGCAATTGTTTTTCCAAAAGCAAAACATGCCGAAAGTAGGTATCCTCCAGTTGGAGCATCCCAATCTAGCATTTCACCGTTTATAAACCAATGGGGTTGTTTATGAAGATTCAAATATGAGTTAACTTCATTTAATGATACTCCACCAATGGTAGAAATTGCTTTATCTAATTCTTCGTACCCTGTAATTACAATTGGAAAATTCTTAATCAGTTCCGAAGGGTGACTATTTGAATTTAGGCTTTTAAATAAGCTCGGGTAAATATTTGCAATTTTTAAATGCTTTATATTTTTAGACAGAGAAAATTTAGAATTCCATTTTTGTTCTAATTCCAATTGACTCCATTGAGGTTTAAAATCTATATAAACCCTAACGTTTCCTTTTTTTAAGGCTTCTCTAATGTGATGGTTTAGATGATAAATTGGACTTCCTTCTAATTGATGATCACCAATCCTTATTTCACCTGTAAATTGTAAACCTTCATATTTAAGAACAATGTTTTTAATAAACGTTCCATTCCATTTATTAAAAATATAATCATCTAATTCGCACTTTACTCCAGAATTTGATGGTTGAAACGAATTTACTTCTACCCCATGGTTACGAAAAGGTATGACCCAATTTGCATTAGAACCTGTTTCCCTCCAAGAGTTACCTCCAAATCCAAATACAGAAATATGGGAAGTCACCTCAATATGTGTCTTTGTTTTAATATTATAAACGTGGTGTTTATTTTGATCTCCAGACAACCATTGATGATGTGTAAAAATTTGAAGCCCTTTATCTTTTAGATGTGATAACCAAATTTTCAGAAATTGTACAGCAGATATCTCTGGAAACACTTTCCCCGCAGATCCTACATATGTTGATATACCAAGATTTTTGTCGAAATAATCTCTTTGCTGTTGTGGAGTAAACAATTTAAGCGCAATCGATATAAACTCAGAATCTCTGTAATATTGGTTCACAAAACGATCAAATGTAAAATCCATTGAGAGATTTAATCCGCTTTTACCTGCTAGTAAAAACTTTTTACCAATCTGAGAATTTTGCTCAAATAAAGCAACTCGTAATCCACTATCCATTAAGCATGACGCCGTCATTAAATTCGCTGGACCACCTCCAAAAAGAATAACATCATACTCCAACATAGGGTTCATTTAGTTTTTCTGCAAAATATAAACACCATCTCTTAAGGGCATTAAAAATGAAGTGAACCTAGTATCCTTTTGAATATTAGCATTGAAATTACGAATAGATTCAGTCTTTTCATCTTTTGCCATATCATCAAATATCTTACCATGCCATAACACATTATCAACCAAAATAACCCCGTGTTTACTTAATTTAGGATAAACCAAATCAACATATTCTTGATACCTCTCTTTATCCGCATCAATAAATATTAAATCATAAGTTCGATCCAAGCTTGGGATAACATTCATAGCATCCCCATGGTATAAGTTAATTTGATGATCAAATCCTGCCTCAGAAATATATTCTCCAGCCATTTCAAGCGTTTCTTCGTTTACATCTATTGAATCAATATGCCCATCTAAATCTAAACTTTCCGCAAAACATAGTGTTGAATACCCTGTAAATGTCCCTATTTCTAATATAGAGTTCGCTCTAATTAATTTCGAGAACATAGACAAAAATCGCCCTTGAACCGGTCCTGAGAGCATATTAGCTCCAATAACTTTTATATGTGTATCGCGTCGAAGATTTTGTAAAATTTGAGGTTCCTCAGCTACATTCTTCTCTAAATAGTCAAGTAATATTGTAGAAAACATATTTTAATTGGTGAATTCTAAGATTGAAAATTGTTGTTTATTGAAGATTTCTTGAGCTACAACTTGTAAATCTTCTGCTGTAATTCCTTCTATCTTATCTCTGACCTGTCCTACGGTATCCACTTCGTCATGAACAGATAAACTTTTAGCCATAGACAACATTAAACTGCAATTGTTTTCTTGAGAAATATAAAATTGCCCCAATAATTGACGTTTTGCTTTGTTCAATTGTCTTTCTGTAAGCATTGTATTTACAAAGCGATCACATTCTTTGTAAATTAAATTTTTAACTTTAGACAAGTGTCTTTTATCTGTTCCGAAATAGATTGAAAATATCCCTGTATCAGAATACAAGTGGTAATTAGATTCTATACTATAGGTATATCCGTATTTTTCTCTAATTCCTAAATTCAGTCTTGAATTTAATCCAGGACCACCTAAAATATTATTTAATAATATAAGCGCCCTAGCCTTTTTTTCTTTCGCTCCATATGCTCTTGTACCAATTAAGCAATGGCTTTGGTGTTGAGCTATATTTTTACTAATTAACTTAGGTGTATAATCTGTTAAACGCTGTACTTCTTTAATTTTAACATCTTGTTTAGGAATCTGGCCAAAATATTCTTCAACCATTTTAAACAACTTCACTTCAGAAATATTACCAACTGAAGATATTACCATTTTATCTGGTGAATAATTATTCTTTAAGAAAGTCATAACATCTTCCCTTGTAAACTTAGTAATACTCTCCTCATTTCCTAAGATATTAACTCCAAGTGATGTTTTATCAAATATCAACTCGTCAAAATCATCAAAAATTTGCTCCGACGGAGAATCTTTATAAGAATTTATTTCATCAACAATTACTTCCTTTTCTTTTTCTAACTCTTTAGAAGGAAAAGTGGATGAATTAACAATATCTGCTATTAATTCAACTGCTCTTTTAAAATCTGATTTTAAAAATGAAGAATAAATATATGTTTCTTCTTTTGTTGTATATGCATTTAACTCACCTCCAACATCTTCCATTCGAGACAGAATATGGTGCATCTTGCGTTTTTCTGTTCCCTTAAAGAGAATGTGTTCAATAAAATGAGCCATCCCAAATTCATGTTCCTTTTCATCTCTACTTCCCACATTGATCATCCAACCGAAATGAGCTACCTCACTTTTTACTCGTTTATGAATGATACGGATCCCGTTATCTAGTGTATGCGTGTAAAATTCCATTTGGCAAAAGTAAAGTAAATAGAGGAATTAAATACACTTTACATTCTTATTAATTTTAGGCTTATTTAATGCGAAATATTATCGCAATAATCCTATAAAAACTAACGGTAGTACTACGGGTGAAAACACTATTATAAATATCATAAAACACCTATATTAATCACCTCAACATGGTAATCACAACCCATGAAGTAGATATTTAAACAACTGAATATCAATACACTTAAAACAAACATCAAATGTAAAATTAATATTAAATGAATTACTTTTAACAAAAGTAAAAGGTAGTTTCCTATAATAATTTTACTTTTTTGACTACATTTATAGCGTAACAACAAATGTTAATGCACATACATATGTTGTTACTTCCCCCAATTATCAAGCTCTGATATTTTAGAATCTTAAATAATTTTAAATTATGGAAAGCTTAGTAAAAAAAACAGTCACTTTCTTTAAAAAGGATCAGATTTATGATTTTTTTGAAGAAATATTAGAAAAAACAGATGCATTAACCTATCAACAAGTGATTATTCAACGTGCTTTTATAAATGGTCTAGAATCATTAAGCAATTTAGAACTCGATCAAGTTAAATTATATTTAAAGTTTTATTCATTAAATAATTCTTGCCCGATATGTAAAAATGAAAATATCATGTTGCTATCAGATTTTATATATGTCTCTGATTTCGGAATGTGTCCTGCATGTGACCATGATAGTGATTTTTTAATTGTATAATGAATGATGCCATAAAACTCAGTATTACTATACATATTTAAACATTTATAAATATTGTATTAAAACAACAATCAACTAACTTTTAACTAATCTATTTTTTTATAGCTTTGTTGTCCGCTTTATCATTAAATACATGAAGTATGTCTACAGCAAAGAAAGAATTTAAGAAAGTAACTACCAATGTCGTTCAGGCAATGAAGCAACAAGGAGAAAAAATCTCTATGTTAACAGCCTACGATTATACAATGGCTAAAATTATTGATAATGCCCATATTGATGTCATTTTAGTTGGAGATTCAGCATCTAACGTTATGGCTGGTCATGAAACAACATTACCAATTACATTGGATCAAATGATTTATCATGCATCTAGTGTTGTTAGAGCTGTGGATAGAGCTTTAGTTGTAGTCGATTTACCATTTGGATCTTACCAAGGAAACTCTAAAGAAGCTCTTAACTCTGCCATTAGAATAATGAAAGAATCTGGTGCACATGCCGTAAAACTTGAAGGAGGATCTGAAATTGGAGAATCTATTTCTAGAATTATCTCGGCTGGAATTCCAGTCATGGGACATTTAGGGCTTACACCACAATCTATTTATAAATTTGGAACCTACACGGTAAGAGCTAAAGAAGAAGAAGAAGCCAAAAAATTAATGGAAGACGCTAAATTATTAGAAGAATTAGGATGTTTTTCTGTTGTTTTTGAAAAAATTCCATCTCAATTAGCTACTGATGTTACAAAAGTATTAAACATTCCTACAATTGGAATTGGTGCAGGAAATGGTGTAGATGGTCAAGTATTAGTAACCCATGATTTAATGGGAATGACTCATGAATTCAATCCTAGATTTTTACGTCGATACCTTAATTTATTTGAAGATATGACGACTGCTGTTCAAAATTATATTGTGGATGTTAAATCTAAAGATTTCCCGAACGAAAAAGAACAATACTAAACATTTTTTCAAATAAATAAGACAACCTCTACAGGAAGTTAACCTCTTAATAATGAAACAAGTATTAATTATAAATCAAATTTATAATTAATACTTGTTTTTTTTGTTGATTAGAGTACTTTTGCCAAAATTTTAAAGACTAAAGTCATGAGTGTAGATTTTTCACAAGTAATCACAATATCTTTAACCTTATTTGCGGTTATCGATATACTTGGATCAGTTCCTATCATTATTGATCTAAGAAAAAAATTAGGCCATATACAATCTGAGAAAGCAACACTAGTATCTGGTGTTATTATGATTGCTTTTCTTTTTTTAGGAGAACGCCTTTTAAATTTAATCCATTTGGATATCCCATCTTTTGCTATTGCAGGGGCCATTGTTATGTTCCTACTCGCCTTAGAAATGATTTTAAATATTGAGATATTTAAATCTGATGGAGAAGATGCCGCTGGAGAAATTGTACCAATAGCATTTCCGCTTATTGCTGGATCTGGAACTTTAACAACAATAATTTCTATTCGTGCAGAATTTGATATTATTAATGTTATTTTGGGTATTCTTATTAATTTAGCTTTTGTTTATGTAGTTTTGAAAACTACGTCTAAAATTGAACGATTTTTAGGACAAGGAGGTATTAATGTAATGCGTAGAATATTTGGAATAATTCTTTTAGCGATATCCGTTAAATTATTTCTAGGAAATCTACATATGGTAAATGCGTAAAGTGAATTTAAAACGATATATAACCACATTGATAGCCCTATTTTTAGGGCTATTTTTGTCTAATGCTCAATCTGTTTCAGATAGCTTAACTTTTAAATTAGAACAAGATTCAACAGATATCAATGCGTTTGAAAACGCTGCTGTAAATCGTGATCTTTTTTGGAAACAAGAAGCCTTATCAAATGTTGGAGGCGCAGTTCAAAAGTTATCTTTAGAGATCCCAAATATATTTTCAGCGTTTAAAACGAGTGGATATGATACATACATAGCAAATAGAAAACCTTTTGTTTATAATCATACCTACAAGTTCACACAATTGGATTATAAAACAACCATTGAAGATGGGCAATATATATCGGCATTACATACACAATCGTTTGAAAAGTTCTCTTTTGGTATCTTCTATCAAAAGTTATTATCTGAAGGTGATTTTAGCCGAGAAAGAAAAGATCATGTTAATTACAGAGTTTAGAATTAACTATCATCCTAAAGACAAAAAATACCACTCTTCATTTTCGTTAACTCATAATGTATCTAAAGTACAAGAAAACGGAGGTTTTCAATTAGATTCAATTTATACCAATCAAATTGTTTTATCAGATAAGGTTGTTCCAATACAACTATCACAAGCATCAAATGAATTAAAAAACACAGAATACAATTGGATAAATGCTTATAAATTTACGGTTTTAGATAGTTTAAAAGTTGGTTTAATTGCTACATCATCATATAGAAAAGAGTCAGAGGTTTATTCAGATTCGGATCCAATGTATATTCCTAACATCACTGGGTTTACAGATGATACGCCTTATTACCCTAGACTTTTATAACGATTCTACTGCAACGTTGGATAGTGTTGGATTTACAAATTTGAGTCAAGAAGTTTTATTAAGTACTACATACAAAAGTTTTGAACTTAAGCCTTATGCCAAGGTAGATTATATGACTTATAATTTGGGGTTTGGAAAACAATCTGAAACCGCTTATAGACTTGGAGTATATGCCAATGGATTTAATAATAAATTCAAATCCCATTTGGCCATAAAAAAGAGAGGAGACTTGGCCTCTACTGGAATTGAATTTAATGGACATTTAGCACCTCTTAAATTTATTAGTTTCAATGTATACTATGATGAAAAAGCTCCTGATTTATTTCATCTAAAGTATGCAAGCAATCACTTTAGATGGGACAACTCTTTTAAAAGAGAAACTCATACACGCTTAGATGCCAATTTAAAGGTATTAAAGAACACTACCCTGAAAGCATTTTACCACAGGGTAGATGGATATATTTACTTAAATGAAAATGCCATTGCTAGTCAAACCATTTCTGATCATAGTACACAAGGTCTTGAGCTTAATTCAATGATTAAGAAAGGTAAATTCACTTTTAGCAATCAATTCCTAGTACAAAACACCACTGGAGAATATTTACAATTGCCAAGCTTTATTGGGCGTATTAAATTGGCCTATAAAAATAAGATGTTAGGAGAAGCTCTTGTGCAACCGGGTATCCAATTAAATTATTCGAGTGCATTTTACGCGCCTAAATATATGGCTCCATTATCTAGTTTTTATTACCAAAATACAGACAAAGTTGGTGGAGCAGTTCTATTGGATGTTTTTGTTAATGTTAAAGTTGCAAACTTTACATTCTACGGTGTTTTCAAAAACATACTTCAAAATCAAATGTTAAATGAAAACTTTGCTAGTCCAAACTATGTCGGTCCAGTTCAGCGATTTAATTTTGGTTTACGTTGGAATTTTTATGATAAATAAAGGGAACTTAATTAGTCTTTAGAACTTGGGTTAAATAGATATTTTAAGACAATAATATAAAAGGCGAAAATTGAAGTTGTTAACGTACCAATAGTCATTAAAAATTCAGATTCCGTCAGTTCAAAAAGGGTAAACTTGGTATATCCTCTTAATCCAATTATTGCAATTATTACGATAAACCAAATTTTTGTAAAGCTAAATGCCTTTATGGCATGTTCACTTTTAAGAACACTATCTTTTGCTAAATCTTTACGCTTTTGATTTGCATCTTTTCTCTCAGAAACAAACTTTTGATATTGTAACCAGTCATTTAAGTTACCTAAATGCCCTTTAAACAATTCATTCTCTTCTCTCTCTTTTAACTCCTTAACTTCTGTAATTTTCTTTTCTTTATCTTTTAAAATAGAAGATTGTAACTTATTCAATAAAGATTCAGCTTTTGATTCTTGTGGCATTAGTTAATAATTTTAGAGTAATAGTCCTTAATTAAATCATTAGAAATAACGGTATTTAATACATTATCAGAAAACACATTATACCAAGGGGAACCTTCTTCATGTGTCTTATCAGACAACTGTCGTCCTGTATATTCTTTATAATTATTCCAGATAACTTTTAAAAAATCCTCTTCAAATTCTTTTAATTTTTTACTTGTATGTAAATCTATAATCTCAATATCAACAGGTTTTTTATTATAGACTTTTATCATTTCGTATAAATCTGGAATGACAGGTCCATACTTCCAAGCTTGAATCTCATTATGAAACAATGGTTTCTTACACAACCCCAAGTAATATCCTTGTGCTATGTAAGTTAGCTTTAATAATTTCATTGGCTTAATTCTATCGCCATCATCATTCGCTAATCTTAAAAGTCCTTTTGCTACATCGAAACAATTATACATATTCTTCTGTTTAAGATTTTCAATAATACAATATATAGTTAATATTTTATGCAAATTTAATCAAATTGCTTTAATTAATTAAATCGTGAATTTATATCCTATTCAATTGCTGTATTTTTTGAGCTTCCATTTATTCTAAACTAAAAAAAGCCAACTAAAATTTAATTATTCTAGTTGGCTTTTTTTATGTGTATAATTCGGATTTACCACTTAGGGTAAAAGTGATTAAATTGAACTGACAAACCTAAGTTTAGTCCGCTTAAATCTCCATTTTCGGTCTGAAACAAATTGACTCCGTTAGCCATATTATATCCTACATCTAATCCAATCTTGAAATTCTTATTGGGTGTAAAAAATAACTTTGCACCAATTTGGGTATTTAAAAAATTATCTTCCAAATTGTCTATTGCAACAAGTGTTGCCAAAGGTACTTGCGTATATTCATAGGTCATAAATGATGTATTCAAAAATGGAGCAACAGAAAATTTATCATTAACATCATACTCATACATTAAATCTAGACCAATACCTGAATATTTTAATTCTGTATCAATATTTGCAGCGATTCGATCAATTTCAGATTTAGTTTCTCCAAACGATGTCACGTAATGCGCACCAATATGAAATTTCGAAAAATGCATTCCCATCGTAACCTTACCATTAAATGTGTCATCGTAAGGTGTAATCTGGTTCATTGTTAAACTTCCATAAAATCCTTTAGTAACTTCATGATCGTTAACTTCCTTTCGTTCTTCTTGAGCAAACATAAAGGTTGGTAATAATAAAGCTAGATAAACTAATTTCTTCATAAATAAAATTTTAATGGTTTAAAGTTAATATATCCATCTAAAAGTACGAATTAATAAAGTTAACAGAATCTAATCCACGTTAAAACCTTATTATTTTTTCTTTTTTGAGGACATTTTAATAGCCAAATACACAAACCCTGCCAAAAAATGACCAATGACTACAATGGCTGCAACATAATACCAAAAATTAGAATCTCTCATCGTCTTGTTTTTAGTAAAAGTAAACCATGATTATGAAATTATTAATGATAAAAGTCACATAGGATAAGCTGAATTGTATAATTGATAATTGAATATAATACCCTACACTATATTCTATCACTTATACATTAATTACTCCTTTCTAAAATCGAATAATTCTATAAGTCAAATTTATGATTTTTCATGAAATGATTCCTTAGTGATCTCATAACACCAACACGACTCTAATATAGGATAGTCCTTTAGTAAACTATGCTTAAATTCTAATGCCTTAGACATACCTATTTTTATCATGATATGCTCAGATTTCACATTAACCTGAGGACAAATGGCATTTATTACATCTAATTTAAGCGTATTAAATGCATAATTTAAACTTGCATTAGCCCCTTCGGTGGCATAACCTTTCTTCCAGTATTTTTCATTTAAACGCCAACCAATATCTACACATGGTGTAAACTCCGCAGAAAAGACTTGATTAGATAGACCTATGAATCCAATAAATTCTTTTGTTTTCAAAATGTCAACTGCAAAATAACAATACGCTGATGTATTAAATTGTTCTTGCATACGTAATATAAAAGCCTTTGTATCTTCTAAATTCGGTTTTACAGGAAAAAACTCCATAACCTTAGAACTCTGATTTATCTGATACATTGGTTCAATATCAGAATTGGTCCAAACTCTAAACCCTAAACGCTCTGAAGTGTATATATATTTTGAAGTCATTGAGTATCTATTTTAATATTCTTGAGTTTAGAATTAAGGTCAGGTTTAATTTAACCCTTTAAATCTTTCCTTTTTTTATCCATTCTCTAACAATATATTTTTTAGTAAAACAAGGTATATCCTTAACCAATATTCCTTTATTCTCAGTCTTTAAACTGTAAAACATACGCCTTGATGATCCTATTTTAAAATCATCTTTATCATGTATTTTAACAATTAATCTATTGTTTATATTCGTATTAAAAGCGTACCGAATATAAACTTTATAATTATGTACTCCGTTTATACCTACATAACCTTCGGATACCTTATAAACTATACCTTTTGTAAAGCCACCTTCAGTTATTAATTTATACTTGGTATATCCAGTATTCACAATGACTATTAATATGATCAATATGATTGCTAATACAAAAAAATATCCCTTATTCACAATAAGTGGAAGTTCACTAACCGTATTCTCTATTCGAAACTGCTGTTCGTTATTGGAACTAATTTCAATAGAAATTCGGTCTCCACTCTTTAAATTATTTAAGTATCCATATGAATACCATTTATTCTTTTCATTTGGATCAAGTGTTGTAAATTCTAATTTATATACATCACCATTTCCAGTAAAGTATCCCGTATTTTCTTGACTCAAAAAAACACCATCTATCTTTGAGCTTACATTTCCGAAATCACCACCTTCAATTAACTGACTTTCAATATCGGTTTCATGTGATTCAGAGATTAAAAATATAAAAAAGAAAACACCTAGAATTATACCCCAGAAACCATTTGAGCATATATATATATTATGAAGTATTGGTAACTCTCTTTTCATTAATAACGATTAAGAACCGAAATTATTTTTTTGCAAGCAAGCTCTATTTCTTCTTGGGTTATTGTTAATGGAGGACTTAACCTTAAGCTCTTTGGGTTAAATAAAAAGAAGAATGTTAATACACCTTCCTTTAGCAATTCATCAAATACATATTGACATATTTCTTCGGATTCCAACTCTATACCAATGGCTAATCCTGTTGCATTAATTCGTATTATTTTTGAATGTTTTAACCCTTCCAAAAATATTTTCTTTTTAGATTCAACATCATTTAATAGGGTACCTTCTTTTAATACATTCCACGTTTCTAACGCGGCAGCACAACAAACCGGGTGCCCTCCAAATGTGGTGATATGCCCGAGTTTTGGATCTTTAGACAGTTGTTGCATATAAGTATCCGAGGTAATAAATGCGCCAATTGGCATTCCCCCTCCCATTCCTTTAGCGATACATAAAACATCTGGTATTACATTATAATATTCAAACCCAAACATAGTCCCTAAACGGCCATAACATGTCTGAATTTCATCAAAAATCAGTAATGCACCTACTTCATTACATTTTTCTCTAAGTGCCTCTAAAAATGCTTTAGTAGCTGGTATAAACCCCGTTGCCCCTTGAACAGGTTCTACAATAACACCGGCTGTTTGTTTATTTATTACCGATAGAGAATTTATATTATTAAACTCAATGTGATAACATTCTGGAAGTAAAGGTCTGAACTTAGCTTTCATATGCTCCTCTCCCATTATACTTAAGGCTCCATTTGTACTTCCGTGATATGAATGTTTACAGGATACTATTTGTGTTTTACGCGTTACACGTTTAGCCAGTTTAATAGAAGCTTCTATGGACTCAACACCAGAGTTTACAAAATAAGTAGAATTCAAATTATCAGGTAAGTGATTTGCATATTCTAGGGCTAAATTATATTGTGGATCTTGAATAAACTCACCATAAACCATAACATGCATATATCGATCTACCTGTTGTTTAACGGCTTGTTTTACACGCTCATGGCCATGCCCTAACGTACATGCAGATACTCCAGCAATTAGATCCAAATAAGACTTCCCTGTCTTATCCCAAATGTAATTCCCTTCTGCTTTTTCTATTTCTAACACCATTGAATATGGTGTTGTTTGCCCTTGGTGTTTTAAGAAAAGTTCTTGTCGTTTATTCATCCGATAAAAAACATTGTAGTTGAGTAATAAATTTAGCCATTGGGAATCCCATTACATTATAATAACATCCATCTATTTTAGAGATGCACCATTTCCCAATAGAATCTTGAATTCCATAAGCACCGGCTTTATCCTGAAATGTATTCTGATTTAAATAATCTTGAATTACATCTGAAGAAATAGAATTAAAATGAACCATTGTTTCTTCATAAAACACCTCTTGTTTCTGTGTTGTTTTTATACAAACTCCAGTTAAAACACGATGTGAATTCCCTGAATATGCCTCTAAAAACACTTTTGCTTGAAGTCTATCTTGAGGCTTCCCAAGAATTGAATTGTTCTGAACAACAATTGTATCTGCTGTTATGACCAAATCTTTTTCTTTTAACACATCGTTTTGGGCGTCTGCTTTTTCAGTTGCCAATGCCATGACCTGATCTTCAACTGACAAAAAATCAGTTAACGCTTCATTGGTTTCAATTGCCCTAACATTAAACGGAATGCCAACATCTGTAAATAATTGTTGTCTTCTTGGTGAGTTAGAAGCCAGAATGAGATTATACTTTTCTAATTTCTGTTTAAGCTTTATATCCATAAAATCACTGATATTATTCCCAAAAGCATGACCATTTTTAATAAACGTGATGCTTTATGAAAATGAAGATTTGTTTTCGCAAATTTAACCAAACCAATTAATGCCGTTATACAGAATAAAAATAAACCGTAAAAAAGAATGGCTTTATCAAGACTAATATTCATCCATCCTAAAAAATACAAAAATGTAAATGCGGTTGTTCCTAAAATAAAAACGACAATTTGTTTTGTTCTATTAACCCCTAATACAATTGGTAATGTTTTACATCCAAATTCAGAATCTCCCTTTCTGTCCTCAATATCTTTTATTATTTCTCGAGATAAGTTTAGTAAAAAAGCAAGTACCGATAAAAACAATAAATGTTTAAGATGAATTGAACTGGTAACATTTAAATATTGGAGCTCAATAAATGGAAAAATAAATATGACTAACCCTGAAATGAGCACCGAAATGGTCAGGTTACCAATTAAAAACACTCGTTTTAACTTATAGGAATAAAACCATAATAAGAATGTGCTAATTGGATAAATTATAGCGTATTCCGTAATTTTATATTTAAACGTTAAATATAAAGTAACCATTCCACATACTATATTCATCAGTATATAAACACTCCATAATACAGTTTTAGAAGCTCCTATAAGTTGATTTTTCGAATGATTTTTTGAGTCAATTTTCTCATCATATACATCATTAATCATAAACCCAGAACCCGCTCCTAATACAATCGCGAAAACGAAAATTAAAAAATCGATATTTGAGAAAAGTAAGGTGGAGTTTTTAAAATGAGGAATGAGGTAAATCCATCTATAAAAAACCATAAAAAACACCATCATCACTAGGTTTATAGGACGAAAAGAATGGATGATCTTTGTTAACAGAATTTGACTCAAAGTTGATTATTTTTCTCAAAAATATCAATTCTAATTGTATCTTGCCAACACGTAACCCTAATTCTAATAAATTCATGCAATTTCACCATATTCGTATACTTATTATTCTAATTATTGGATTCTTATTTTCAGCTTGTTCTGAGAAACCAAAATCTCCTGAAAACAAATTGACTTCTTTAAATGTTAATTGGGAGCTTCAAAAAGAGGATAAAACGGTAGATACAGTTAACTTTCCTTTTAGTTTAATTGAAACGTTATACTTAAACCAAAGTATTAATGACCCGAATTATGAAGATGATTTAGAAGACATTAATATTGATACCGAATTATATTCATTAAAAAAAGAAATACAAATAGAAGCTAATACGCTTACCAATAAACAATTTGTTTTAAATATTGGTAATATTAATGGTAGTGCTGAAGTTTACATTAATGAAAACTTAGTCGGGACTTCATCATCATACTACCAAACACAAAATTTATATATTAATTCACATTTAAAACCAGGAACAAACTACATTTTTATAAAATTCAACAATCAATCTTCTCAGAATAAACATCCTAAATTTCAGAATGGAACCAAACAAAACATGGCCCACAATAATATAGGATGCCTCAATAATTTTAATGTTCATGAAATAAAAAATGTATCATTCACTAAACCCTATGTAGATTACTCTAACTATTCAAATAATACGTTAGAAGCATTTTGGAATATACCAGTTCAATCTAACTCTAATCAGTTATTAACGTTTGAATGGTCTTTTAATGGTAAACAATACAAAGAAGAAAAACAAGTTAAGAAGGGGCAATCCTTACAAACTCTATATTTTCCAATAGAAAACCCTAAATACTGGTTTCCATATACCAATGGTACACCATATATGTACTCGGGAGAACTAAAAGTTTATGACGACGAATCTTTAATCCAATCACAAGCTTTAAATTTTGGTGTTAAACACTTAAAATGGAAGAATAATAACAACCAAATTGAATTTGTATTAAACGGGAAGTCTATTCATGTTTTAGCAATAGACTATAATAAGCCGAATTGGTATAAATGGACAACTGTAGATGAGACTTTACTTTATGTTTCACATTTAAAAACCTTAGGTATTAACTGTGTTCGTATTGCTGGTAATACAGATTATTTAAGAGAAGATATATTGGCATTGTTTGACAAAGCTGGTATTTTTGTTTGGCAAGATTTACATATTACGAACCTTCCTGAGTCTTGGACTGCTGATGCTAAAGTTAATATACAATTAGAAATGATGAGCCTTTCTGAAACATACAGAAACCATCCTTCAGTATTATCTTTAGGTGGAAAAACAGAAAACCACAATGACTCTACAAAAAATGCCGGTCTTATTCATTATGAAATTTTTGAGCAAGTTATCCCTCAAATTGTAAACACCTTTAGTGATTTAGAATATATTCCAAATGCTTCATTTGTTTGGAATGATAATATAGTTGGGTTTGACAATTTATCTATGTCTTCTTTCGAATTTTTAGACATTTGGTTAAGTGAAAAATATAAAGATCCATATGAAAATGGATGGATTTCTAAAATGCCTTCAGAAGAGGTGGCTCATAATTACTATGATCATTTAGTTAATAAAGTCGGATTGCCTATAGACATTGAATCTATGATATACTATTCAGAATTAATGCAGAACACCTATATTGATTCTATCCTGGCTGTTAAAAGAGGACTTAATCCGCATACGATTCATTTACCAATAAGTTACGGTGAATCTGGTCCTGGTATACATCCAAGCATTACCGATTATTTTGGATATAGAAAGGCTATTTTTTATACACTACTTAAGCAACAGGAATCCCTAAATATTCGAAAATCTGAAAAGAATAATATTTTATCTTATTTAATTCATAATAATTCAGATCAAACAGTACAAGAAAATGTTGAAATTCGAATTAAAGATAAAACTGGTGCCGTTGTAGATATTCTAAATCAATCTATCACACTACGTCCTAATCAAGATAAGTCAATATTAGAATGGAATTCATCTATTATTCCTCATAAATGGAGAAACAAAGACAATAGATGTATAGAGTTTGTATTTGCAAATAAATATGAACGTGTACTCATGAATTTTGACACAGCTCCTATTCCTTATCCTGATCTTAAATTTAGAGTGATTGATAAGTCCAGTATTAAAAATGTAGAAATATTAAGTAATAGTTTTATTCCTTATTGTAAGATAAAAACGAACCATCTTGGTTATTTTTCTACTAATTTTGTAACCTTATTACCTAATGACACTTTACATTTTCCATTTAATAGTGAAGATAAAACCTATCCACTAGAAGTAGGAGAAGTTGATGTGTTTAACTATTACCAAAGCTTTGAATAATGATTAAAAAAGGAAACCTTAGAAAGATAGAAACCAAAGTTGTAGATAATAACATACAATACAACTTAAGGTTATACTCAATCTTAGAACGCCAAGAAGAAACTATAGATTTAAATGCTTTAGTTGGCCAACCTATTAAATTATCGTACACGGGTAATATACATTGTGTTGTAACGGGTAAAAAAATTAAGAAGGCCTATGGTGAAGGTATGTCTTGGGATGCTTTTGAAAGCTCACCAATGGCTGACCAAAGTATCGTTAAACCGGAACTTTCTACAGCCCATTTAGGAATAGCAAGAAGAGATTTAGAATGGGAAGTTGAACACCATGTTGTTCCGCATTTTGTATATTTATCATTCACCAGCGATTTTAAAGTGGGTGTTACAAGATATACTCAAATACCAACGCGATGGGTAGATCAAGGCGCCGTGGCTGCAGTTAAAATTGCCAAAACACCGTATAGGCAAGCCGCAGGACTAATTGAGGTGGCTTTAAAAGATTTTATTGCCGACAAAACCAATTGGAGAAAAATGTTGCAGGATCAGAAAATTTCTAAAGCTGATATGCTTGAAAAACGTGACACTTTGATTAAACATATACCAAAAGATTTAGAACCATATATCCTAAAAGACGAATCTGTACAATGTTTAAATTATCCTGTTGAAGCGTATCCACCTAAAATTACAAGTATGAAATTTGATAAAATACCTGTGGTTGATAAAGTTTTGAAAGGCGTAAAAGGACAATATCTTATTTTTGACGACAATACAGTTATGAACCTTAGATCCCAATCTGGTTACGAAATTGAATTTGAATACTAGACTTTATTATACTAAAACAACCATGCCTTATTGAATTCAATAAGGCATGGTTGTTTTAGTAATTCACTATTGTTTAACAACTCGCACAATTGAAGTTTGCAAAAAAGTAAATAAAAATACTAATAATTATAACTATAAAAATTCCCCATCCAAATAGTATATATCTAAGGTTGTACCATAATTTTTCTTTCATTATCTTTTGGCCTATAGCAACTATAGTCATAAATATATTAAATATCAATAACGTAAATAAAATCAACCCAATAGAATCTTCACTGTCCAATTTTTGAGTAATAGCAGGTCCAAATATGATGAACCAAGCAAGAATACTTAACACTATAATACCAATTGAAACTATAAATTTATTTTTAAAAATTTCTCTATCTAACATCGTCTATTTATCAAATCAAAGTATACATTAACAACTTGGACAAGTATAATTTGCAAAAAAGTAAATTATACATCCTACTGGTATTACTAATTGTAATACCCTAACTATAATAATTTGTTTTTTTAGAATACCATATATCTACTCCTTCTTTCTTTTGATTCAGCCTTTTTCTTGTTATATAAATATTCAAACTTACCGTGCCCCAAACTAAATATAATTCCAGATATACCAAACCCATTTAGTGAAAATAGAACAAATAGAAGGATTGTAGTCAATACAAAAACACTTAATGGTGCCAAAATTTTATTATTTAATATTCGATTTTTCATTCATTTCTAATTCTAATATTTAATTATATCTCTTTATATTTATTTTAGGCTATAATAGCTAAACAATATTACTCCTTTACTCATCTAAATAAATAATAATTTTAGTTAATTATCAATAACTCTCCATATCTATTCCTTACCTTTACTTAAAAACATATTCTATGAAACTTTTAATGAAGATTTTAGTAACAGCCATGGCTGTACTTATTCTAGCTTATATTCTTCCTGGAGTTTATGTAAATACATATTCTTCAGCTATAATTGTAGCTATAGTTCTAGCGTTATTAAAACTTTTTGTTAAACCTCTACTCGTTATTTTCACACTGCCAGCAACCATATTAACCTTGGGGCTATTTTTATTAGTCATTAATGCTTGCATTATACTAATGGCAGATTACTTTGTAGACGGATTTGGAGTCCGACATTTTGGGTGGGCATTCATTTTTAGTATACTCCTTTCGTTTGTACAATCTATATTGCATAAAATATTAGGGACAGACGAAACACAGGGAAAATAAAATTATTCATTTCTAAAATAGTTAGAAGAGATCTTTACCATAAGATCTCTTTTTTTTATTACTAAATATTCAGTCTATACTTTTATTATAGAATTTGATAAAAAACATTAAAATCTAAATAACGAACCTTCGTTTAATACAGGGAGATTTGTATTTTTGATACTTATATTAAAACATGAGTAACATAACCCGACCACTTTTGGTATTATTAACAGGACCTACTGCTGTTGGTAAAACCAATTTAACCATACAATTAGCTAAAGCATTTCAAACGGAAATTTTATCTTGCGATTCAAGACAATTTTTTAAAGAAATGCGTATTGGGACTGCTGTTCCATATCCTCAAGAACTAGATCAGGTTAAACATCACTTTATACAACATATTAGCATTGCCAATGATTATTCTGTTGGACGATACGAAATAGATGCATTGAGTTGTTTAAATGAACTATTTGCGACAAACAATATTGCATTTTTAACGGGTGGATCTGGAATGTATCACCAGACTTTACTTTACGGAATAGATGATATCCCACCAACATCTCCGAAAATAAGAGATAAAGTAGAAGACATTTTCAAAAATGAAGGACTAGAAAAACTTCAACAATTAGTTCAAGAAATAGACCCTGATTTTTGGGAAACTGTCGATAAAAAAAACCATCGTAGACTTATGAGAACGTTGGAAGTATTTTATGAATCGGGGAACAATCTAACCTATTATCAAAAATATCGAAAAGCAACTAAACGCCCATTTGATATTCTAAAAATAGCCATCGTTCGAGATCGAGAGGAACTTTATAACCGTATTAACTTACGAGTAGATCTTATGTTGGAAGAAGGTTTAGAACAAGAAGTTAAAACCCTAATTCCATATAAACACAAAAAGTCGTTAAATACGGTTGGTTATAAGGAATTCTTTGAGTATTTTGACAACACAATTGATTATAAAACTTGTGTTGACCGTATTAAACAAAATACAAGACGATATGCTAAAAAACAAATGACTTGGATAAGACGAGAAAAAGACCTTCATGTTTTTTCTCCCGACGATTTTGATGCCATTAAACTCTTAATTGAATCACACCTAAATTAATTTATGAAAGCATTTATTAGAATCATTATATTTTTATGGTGTATACCTATGGCTTATTCTCAAACAGATTGGAAGAAAAAGTTAGAACATAATACATTTTGTAATCCTGTTAAAATCCCAATGTATTTGGCTGGTAACTTTTGCGAGCTTCGTTCCAATCATTTTCATGGTGGATTAGACATTAAAACCAAAGGTGTAGAAGGACATGATCTGCATTCAATTGAAGAAGGGTATGTTTCTAGAATTAAGATTTCTGCATATGGATATGGGTATGCGCTTTACATTCACCACCCAAAATCTGGAGTGACATCCGTATATGCGCATATGAAATCCTTTTCGCCAAAAATTAAATCTTACATCCAAAATATACAAAAACAAAAGCAGAAGAATTCAATTGACCATAGTTTAACCCCAAATGAAATCCCTGTAAACAGAGATGAAATTATTGGTTTAAGTGGTAATTCTGGGGGATCAACAGCTCCTCATTTACATTTTGAACTTAGAGATTCTAGAAATCAACATCCAATAAACCCGATGTATGCTTTTGATATTCATGATTCCATAAAGCCCATTATTCAAGAATTAATGGTTTATGATTTATCTACAGAACGTCAATCTGATATCTTAAACAGAAAGAAAGTTAAACCAAAATTAATATCTCCAGGAAAATATACCTTACAAGACACTTTATTAACATCTCCTAATATAGGATTTGGATTAAAAACGTATGATCAGGCTTCTGGAGCTCGAAATAAAAATGGAGTATATAGCACCTCATTTTATATTGACAATGAATTAGTTTGGGAAATTGTTATGGATGAATATTCATATTCCGAAACACGATATTTGAATAGTTTAATTGATTATTCTTATTTTAAAACACATAAACAACGTTTTGTAAAACTTTATAAAGACCCGAATAACAAACTCAATATGTTTACAGCGCTTAAAGATGATGGACAATTCAAATTTGAAGCTCATAAAACATATTATGCGAAAATTGTTTGCAAAGATATTAAAGGGAATATTTCATTATTAGATTGGTATTTCACAACCTCTAAACCTTATTTAAAATCTATCCCAAAAGGAAATTACACCATAAATTACAACGAAGATTTAGCTTTAAACCATAATGATTTAGAAGTTAGTTTCTCGGCTAAAAGTCTTTACACCAGTTTAGATTTTAATATCAACTATACACCAGAAGATCCTATACCTTCCTTTCAATTATCTCCAGAATACACGCCTATTCATCAACGGATAAATGTTAAAGTGGAATGTCCAGATACTTTTAAAGCCATTATAGAAAAAGTTTGTATTGTTAATGTTCTCGGAAAAAGAAAGTCATGGATAAAACCCGTTGTAAATCGTTTAAATTTAGATTTTAACACCCGTAATTTTGGATCTTTCACTTTTGACGTTGACCAAGATAATCCCTATGCTGTATTCCCGAATTTAAAAGAAAATCAAAATGCCTCTAAGCATAAACGGATAACCATTAAAGCTTATGATTTACATTCTGGAATCAAATCATACGAAGCAAAAATTAATGGAAATTGGGTTATTTTAGAATATGATCCTAAAAAAAGGAGTTTCTATCATTACTTTGAAAATGAACCAGATGGACAAAATTACACCATCGAATTTGAAATAATTGACATTTGTTCGAATAAAAACATCATAAAACGTAATTTTGTTCGTTAACATGCAAAGCTTAAGGCAATATTATATGACCATATCACCTGTATTGAAGTTATATACTTCTATTTTTATATTTATACTTTGTACTTCTTTTTCATGGGCGCAAGAAACTATGGTCTATGGATATATTACCGATGAATTTGATGAGCCCTTAGAAAACATTCATGTGATCACTAAACAGAATAAAACGGTTAGTGATGCAGAAGGATATTATGAATTAAAACTTTTACCAGATTTTAAATACACTATAGAATTCACTTCAATTGCACACGAAAAGTTTAAATTCAAAATTGAACTAAAAGATGGTGAGGCCGTTAAGCGCAATGTGCAATTAATACTTCATGTAGAAGAACTAAAAGGTGCCGATGTTACGGTTGAATCTGGAAATAGACATTCTAACACTATTGAATTATCTACCAAAGAAATTACATCGGTAGCAGGAGGTAATAACTCCGTTGAAGCATTTGTTAAACAAGCTACAGGTGCTGTTGGTAATAACGAGCTTTCTAATCAATATTCAGTTCGTGGTGGTAACTTTGATGAAAATCTTGTGTATGTTAATGGGCTTCAAATTTATAGACCTTTTTTAGTTAGAACAGGAGAACAAGAAGGTTTAAGCTTCTTAAATTCTGATATGGTAGAATCTATCCGTTTTTCTGCAGGTGGTTTCGAAGCTAAATATGGTGATAAACTATCTTCCGTTTTAGATATTACCTATAAAGAAGCTGAAGAATTTGGAATTAAAGGAAATCTAAGCTTCCAAGGTGGAGGATTAACAGTTGAAAATCCATTTAAAATTAACGATAAAAAGCTATCATTCTTAGGGTCTTACCGATATAAATCACCCACTTTTGTTCTAAATTCATTAGAAACTCAAGGAGACTACGACCCTAGATTTCATGACTTCCAAACCTATTTAAAATATGAATTATCTTCTGTTTCTGAAATATCATTCTTAGGTAACTATTCAAGAAACAGATATCAATTCCAACCAGAATCTAGAACCAGTTCTTTCGGAACCGCAACAGATGTTAAACAAGTATTTGTATACTTTGAGGGACAAGAAGTAGATGATTATGAAAACACCAATTTGGCTCTAAAGTGGGATTATAATATAAGTGATAACACTAAGATTAGTTTTCAAGGGTCGCATTTTAGAACCTTAGAACAAGAATTTTATGATATTGATGGGTATTACCAACTAGGTATTGTTGATAATAATCCAGGTTCTCCAACCTATGGTGATGTGACTTCTATTACAGGAGTTGGTGAATATTTAAACCATGCTCGAAATGAATTTTATGGTGAAGTGTCTAATATTAATCATAGAGGTGAAATACTAAACAAAGAGAAGCAATCTACAATTAGTTGGGGGCTAGACTACCAATATGAACATATCGAAGATCAACTAAGAGAATGGCAATATATTGATTCTCTAGGATTTTCAACGAACCCAAATAACGACGATTTAGAGTTATACAAATTTATTTCAGCGAATAATACCGTAAATAGTTCACGTATTTTTGGTTTCGCGCAATATGAAAAGAAAATCATTAACAAAGAGAATAATACCTCATTAACGTATAACTTTGGATTAAGAGGGCATTATTGGGATTTAAACGATGAGTTTTTCGTGACTCCTAGAGCCAATGTTTCTTATAAACCAAATTGGAAAAGAGACATGATTTTTAGATACTCTGCTGGATTATATAACCAGTCACCATTTTATAGAGAACTAAGAGACAAAGAAGGAAAGCTTAACAAGAATGCTAAATCACAAAAGTCATTTCAAATGACCCTAAGTAATGATTATCATCTTAAGTTATGGGAAAGGCCTTTTAAAATGACTACCGAATTATACTATAAAAACCTTTGGGATGTTATTCCATATGAGTTAGAAAATTTACAAATAAGATATCTTCCATTTCAAAAAGCCGAAGCTTATACATATGGTTTAGAATGGAGACTTACAGGTGAACTTGTACAAGGAAATGAATCTTATATATCTTTTGGTGTTATGCAAAATAAAGAAGATATTGAAGATGATAATTATGGATTTATTTCAAAACCAACTGAACAAGTATTTTCCATGAGTATCTTCTATCAAGATAATTTTGTTGGAAATAAAGACTTAAAATTCCACTTATCTGGTTCCTATGCTACAGGGTTACCTTTTGGACCACCAAATAGCGAACGTGGAGAACAAACTTTAAGAAATTCAAGCTATAGAAGGGTTGATATTGGATTCTCTAAATCTTTAAAGAAAAAAGAATCTGATAAAAAATTCATAAAACATATTAAACAAGCCTGGGTTGCATTAGAAGTATTAAACCTTCTAAACATTAATAATACAGCGAGTCATCTTTGGGTAACAGATGCCAAACAGACACAGTTTGCAGTTCCTAATTATTTAACAGGACGTATGATAAACTTAAAATTATCATTTGAATTTTAAAGATTTCATTAATCATAATACATATACAAAAAAGAGGCTTTTCACGAGCCTCTTTTTTATTGCACTAATATATTTTCCAAAGTTGAAATATTGATTATCAACCCAATCATTCCCCGTTCGTATTAATTATTATTAACACTCATTTTTTTTGTATATTGTTACACTTTGTTTTAATTTCAATAAATTGTCGCAAACTAATCCATTATATCTTATGAAAAAAATAATTCTACCAATTTCAATTTTAGGTGCAATAGGTGCATCCTTTATTATTCAATCTTACAATGGGGGTATTGCTGAAAATTCTGCTTTTCATTACGCCATGGCTGTAAATGGTAAAAGTGCACAGATATCAAGCTCAGCTCAAAGTTGTAATATTTGTCATGGAGGAGCAGATGCAGCTCCAGATTTAGCAAGTGAAGGAGGACTAACTTTCGATTATTCAGGAGCCGATGATAAATATTCTTCTGGAATAACTTATACGCTTGATTTAACTGTAGACCAAAGTAATATTAAACACGGTTACGAAATTATTGCTTTAGATACTCTATTAAATGGTGTTGGATCTTTTACAACAACAACAGGTACTTCTGGTAATGGTTCTTATACTGTAGATGGAGATGCCGTTACTTATCCATTCTCTAAGCATGATATGGGTTTCAGCTCGAACACATTTAATACTGGTTGGACAGCTCCAACAGACTATGAAGGTAAAGTTACATTCTATGCCATTTCAGTTTCTGCAAATGGAAACAGTATGGCAACTGGTGATGCCGTATTCTATGATAAATTTGAAATCACACATAATACTGCTAACATTTCAGTTGAAGAATTAGATGCTCAAGATTACTTTACAATTTTCTCTAATAACGGGAATATTGAAATTCAATCTGATTTAGATATCAACAATGCTTCTGTTGAAATTTATGATGTATTAGGACGTGTTTCTATTAAAGAAACAATGTTCGGATCTCAACTTACAATTCCAACGAATGCTCAAAATTCAATCGTATTCATGAAAATTGAGAACGAAGGAAAAGTTTACACAACAAAGGTTAAGATTTAATCTTATTGTTTAACAACAAAAAAGGCGCATTAGTGTATACTAGTGCGCCTTTTTTGTTATTGGAAATCAAGATTGATGTTCTATTAGTTCTCAGTTTCTCCTTGTGGTGTTAAACCATATTTTTCCAGAATTTCATAGAATAATTCCTCTTGATTCTGTTTACTCATATGACTAAATATCATATTAATAGCTTTTTCAGCATCAGATCTATAAGGTGAATTTTGCTTAACATATAACGTATAAGCAATACACATATTTCTTAAAGCCTTTTCAAATTGTTCCTTATAAGTACATTGAATAATACCTATTCCATAATATACCTCTGGATTAGAATCATCTATTTTCGCAAGATTTTCATAAGCTTCAATCGCCTTATCATAGTCTTTTAAATACGTATATACAATGGCCAAGTTCTGACGTGGAGTAAATCCTTTCGGATCTACTTTTATCGATTTTTCATAAGCTTTGATCGCTTTTTTGTATTGTTTAGTATGTCTATATGCTAAACCCAAATTATCCCAAGCAAAAGCAAAATCTGAATCAATTTTAACAGCTTTCTTAAATGATTTTATCGCTTTATCAAACTCTTTAGCTTCGTATTCTCGAACTCCCCTATCGTATAATATTATGGCTGCATCATTTTCCGAAAATGAACTTTTAACCTCTTTATTATCTTCACTTACTTTCTCTCTTACCTGCTCGCAATTTTCAAGCAAATAGCGCTCTATTTCAAAATATGCAGATTGATATTTTTCTGAATTTTCATCATATTCAGTAATTTCAAGCGCAATGGATTTCGATTCTTCTGTAGAATCAATTTTCATAATTTCTATTGAAGATAATGCATCCAATAAATCGATACTTATTAAATACCCAGGTAATTGTCGACTAATACAAACACCTATTTCCTCAGAAACATTTGCACTACTTTTATTATATAAACTAATAGAATCAATACAATTACATGCATTGTCCGCGTAATCTATAATAAAGGTTTCTTTGTTAAACTCTAATTTCGAAAACAAACTGTCTGCATTGATATCCTGCGCTTGAATACTTCCGAATAAAATAACATTTAATACTATTATTATTTTCGTTTTCATTTTCTATTTTTTTTTAAAAATTGAATTCTTTCATTTTGATTCACAAATATATATCATTGATTACGTTATAAAAAATAATATTTATTTTCTCAGTAGTATTATTAAAAATACTAGAATTATATAAATCTGAATTAGTTCAACATTAATTACTTCTCAATATATTTTCAACAAAAAAAACGAGATATACTTATTTAAGCACATCTCGTTTTTTTAATTATTAAATGTCTACTACTTAGCTGGAACTTCAGCTAAAGCAGCCACTAAAAATTTCCAAAAATTAGCAACAGTAGATATTTTACAACGTTCATCTGGAGAATGTGCTCCTCTAATTGTAGGACCAACAGAAATCATTTCCATATTTGGATAATGTTGTCCTAATAAACCACATTCTAAACCTGCATGAATAGCCATAATTTTAGCATCATAACCAAAAATATCAACATGCTTTCTTTCCATTAACGTTTTTATGTCAGAATTCATTAAAGGCTCCCAACCTGGGTAATCACCAGAATGCTCAACTTTTGCTCCAATTAATTCAAAACAAGCTGCAACTTTCCAAGCAATATCCCACTTTAAACTTTCTACTGAAGAACGTTGTAAAGCATATAACATAAATGTTCCATCTTTAATAAGAACACGTGCCAGGTTATTAGAAGTTTCTACCAAACCTTCTACACTTTCGCTCATTTTATGAACGCCGTTAGGACAGGCTATTATTGAAGCTATAATTTTCTTTTGATCACCTTCTGCTAATACATTCCCATTAAAATCTATCGCATTCATTTCAATAGTTAATCCTGAATCCGATTGTTTATATTCTGATTGTAACTTCGTAGAAAATGCGTCTAACAATTGTTTAAATCCATCCATATTTGCATTTGGAATGTTAACAATAGCATTAGCTTCTCTTGGTATAGCATTTCTTAATCCACCACCATCAAATTCAGATAATCTTAACCCTGTTGATCGTTCGGCTTCCCAAAGCAAACGTGACAAAATGATATTTGCATTTCCTAATTGCAAATGAATATCACCACCAGAGTGCCCTCCTTTCAGTCCTTTTACAGTTAATTTAACCGTCGTAAAATCGTTAGAGCATTGCTCTTGAGAATATGTATAATCTACAGAAGTATCAATTCCTCCTGCACATCCTATATAAATTTCACCTTCTTCTTCTGAGTCTAAATTTAAAAGATAATCACCAGTCAAAACATTAGGCTGAAGTCCTTTTGCTCCAGTCATTCCTGTCTCTTCATCTATTGTAAATAGAGCTTCTATAGGTCCATGATTTATATCTGAACTTGATAAAACAGCCATCATAGCTGCTACACCCATTCCGTTATCTGCCCCTAAAGTCGTTCCGTTGGCTTTTACCCAATCTCCATCAATGTACATCTCAATACCCTGAGTATCAAAATTGAAATCCGTATCGTTATTTTTTTGATGAACCATATCTATATGGCTCTGTAACGTAACGGTTTTTAAGTTCTCAAATCCTGTAGTTGCTGGTTTACGTATAATTACATTACCTACATGATCTACAAGTGTTTCTAAGCCTAAATTTTCTCCAAATGCTTTCATAAAAGCAATAATACGCTCCTCTTTTTTAGAGGCACGTGGTACTGCATTTAAATCGGAAAAATGATTCCAAACGATCTGTGGTTCAAGTTGACGTATTGCGGTATTCATGCGTGTATTTATTTTATATTTTAGAATAACAAATATAACATGAATAGTTAGAATTAAAGATAACTTTAATCATTAACTCTGTTTCATTAATATCCGGTATAATAATAAATGTATTTAAGAATTATTCTCCTTCAAATAGTAGTTCAGTCCTTTCCATTATTCAAAACTCAATATAAAAAACCACCTCTACCCTTATCAAATAATTTCTATATCGGATTTTATATTAGCGGAGGAAAATGGTTTTAATTTTCAGCGAATAGGACGTCATAGATTTATTCGAATCCTTATACAGGCTAAATATCATTAATAAGGCATTTGTCCCAAGACTACTTTAATGATGTATTTCAAGAATCTTATTCTTGTATTTACCGCTAAATTTCAAGGTTTATTTTCTATTATGATCCTTTAAAAATGTATTTTTGTTTCTAGCTAAATTCATGAGTTCACTATGGTAAACTGGAAATTAATAGACTTTGAAGATTTCACACCTCAAGGTTTATATGATGTACTTAAAATTAGAACGGACGTATTTGTTGTAGAACAAAATTGCCCATATCCAGAACTTGATAATAAAGATCAGGTTTCTAAGCATTTTTGTGGATATGATAACAATGGCCATTTAGTGGCTTACACTCGTATTCTACCTCCAGGCATTTCATATAAAGAAGCTTCTATAGGACGTGTTTTAGTTTCTAAAAGTGCTCGTGATAAAAAATATGGTAAAACATTAATGCAGTTAAGTATAAATATTAGTCAACATTTATATCCAAATTCTACCATTAAGATTGGAGCTCAATGTTATTTAGAAAAATTTTATACTGGATTAGGATTTTCTAAAAGTTCAGAACCATATTTAGAAGATGGAATTCCGCATATTGAAATGGTTTTATAACCTAATTCTATTAGTTCCTCCCTTATATACTTTGTTTAAATACATTTATGTCTAGAATTAAAACATGGCTTAAAGCTGCCCGTTTAAGAACACTACCTCTCGCTTTTGCATCTATTATTTTAGGTAGTATGCTTGCTGCTTTTTATGGAAAGTATAACAACATTGTTGTGGTAATGTCTTTACTAACCACTTTATTTCTTCAAGTACTTTCTAATTTTGCTAATGATTACGGTGATTCCGTTCATGGAGCGGATCATAAAGACAGAGAAGGGCCATCGAGGGCTGTCCAAAGTGGAGCAATTAGTTTAGCTCAAATGAAAAGTGCCATGGTAATATTTTCTTTACTTTCATTTGCTAGTGGGATTATTCTAATTCATCTTAGTTTCCCTTTTTTAGGATTCTATTATATTTTATTTACATTCCTATTAACACTATGTATCTATGCATCTATTACATATACATCAGGTAAAAGCCCATACGGTTACAAAGCTTTAGGTGATATTTCGGTATTTATTTTCTTTGGTATTTTTGGTGTTGCTCTTAATGCATTTGTACATTTAGGATATTGGAATTGGTATATCTTACTCCCTGCATCTGCGGTAGGCTTATTGAGTACTGGTGTATTAAATTTAAACAATATGCGAGATGTTATTTCTGATAAACAAGCAGGAAAAAATACCATTGCTATTATTTTAGGATTTAACCAATCTAAAACTTACCAATATATCTTAGTTTCAACTCCATATATTTTAGCTACAGTATTTGTTCTATTACAAATTGAAACGCTTTCTGTATTTAACTTCCTATACTTAATCTCTTTACCTATTATTATTAAACATATCATTCAGGTTAAGAATATTAAATATGTACAACATTATGACCCTATGCTCAAAGTTATTGCCATTACTACACTCCTATTTTGTGTAACATTGGGTATAAGTGTTTTAATATAACGACAAAAAAAAAGCCTGATTCAATAGAATCAGGCTTTTTAATTTATATATACTAATACTTATGATTTAGCTTCAAAGATGGTCATAATATTAACGATAACTTCACTCGCCTTTTCCATATCTTCTGCACATACCCATTCCTCTTTACTATGGAAAGCATGTCCTCCAGCAAAGATATTAGGACAAGGTAATCCCATAAATGATAAGCGAGATCCATCAGTACCTCCTCGGATACTTCCTTTTACAGCCTCAACTCCTGTCATTTTAATGGCGTCCATGGCATACTCTACAATTTCTGGTTTTTCATCAACCACCTCCTTCATATTTCTGTATTGTTCAGTAACTTTAAATTCATAAGAAGAATTCGGAAATGCTTTCAATACATTATCACAAGTTTCTTTTAATAAATTTTCAAGGTCTGCCAACTCTTCTGTTACAAACGAACGGATAATAAAATTAATCTTTGCCGTTTCTGAACCTCCCTCAATATGTACCGGGTGCATGAATGGTTCACGCTTAGACGTTGTTTCTGGAGACATTTTACCTTCTGGTAAATTAGCAACAATTTTAGATGCAATTTTTAATGCATTCTCTAATCTTCCTTTGGCAAATCCTGGATGAATTACAACACCATGAACAATAATTTCTACACCATCAGCAGAAAATGTTTCATCTTCAAAATGTCCTAATGTAGACCCGTCCATTGTATAACCGAAATCTGCATCTAATTTTTCTATATTTACTAAATCAGCTCCTCTTCCAATTTCTTCATCCGGTGTAAAAAGAACTTTAAGTATACCATGTTTAACTTCTGGATTATTATGGAAATATTCTAATGCAGACATAATTTCTGTTATTCCAGACTTATCATCTGCTCCTAAAAGCGTTTCACCACTTGCGGTAATAACCGTTTGTCCAACTTTATTTCCTAACTCTCTATGTTGGCTAGGTGAAATTACCACGGATGGGTCATCTGGTAAGATAATGTCCTTACCATCATAATTCTCATGAATTAAAGGCTTAACATTTGTTCCACTTGCATCTGGAGATGTATCCATGTGCGCACAAAAACATATTTTGGGTAGATCTTCTTTTTCAGAATTTGATTCTAAGGTTGCATAAACATATCCATGTTCATCCATGTGAGCATCTTTTAATCCGAATTCTAGTAATTCTTTAACCAATACTCGTCCTAAATCCTTTTGCTTTTCTGTTGAAGGACATGTTGGTGAATTAACATCTGATTGTGTATCGATCATCGTATAACGAGAAAAACGATCGATTAAAGAAGCTTTATTAATCATTTGATTGGTTTTATATCCTGTTCTTGAGGATTATTATTTTTAACAAAAAAACAAATATAATCATTTCAACTTACCATAACCAACACTATTATTGAGATAAAATATTGTTTTTAAAATAAAACCCCTTAATAGAATATTCTATTAAGGGGTTTTGATATTTATGAATTTAGATCCGTATTACTAACGGCTTAAATACATTCTTCTTTCAGAGTATACTTTCTTAAAGAAAGGATCCTTTAAATCGTCAATAAAGTAAATCTTTTCTCCTGTAGATTTCATTTCTGGTCCTAATTCCTTATTTACATTTGGAAATTTATCGAAAGAGAATACAGGTACTTTAATAGCATATCCTTTTTGTACTGGATTAAAGTCGAAATCAGTCACTTTATTCTCTCCTAACATAACCTTAGTTGCATACTTCACGTATGGTTCTTGGTATGCTTTAGCAATAAATGGAACGGTTCTAGATGCTCTAGGATTCGCTTCAATTATGAATACCTTATCATCTTTAATTGCAAATTGGATATTTATTAATCCAACTGTTTTTAATGCTTTTGCAATAATATGTGTATGGCTTTTTATTTGATCCATTACTAGATCTCCTAAATTAAATGGAGGTAATACAGAGTTAGAATCTCCTGAGTGGATTCCACAAGGCTCTATATGTTCCATTATACCCATAATATAAACATTTTCACCATCACAAATTGCATCAGCTTCTGCTTCTATTGCTCCTTCAAGGTAATGATCTAAAAGAACTCTGTTACCAGGAATTGATTTTAATAAATCAACTACATGATGCTCTAATTCTTCTTCGTTAATTACAATTTTCATTCCTTGTCCACCTAATACATAAGAAGGACGAACTAAAATTGGAAAGTCTAATTCTTTAGATAACTCTAATGCCTCTTCTGCAGTTTCAATAACTCCATATTGAGGGAAAGGAATTTTATTATCTTCTAATAATTTAGAAAAACGTCCTCTATCTTCTGCTAAATCTAAAGCGTCGAAACTTGTTCCAATGATCTTAATTCCGTACTTATCTAACTTCTCAGCTAACTTAAGTGCAGTTTGTCCACCTAACTGAACAATAACACCCTCAGGCTTTTCATGCTGAATAATGTCGTAAATATGCTCCCAGAATACAGGTTCGAAGTATAATTTATCTGCTGTATCAAAGTCTGTAGAAACAGTCTCTGGGTTACAGTTAATCATTATTGTTTCGTATCCAGATTCTTTAGCAGCTAATACACCATGCACACAACAGTAATCAAATTCTATACCTTGTCCGATACGGTTTGGTCCAGAACCTAATACAACAATTTTTTTCTTATCAGAAACAACACTTTCGTTATGAATTGTTTCTCTTCCATCTGCGGCTAATTGCTTAGGCTCAAATGTTGAATAATAATAAGGTGTACTGGCTTCAAATTCAGCAGCACAAGTATCAACTAACTTGAATACACGCTGAATATCTAGATCTTGACGTTTATTATATACTTGACTTTCTAAACAGTTCATTAAGTTCGCAATCTGACGGTCAGCTAAACCTTTCATTTTTGCTTCAAGTAATAAATCGTAAGAAATTGTCTCTAGTTTTTCTTTTTCTAAAACACGCTCGAAAGCAACTGTTTCTTCCATTTCACGTAAGAACCATGGATCTATCATCGTTAATTCGTGAATCTTTCTCATTGGAACTCCTAAACGGATTGCATCGTAAATACGGAATACTCGATCCCAAGAAGCCGTAGATAATGCACCTAATACTTTATCTTGATCTGTCCAGTATTTACCATCAGCTCCTAAACCATTACGTTTTACTTCTAAAGACTGACATGCCTTCTGTAGAGCTTCTTGGAAACTACGTCCAATTCCCATAACTTCACCTACAGATTTCATTTGAAGTCCTAAACTTCTATCAGACCCTTTAAACTTATCAAAGTTCCAACGTGGTATTTTAACAATTACATAATCTAACGTAGGCTCAAAGAATGCCGAAGTTGTTTTTGTAATCTGATTTTTAAGCTCATCTAATGTATACCCTAAGGCTAACTTAGCTGCAACTTTTGCAATTGGGTAACCTGTAGCTTTAGATGCTAAGGCTGATGAACGAGAAACACGAGGGTTAATCTCAATTGCAACAATATCTTCTTTGTCATCAGGACTTACAGCGAACTGTACATTACATCCTCCAGCAAAATCACCAATAGATCTCATCATTTTGATGGCCATATCACGTAATCTTTGGAATGTAGTATCCGATAATGTCATTGCTGGTGCAACAGTAATAGAGTCTCCAGTATGGATTCCCATTGCATCCATATTTTCGATAGAACAAATAATAATTACATTATCATTATCATCTCTTAAAAGCTCTAATTCGTATTCTTTCCAACCAAATAAAGCTTTATCAATTAAAACTTCATGGATTGGAGATGCATGAAGACCATTCTTTAATGCTCCTTCAAATTCTTCTTTTGTATATACAAATGATGCTCCAGATCCACCTAATGTAAATGATGGACGAATTACCAGTGGAAACCCTAATTCTTGAGCAATTTTTTTCCCTCCTAAGAATGACTTCGCAATTTTAGCTGGTGCTACTGGAATATCAATCCTATTCATTAATTGACGGAACTGCTCTCTATCTTCTGTAATATTAATAGCGTCAATATCAACTCCAATAATATCTACATTATGTTTCTCCCAAACGCCTTCTTTATCTGTATCTATACAAAGATTTAACGCAGTTTGTCCTCCCATTGTTGGTAAAACTGCATCGATATTTGGGTGTAATTCTAAAATTTCCTCAATCGATTCAACCGTTAATGGTTTTAAATAAACATTATCAGCTGTAACAGGATCTGTCATTATGGTAGCTGGGTTCGAGTTAATCAGTGTAACTTCTATTCCCTCTTCTCGTAATGATCTCGAAGCTTGAGATCCAGAGTAATCAAATTCACAGGCTTGACCAATTACAATTGGTCCACTCCCTATGATTAATACCGATTTAATTGAAGTATTTTTTGGCATGATGTATTTCTAGATGGTGTTTTTATTTTTTACTTAAAAAAAAGGTCTTAACTGGAAAATAATTTCCAATAAGACCTTTAAAAGTTTAAGATAATATCATTATCTTTTGTGACGAGGTTCGCAAGAAACAGTAAGTTTCTTTCTACCTTTAGCTCTTCTTCTTGCAAGAACTTTACGTCCATTTGCTGAAGCCATTCTGTCCATAAAACCGTGTTTGTTTTTACGCTTACGGTTTGAAGGTTGGTACGTTCTTTTCATTTCTGAATTTTTTGAAGCTTTTTACAGCTATATTGACTCTTGATTTCTATCTATTTCAGGGTGCAAATATAATTATTTTATCTACTATAAAACAAATTATTTTACATAAATTTTCTCAGAACGTGACGAATAATCCGTATAAACCGTTCTTTTTAACATAGTCATATTCTTTTTTGGATTAGAATAACTACGTCCTAATAAATCAAAATACTGTATACTTAGAACTTCCTTATTTTGATTTAAACTACTATGTTCTTCTATTCCAATATCTGGTGGAAGTATTCTAAAATGAGCTTTATCCGATAATTGAAAAGTTCCACCTTCATCTAATAGATTACCTGTTGGTAAATCGATAATTTTAAAATATCCATTCCCATTAGAACAACAAAGACCATCTCCGTAAGAATCATATATATGTAACGTATAACAATGATCGTCTTCTAAATTAAAATTATAAGTATGTAACCCTTGAGTTAATCCTGTAATCGTTCCATCTGATGCTAACCCAGCAGAATCTGTGAACTCACCTACGGTATTATCTCTTAAATGCCAAGCTGTTTCTGCAGGATAATTATCTGTTTGTAATTGAAATTGGATTGTATTCCCTGAACTATTATTAGTTTCTATTATACTGACATCAGCTTTATTGTTTCTATGATTTTCATTAGAATACACTGATGTTATGTCTATATTGAGTTCTGTATCTGTAATTTGGTTTGCTCCATAAAATAAAGAAACTTCTACTCTAGCTTTTGGATTAAGCGTATTAGAAACATTCAATTGATCTATTATTGTCCCAGAATCATCAGATAATGTGATCATAAAACCTGCATGAATTTGTAATCCTGTATTTTGAATGTTTAAGTATAAATTTAGATTTCCATTACAATAATCATGATCTACATTATAAAGATCAACATCATGATCGGCACTGATATTATTCGCTGATAAAATATTCTGATTTAAATAACTTAGAACATCTTCATCATAATTTATTGAAGAAATAACGGTGTAAGAATGATCGGGTTTAATAACAATATAGGTTGGAACACTTGTTACTAAATTAGATAAATACGTATCTAAACCATCTAGATTTATTAATGGGTAATCTAAGCCCCAATCTTGATACAATGTATTTAAATTAACACCTGCCGAATTTAACATTCCAACATTTGTAATTTCAATACCCCAAAATCGTATCATATCTTCCTCGGTTTCATAAATATCTTTTATATGATTTAAGTATTTCACTTCATTTTGACACATTGAAGTAAAATAATTCATAAAAGATAAAACAACCGTTTTACCAAGGCCTAATTCAGTATAAATATCATATGAAGCCCCTTGAATATCTGTAAA
>CBDEVQ010000118.1:0-9076 GCA_965243605.1 Flavobacteriales bacterium
GGAATCGGAAGAACCTACAATTGAATTATCTGAACAAGAATTAAATCACTTTTTAGAAGAACAAAATTATCCAAAGGCTGTATTAGCCGGTGTAATTGTTGGAATTATTGGAGCCATTTTATGGGGTGCAGTAACCGTTTCAACTGGATATCAGATTGGGTATATGGCTATTGCTATTGGATTCCTAGTTGGAATCTCTATGCGTTATGTAGGTAAAGGGATGACTCCAATTTTTGGAATAACAGGTGGAGTTATTGCATTAATATCTTGTACGCTTGGTAACATGTTTAGTATAATTGGATTTATGTATGGTATTGAGACATTGGTTCAGGTCGATGTGCTTTTTAGCATTGATTATGGCCAATTGATTCCAATAATGAAGGATACGTTTAATTTTATGGACCTGATATTTTACGCTATAGCAACGTCTGCGGGTTATAAATATGCTTTTAGAGTAATAGCCGAAGAAGATTTAACAAGAAATTAGATATAGTTAAGCTATATTTGAGGTTTTAAGATGCAAAGGATTGATTTAACTCAATAATTTGCATCTTTTTTTTGATTTTTGATTATATTTGTTGTCACAAATAAAATCTCTTGAATGGATATCAAAGACACCATAAAACAAAGAAAGCCCTTCGAAAACGAATTCCAAAAAGCCTATATAAACTTTCTATTTACATCTAAAAAGATGGAGAATAGAAATGTGGCAATAATGAAACCCTTTAATATTACAGGGCAACATTATAATATTCTAAGAATTCTGAAAGGTCGATTTCCTGAATATGCTTCGCCAGGAGAAATTAAAGAGGTGCTCATTGATAAAAAGTGTGATTTAACCCGACTTATAGATAAATTGGTGAAGTCTGATTACGTTATTCGTGAATTAAATCCCAACAATAGACGTAAGGTTGATATAAAAATAACTGAAACAGGACTGAAATTCCTAGATGAAATAGATCCTGTGGTTAAACAAATGAATCATTTTCAGAACGTTTTAACCGAGGAAGAAGCTAAGCAGTTAAATTTACTTTTGGATAAAATTAGAGCCTAAAGTAAATTCTAACGTAATAATTGAAAATTACCCTGAGCAAAAAAAAAATGTGTTCAGGGTAATTTTTTTAATTAATATTTATATATTTGTTACAACAAATAAAGTAAAAACAAATATCATGAGAAAAATATTAGCATTTGCAGGAAGTAATAGTTCTAAGTCTATCAACCAATCGGTAATTAATTATTTAGGAGAGATCAATAATATAGAGGCAAAATCTTTACAATCATGGGATATTCCAATGTATAGTTCAGATTATGAGGAAACCAATGGAGTCCCTCAGCAAATTTTAGATTTTATATCAGAAATTAAAACATACGATGCGGTAATAATAGCCACAAACGAACACAATGGGTACATGAGTGCTTTTTTCAAAAATATAATTGATTGGATGTCTCGTGCAGATCGTGAATTTATGGGCGGTAAAGACACCTTTGTACTTTCAACATCTCCAGGTGGTGGAGGTGGAGCTTCTGCTAACGCTGGGTTATCTAAAATGTTAGGGTATTTTGGAGGGTAACGTGGTCGAAAATATGACGATTGGTTCATTTTACGATGTTTTTGATTTAGGAAATAATACATTTAAATCGGAAGATGTTAAGGCTGAATTGACTCAAAAAGTGGAAGGATTTATTAAAGCCTAAACGCATTATAGCGTATATTTACGGAGAAAGAAATCCATAGACTTATAGATATGCTATCTCCACTAGATTTATTTTACGAGAAAAAAGAAGAACCATATAAAAGCTGCTTGCTGTACATAAGGCAGCATATCTTAAATTCTGATGAAAGAATAACAGAAGCTTTAAAATATGGATTGCCAATGTTCTTATACAAGGGTAAAATGTTGTGTTATTTTTGGTTTGATAAGAAAAGCAAAGCGCCCTATATAGGATTCATGAAAGGCAAATTTTTAGATCATCCTAAATTAGAACAAGGAAATCGTAAACTGGTTAAAGTATATGCTATAAACCCGAATAAAGATATTCCAATAGATGAGATAGATGGTTTAATAGACGCGTCTAAACCGTGGTTTAAATAAAAAAAATCCCCTTAGCATTATAGTTAAGGGGATTTTTTAGTTATTGAGGTGGATAAATTTTAGAATTTTCCTGTTTTGTTAAAATCCTATAGCCGTTAAAAGCTAGAGCATCCAATTCATTTTCGCCTGGGAAAATATGAATATTGCCTAAGAAAGACGTTTGTTCTTTAATTTCTGAAGTCACATAATCGCTATAAGCAACCCCTCCAGTCAGTAAAATACCATCAACTTGACCTTTTAAAGCCACAGACTGTGCACCAATTAATTTAGATATTTGATAGATCATAGCATCCAGAATGAGCTTAGGCTTTATCATCCCCTTGAGCAACCATAGTTTCTACGGCTCTCATATCGTTGGTTCCTAAAAATGCCGATACACCACCTTGGCCTACAATCATTTTAAGAACATCATCTTTAGAGTATTCACCACTAAAACACAATCTTACTAAATCGCCAGCAGGTAAACTTCCACTGCGTTCAGGAGAAAATGGACCTTCACCATCTATACCTTGGTTAACATCTATAACTTGTCCTTTACGGTGGGCACCTACGGTTACACCTCCGCCCATATGAACAATAATCAAATTTAAATCCTCGTAAGATTTGTTTTGTAATTGTGCATATTTACGACCAATAGCCTTCGTGTTTAAGGCATGGAAAATAGATGTTCGTTCAAATAACGGATGTCCAGAAATACGAGCTACATCTTGCAATTCATCGACAACCACAGGGTCAGCAATATAAGCTTCTACACCAATTTTAAGACCAATTTCGTGACCAATAATTGCCGATAGATTACTGGCATGCTTTCTTTTGTTATAGGTTAAATCATTAAGCATTTCTGCATTCACCTTATACACTCCAGATGGCATAGGTTTTAGCAATCCACCTCTAGCCATAATGAGGTCTATCTGTTGTATGTTAAAACCATCACTAATTAGTGTATTAACAATCAGGTTTTTTCGGTAGTTAACCTGATCAGCAATAGACGTATATTGTTTTAACTCCTCTATATCGTGATGAAAATTTTTCTCAAGAATAGAGACCTGGTTTTCGTAAACCCCAATTTTAGTAGAGGTAGAGCCCGGGTTAATAACTAGAATTGTAAATTTATTTTCCATCAAATTTAGAGGTTGAAGCCGCTGCCAAAAGAATAGAATTAAACTTTGTTTCTTGAGAATCGGCACGTGAGGTTAATACAATTGGAAACGGAGCGCCTAAAACAACTCCACAGACTTTTGCGTTGGCGAAAAATACAAACGATTTATAAAGCATGTTTCCAGCTTCAATATTAGGGACTAATAGTATATCTGCATTTCCTGCAACAGATCCACCTAAACCTTTAGATTTTTTACTTTCGAAGCTAATGGCGTTATCAAATGCTAAAGGACCATCAACTAAACATCCTTTAATTTGTCCACGTCTTTGCATTATAGAAAGTAGGGCTGCATCTGTGGTTGCGGGCATTTTTTCATTAACCATTTCTACAGCTGCAAGAGCGGCTATCTTTGGGGTTTTTAGACCCTAATTTTTTTAGGAAAGAAACCGCATTGTTAATAATACCAATTTTATGGTTTAAGGTCGGTAATATATTCATTGCAACATCTGTCATTGCAATAAGTTTATGATATTTTGGGACTTCAAATATGGCTAAATGGGATAGAAATCGTTTGGTTTTTAATCCCCAATCTTTGTTTAATACACCCGATAATAGTTTAGCTGTAGACAATTGACCTTTCATTAAAATATCTGCTTCGCCGTTCATAACAAGCATTACCGATTTTTTAACAACGTTGTGAGTATCGCGTTCAAAGTGAACTTCCACCTCATTTAAATCAAAATTTAGAGCCTGAGCTGTTTTTTTTAAAGCGGGTTTTTCACCAACTAAAATAGGTTCTATAATACCTTCCTTAAAAGCATGTATTACAGCTTCTAAAGCATGCTCGTCTTCTGCAGAGCAAAGGACAAGTTTTTTCTTCTCACTATATTGATTTACAATCTTATGTAAATCCTTTATTTTTTTAAGCTCCATGATTTACGCTTTGGAAATTTTTTGCAAAGGTATTATTCTAATATGGGTTTCAGATTTATTTTAGAAAAAAAATAGCTGGTTTTATAAAAATAAAACCAGCTATTAAATATAGGACTTAAAATTATGCTGTGTTTATAGCAATTAATCTAAGAATGAATAATTTTTAGCGTAATTCATCATTTGATCTTCAAATGAATCAACGTACTTAATTTTGATGTCTGTAATTTTTCCAGCATCATCTTTTGTTACCATATATTCAGGATTAACAAATCCTCCGTAAGGTGCAATGTTAAGCTTAGCAACTCTATTTAAAACTTCTTGGTGGATTGTTGGATCAACTTTTACACCATAATTTTCAATTAAGTTTTTACCAGCTTCGTAATCTCCTTCAGATTTAATACGTTGAATTTCTCTAAGAAGATCTCCAAATAATTTTTGAAGTTTTTTGTAATCGTTTACTCTAAAGAATGTTTTACCATCTTGAGATACTTTTTCAATTACATTTTCAGACATTCCTTTTTCGTATGCCCAACCTGCTACCATCTGGCGATTTCTCATGTGAGCTTCTTCAATTTCGTCTCCCATTTTTAATCGTTGCAGTTGAACCATTAATCCGTTACGGATATAAGAATCATATTCTGCACGACCAACTTCTAAAGACTCCATTAAGCCAAGGTCAACCATTTTTTGATCCAACAAATAGTAGAGAGCAACTAAATCAGCACGTCCTTCTTCTAATGCAGACGCATATTTCTTTAATGTTTCTTTAGGCGTTCCAATTCCAGGATTTAATTTCCCAGATGCATGTCCAACCACTTCATGTAAAGCTGTATGTAATTTAGAAGCACGTTTTCCATGTTTCTTCGCACGTTCAACTTCAGCATCGTTTAAGCAGAATTCTTTTAAAGTACCAGATCCTTTAGATTGAGAATATGCATAAACAATATTCCCTAAACTTACCGATTTAGAACCGTGATTTTCTCTAATCCAGTTGGCATTAGGTAAGTTAACCCCAATAGGAGTAGATGGAGAAGCATCTCCAGATTCCATAGCGGCTTCCACAACTTTATAACTAACTCCTACAACACTATCTTTTTTATGAGCAGTCATAATTGAAGAGTTATCCTCAAACCACTGTACATTCTTACTAAGTACTTGCATAGCTTCAGATGCTTCAAAATCGGTAATTTGAATAATCGATTCATAGGATGCTTTGTATCCTTTAGAATCTCCATACACTTCAATAAATCCATTAATGTAGTCTATGTCACCTTCTGTAGCTTCTACCCAAGCAATATTATATTCATCCCAAACTTTTAAATCTCCAGTTTGGTAGTATTTAATAAGAATTTCTAGAGCCTTACCTTGCTTGTCGTTTTCAGCAACAGTAACCGCTTTTTCTAACCAAAAAATAATCTGATCAATGGCTGGACCATATTTACCACCAGATTTCCAAACAGCTTCCGTTAGGGTTCCATTTTCTTTTATAAGAGACGTATTTAACCCATAAGAAATAGGTGTTTTAGTTGCTCCGTCTTTGGCTTTTGCCTTTTTGTAATAATCTGTAGCTTCTGCATCTGTTACATTAGCGCCATAAAAATTATTGGCCGATTCTAATACAATATCAGCACCATCAGCCTGGTTTACACGTTTCTTGTCAATACTAGAATCAAATATTGCAGATTCTAAGCTTGAAAATAAAGCTTCGTGTCCTTCTCCAGTAACTTTAATAGCTTCTTTAAAAAATGCCTTAGAAAAATGAGGTTGAAATTTCTCTGTAGAATAATGGTGATGAATTCCATTAGCAAACCATACTTTCTTTGTATAAGTCATGAAATTCTTCCAATCCTCAGCATTTTTATCTCCCTTATAGTTCTCTACAATAGTCTCAAGAGTCTTACGGATCTTTAAATTATGACGGTAATTTTGGTCATAAATAATATCCCTTCCAGATAAAGCTGCTTGAGATAAATAATAAACTAATGTTTTTTGTTTTAAAGAAAGTTTATCAAAAGATGGAACTTGGTATCGGATTACTTTTAAGTCATCAAATCGATCAATATTCCATTTAAAATCCGACTCTTTTTTTTCAGCCGTTTCACTTTTTTTAATTTCAACAGGACTATGTGCCTTTTCGTTTCCACACGAAGTAAAAAGCAACGAAGACATCATACCCGCGGCTTATTAATAGTAATTTAGTTTTCATCATAAGGTTATTTAAAGAATGGTAAATATAAGTTTTTTTAGAGGGAAAGGTTGGACTGGTAACAAATAATAAAGTAATATTTTAGGATTCAGTGAGTTCAGAATATATACGGCTTGAGCTTTAAATACATCTACTAAAATTAACATAAAGCGCTATTCTTTTTCGGTGAAGATCTATAGATATTTTTGAATAAAATGCTAAGTTTGAAAAAAGAACATGTATGTCGACGTTTAAACTTCTACCTTATAAAGAATTTCCATTTCTATCTAAATTAATGCAAGATTATGCCGATAGAAAAAATGAATTGAAACCATTTATAAGAGATTTTCCTTCTGTAGATACGATTATTGAATATGCTAAGAATAAATCTTTTGATACTCAAAATAGATCTACTCTTCATGACGTTCTAGCAGATCAATATGAATCGTTAGAAGTTTCTAATAGAACAACGTTTAATATAGACGCTTTAAGAAAATCGAATGCCTTTACCATAACAACCGGACATCAGTTGTGTTTGTTTACAGGGCCATTATATTTTATTTATAAAATAGCCTCTATTATAAAACTTAGCAGAACAATGTCATTTTAAAAGATCCTAAACGTGTTTATGTGCCTGTGTTCTGGATGGCAACAGAAGATCACGATTTTGAAGAGATTAACCATTTTTACGGGCGTAAAAGCAAATTTGAATGGGAAACTTCTGAAAAAGGAGGCGTAGGAAGAATGAATCCTTCTGAGGTTTTACAACTTACCGAAACCTTGAAAAAAGAGTTTGGTTTATCGATTAATGGACAAAAATTAAGTCAGCTCTTTACCAATGCATATCAAAAAGAAACACTAAGTAAAGCCACCCAATATTTAGTTAATGAGTTGTTTGGGTCTTTACGGTTTAGTTATTTTAGATGCAGATGATAGTCGATTGAAACGATTAGCAATTCCTTGTTTCGAGAAGGAAATAAAAGAAGAAGCTGTATTAAAAGCCTATACTAAATTAGAAACATATTGGCCAGATCAATATAAAAAGCAAGTGAATGCACGTGCGTGTAATTTATTTTATTTAGACGATAATTTTAGAGGTCGATTGATAAAAAATGATCATCAGGTTTGGGAAATAGATGGAAAAGAAGGGCTGATTAAAGAAGACGATTTAATTAAAGACCTCCATGAAAATCCCGAAAAATTTAGTCCAAATGTTCTTATGAGACCAATGTATCAGGAAATTATCCTTCCTAATTTAGCCTATATTGGTGGAGGTGGAGAGATAGCTTACTGGTTTTTATTAAAAGAAATTTTCGATCATTTTTCAATCGATTTTCCATTCCTTGTATTAAGAAATTCTGCAATAAATTGTTCCGAAAAAGTTCAAAATAAAATTGAAAACGGGGCTTTTAATTGGAAAGACCTCTTGCTTTCGGAATCTGATTTTATAGCTCAATACGCCAACGAAAATTATAAACAGAATACCCATATTGAATCCACGAAGCAGCAATTGGAACAGCTTTGGAAGAAGTTAAGTAAAGACCACCCTGAACTGTTAGCCAGTTTAGAGCATAGAGCGAAACATATCGATAAACATTAGATAAAACAGAAGTCACATTAAAACGAAAATGGAAGTCTAAACAGAATCAATTGGTCTCAACATTTAGCGATATGAAACAAGTGATTTACCCCAATACTAAATTTCAAGAACGTTATTCAAACTTTTATGAGCAATATATTGTGGAAGGCGATTGTTTTATAAAATCGATGGTAAAAGAATGTGATGTCTTTAATGGAGGGATTTTAATTCATTCTACAGCGTCTATAACGTGTGAAAATTAAAGTATTTAACAGAGGTAAACGTAAATATTGAATTAATTTAATTGATTTTTAATATTTTTGTTAACCAACGTTCATAACATATGAACGATATATAAAGAGAAAACCATAAAACTAAGCATAGAAGAAATGAAAAATGTAGCTTTAACAAAAGATCATCAGGATGTATTAACTCCAGATAGCGTATTACAGGATTTTATTGATGGTAATAGCAGATTTGTAAGTAATAAATTACAAGAAGTAGATCATTTAGCATTACAAGCTCAAACTATAGGAGGACAATACCCTAAAGCTGTAATTTTATCATGTATTGATTCTAGAGTTCCTGTTGAATTAATTTTTGACCAATCTATTGGAGATGTATTTGTGGCTCGTGTAGCTGGAAATATTGTTAACGGAGATATGTTAGGATCAATGGAGTACTCTTGTAAGGTAGCAGGAAGTAAGTTAGTATTAGTTTTAGGACATGAAGCTTGCGGAGCTGTAAAAGCAGCTTGTGATAGTGTAGAACTAGGAAACATTACTGGACTATTAGATCAAATTCAACCAGCTGTGAGTTCAACAACTACAGAAGGTGAAAGAAATTCTTCGAATGGAGGATTTGTTGCAGATGTAATAAAGAATAATGTAAGCCTTATGATGGACCGTATCCGTAAGGAAAGTCCTATTCTTGCAGAAATGGAATCAAATAACGAGATTAAGATTGTAGGTGGAGTGTACAGTTTATCTTCAGGTAAAGTAGAGTTACTTTAAGACGTATATAACCTTTAATATTAAAAAGCACCTAATGAAAATTAGGTGCTTTTTTGTTGGTATATAACCTATTGGTTTAAGTTATTAGAAAAGTATTTTTTAAATGAAAAGAACATACTTGATAGTTCTTAATTATTTTGTAGATTGCCGCTCCAAATTTAAAATAAAATT
>CBDEVQ010000119.1:0-92444 GCA_965243605.1 Flavobacteriales bacterium
TTGAGTTTGGACTTCTTTAGGTTTAATACCCAATATTTTTAAATCTTCCAAAAGTTTTTGTTTATGGATTGGAAGTATGTTATTTTCTAATTGTATAATCATCGGATAGATTTTATAAAGTCCGTAATATTATCGTTTAATGTAGAATCCGCTTTAAGCGATTGAATGAATGCACTACCTATTATAGCACCATTGGCATACTCAGAAGCTAATTTATAACTTGATTTATTATGAATCCCGAAACCAATAAGTCTCGGTACGTCTATGTTTAAATTTCTAATAGACTCAAAGTATTGTATAAGTTCGTTATTAAGGTTTAAACGATTTCCTGTTGTTGAAAATGTAGATACCATATATAGAAAACCGGAACATACTCCACTTATTTCTTTTACTCTAGATAATGGAGTTTGCGGAGTAATTAAAAAGCAAATTTTAATACCATAAGATTCAAACATAGATTTGTAAGTGCTTTGGTAAATTTCACTGGGTAAATCAGGAATAATTAATGCGTCAACACCAGCTTGTTTCGCTTGGCGAAGAAATTGTTCTACTCCAATTTGAATAAGTTGGTTTAAATACCCCATCAGTATTATTGGGATTTCAGAAATTTCTGATCGTATTTCAGAAACTTGCTGAAAAATAAGATCGATTGTAATTCCATTTTTTAAAGCCACCTGACTACTATTTTGTATCGTCAAACCATCGGCTAATGGATCCGAAAATGGCATTCCAATTTCAATCATATCCACTCCATTTTCATAGAGTTGTTTAGCAATTTTTAAGGTATCATTTAACTTAGGATATCCAGCTGTGAAATATATGTTGAGAATAGAATCTTTAGATCTAAATGTGTTATGAAGTCTATCAGTCATAATTGTAGTAATTAGCAAGTGTGTTCATATCTTTATCTCCTCTACCAGATAGGTTAATTACAATGCAGTCGGATGGCGATGTGTCAATACCGTCTAAAGCCGCTAAAGCATGTGCCGATTCTATGGCTGGAATTATACCCTCCACGTTTATAAGTTGTTTGGCTGCTTTTATGGCTTGGTGGTCCGTTACACTGATGTATTTAGCTCGATTAGTTGTTAATAAATGTGCATGTAGAGGGCCAATCCCAGGATAATCTAATCCAGCCGAAATTGAATAGGGTTCTGTAATTTGTCCTTCAGAGTTTTGCATTAGAAAGGTTTTACTTCCATGAATAATCCCTGGCTTTCCTATTTGTGTTGTCGCTGCTGTTTGTCCAGATTTCACGCCTTTCCCCGCCGCTTCAACAGCTATTAATTCTACGTTAGTGTCGTTTAAAAAGTGATAAAATGCACCAGCTGCATTGCTTCCTCCACCAACACAAGCGATAATTTTATCGGGGTTTTGTTTACCAGTCTTGGTAAGCAGTTGTTGTTTAATTTCTTCAGAAATAATAGACTGGAACCTAGAAACAATATCTGGGTAAGGGTGTGGCCCAACAACAGACCCAATGAGATAATAGGTATCTTCTGGATTAGAAATCCAATCTCGTATGGCTTCGTTCGTAGCGTCTTTTAGTGTCTTACTCCCAGAAGTGACGCTTATAACCTTTGCACCAAGCATTTTCATTTTGCTAACATTCGGAGCTTGTCTTTTAATATCCACTTCACCCATGTATATTGTGCAGGGTAAATTCATTAAAGCACAAACCGTTGCTGTAGCAACTCCATGCTGTCCGGCTCCTGTTTCAGCAATTATTCTTGATTTATTGAGATGTTTTGCTAGTAAAATTTGACCTATGGTATTGTTGATTTTGTGCGAACCAGTATGGTTTAAGTCTTCACGTTTTAGGTATATATTGCAGTTATAGTGCTTAGAGAGATTGGCGGAGTAGTATAATGGACTCGGTCTGCCAACATAATCTTTTAATAACCGTTTAAACTCTTGTTTAAACACATCACTTTCTATTATCCTTATGTAATTTGTTTGTAGTTCATGGATATTATGGTACAGCATTTCTGGAATAAATGCACCTCCAAATTCACCATAGTATCCTTTTGTGTTAACGTTGTAATTCATCTTTGAAAATTGAGATGTTGTTAATGTTTTTTAAAGCAGGCTTATATTCAAATTGACTATTAATGTCTATTGCATATAATTTTGGATGGAATAAATATTTTATTTTCCATGCCATAGAAAGTTGAATGCCTCCACTCAGAAAGAATGGTGTTTCTCCTTTATACTTCTTTAAAATTTCCCAGTTAAAACTTATGCCATTACCTCCAGGTAATTTACCCGTGGCATCAAAAAGAAAGAATTGACAAGTGTTGGAATATTTATATATGTCGTTGAAATTGGTTTGGGTGTTAATATTAAAGGCTTTTATGACTTTAACTCCAAGTTGAGTAACTTTTAAACAAAACTCTGGGGATTCTTGTCCATGAAGTTGTATGTAATCTAATTGGAATTTATTGGTTGCCTTTATAATGTTCTCTATTGTATCGTTTACAAAAACACCAACGTATTTGACCTCTTTTGGTTTAGGTATATCTAATGGTTGTGTAACCAATCTCGATGAATTCTTGTAAAAGATAAATCCAACAAAATCTGGTTCTAATTGAAGAAGCTGATCAAGGTTATGTTCATCACGCATTCCACAGACTTTTAGTTTAAGCATGACTTACGTTTTTTATTTGATTAATAAATTGTTTACAGGCCAATGCAGGATTAGGCATTTTCATAAATAGTTCACCGATTAAAAATCCTTGAAAACCACAAGTTCTTAAATGGTCAATATCTTTATGTGAGCTAATCCCACTTTCAGCCACTTTTACCACATGACTTGGTAATTGCTCTGCCAATCGAATAGATCGGTTAAAGTCAACCTCAAAAGAATCTAAGTTTCTATTGTTGATGCCAACAAGCGTAATGCCTTCAACATATTTATCCAGTTCGCTTTCTTCATGTATTTCTAAGAGAACTTCTAATCCCAGTTGTCGAGCTAATGTCGTGAAGTTGATAATTTGAGCTTTAGTAAGAATTCTAGCGATGAGTAATATGGCATCGGCACCTATCGCTTTAGCTTCTATAATTTGATATTCAGAAACAATAAAGTCTTTTCTTAATATCGGACAGAAATTTAAGTTTCTTGCCGTTGTTAAATCTTCATCTTTACCCTTAAAAAAATGAGTGTCGGTTAGAACAGAAAGAGCAGAGGCACCTGCTTGCATATAGCCAACTGAAGTTTCTTCAATATCAGCATATAGATTAATATTCCCTTTAGAAGGTGAGGCTCTTTTGAATTCAGCTATTATTCCAGATTTATCGTTCCGATTTAGATATTTTGTTAATGAAACAACATCCGATTCAAAATATAGACTTTGTTCTAAGCGTTTAATAGGAAAGAGTTCAGCTTTGTTATGAACTTCCTTGTTTTTAAATCTTACGATTGTGTTTAATATATTCATAACTATTGACATAATTTTTTTAAGGTTTGGTATGCTCGTCCAGATTCTATTGAGTCTTGTGCTATATGTAGACACGCGGTGAGTTCTTTGTTTGGTTCTATAGTTTGTATCGCTAATGCGGCATTAGCCATAACAACAGATTTTTGTTCTTTCGTACTATTGTTTTTAAGAATATCAATCAGAATTTGAGCAGAATCTTTAACAGATTGCCCTCCTTTTAGTTGAGATGGTGCAATAGGTTTGGATGAAAAATCTTCTGGATCTAAGATATATTCATTAGAATTTGAATATACTTTAGCAGAACCTGTTAATGAGATCTCATCATATCCATCTAGACTGTGTATTACTTGATATGTTGTTGAGGTGTTTTGCAATAAGTAGTGATACAATCTGGCTACTTCTAGATTGTAAACCCCAATAAGTTGGTAGTTTGGTGATGATGGATTGACCAAAGGCCCCAGAATATTAAAAAATGTTTTTACTTTAAGGGTTTTCCTTATTGGCGCAACAAATTTCATTGCAGGATGAAATAAAGGAGCATGAAGCATACAGAAATTGGTAGAGTCCAATTGCTTTTTCAACGTGTATTCATCATTATTGAATTTATAGCCTAAGTATTCCATTACATGGGAAGATCCACAAATGGATGAAACTCCATAGTTACCATGCTTTGTTACTTTATAGCCAGCTCCGGCAAGTACGAGTCCAGTAACTGTTGAAATATTAAAACTGTGCTTTCCATCACCTCCCGTACCACATATATCTATAGTTTCGTGATCTGAAAAGTCCACTTTAATACATAAATCCATTAAGGCCTGTTTAAATCCTAAGAGCTCCTCTACGGTTGTTTTTTGTAAAATATAGGATGTAATAAATGCGGTCATTTCATTGGAATGACATTTACCTTGCCCAATTAACATTAAGGCTTCATAAGCACTCTGTTTGGAGAGGCTTTGTTTTTTAAATCGTTGTTTAAGAATTGTGTTCATGGCATTGTAATAAAGTTTTTAATCATTGTTTTTCCGTATTCAGTCAAAATGGATTCTGGGTGAAATTGGACTCCATAGACTTGGTGGTGTTTATGACGTACAGACATAATTTGATGATTATGATCTCTAGAGGTTATTTTAAGATTTTGTAAATCCTGTTGGTTATCAACAACCCAACTGTGGTATCTACCAACATTTATTTTTGACGGTATATTTTGAAAAATAGGATCCTTAAAATCTTCTATTTTAATTTCTGTAGATACACCGTGATAAACGTGTTCTAGGTTTTTAAGTGTGTTACCATATACTTCCGCAATGGCTTGCATACCTAAACAAACACCCAAAATCTTTTTAGTACTTCCGTAAGTTTTTATGATCTGTTTTAATAGCCCAGCATCTTTTGGTAACCCTGGTCCAGGAGATAAAATGATATAATCATAATGGTTAACAGATTCAAGGTCTATTTTGTCGTTTCTAAAGACATCTACATTGGCATCGCTTATTTCCTTTATATAATGAACAAGGTTGTAGGTAAATGAATCGTAATTATCGAGCACTAGTATGTTTGTTGTCATAATTAAAAGGTTTGAGCAAGGGTTAAGGCTTTCTTGAGTGCACTTAATTTATGGTTGACTTCGGCAAGTTCTTTTTCTTCATTGGAGTCTATAACAATTCCAGCGCCTGCTTGACTAAACAAGGTGTTCTCTTTGCTAAGGAAACTTCGAATAGTAATGGCTTGGTTAATAGATCCGTCTAATCCGAAATATCCAATAGACCCTCCATAAAACCCACGAGATTGATTTTCATAGTGGTCTATAAGTTGAATGGCTTTGTATTTAGGTGCACCGCTTAGTGTTCCTGCAGGAAAGGTGTCAGCGAAAATATTAAGTGCATCTTTTGGATTGATATCAGCTTGAATTTCTGAAACCATATGAATAACATGACTGTAATATTGAATAGATTTGTACTTAGAAATGGTAACATTTTCACCATGTTTGCTTAGATCATTTCTTGCTAGATCTACCAACATATTATGCTCTGCATTTTCTTTCGGATCTTGTTTAAGAGCATCAGCTAATTGCTTGTCTTTATCTTCTTCTCCTGAGCGTTTAAATGTTCCAGCAATGGGGTTAAGGATTGCTTTTCCATTCTCAATTTTTAGTTGAGCTTCTGGTGATGATCCAAATATTTTAAAATCACCATAATCAAAATAGAAAAGGTAGGGTGAAGGATTAATTGCTCTGAGGGCTCTGTATACGTTAAATTCATCGCCCTTAAATGTTTGAGAAAACTGTCTAGACATCACAATTTGAAATACATCGCCAGCTTTGCAATGCATTTTACCTTTAGTAACCAAATCTTTGAAGGTATCTGAACTCATATTAGATTTCTCTAAATTGGCAATCTTAAATTTATGAGTTGAAGTTTGTGCAGACGTGATAAGTTCCATGAGTCCTTCTAAACCTGAGGGACTATCATCAATTAAAAATTCATGAATTGTAATTGTTTTTTTATGGTGATCAAATTCAATAATGAATTGAAATAAATGATAAGATAATTCCGGAATAGTATTCTGTTTAGCGAAATCTAGTGTAATGTCTTCAAAGTAACGGACTGCGTCATAAGTGGAATGTCCAAAAAACTTAACAAGAGGTTTTTGATGATCTTGAACGGTAAAAGACTCCATGAATTCTGTAAGTTCAGAAATAACCTGTGTGCCTGGTTTAATGGAGATCTGCTCCGTTTCGTGTTTTGATGTAATGGAAATTTGATTTTTATCGACCACAAAAGAGGCTATTGAATGTAATCCGATGAATGATTTTGGTTGTTCACTTGAATGATGGTCTGCACTTTCAAGCATCAGACTTTGACTAAACTCATCTCTAAGGTTTAGGTAGAGGTTAACTGGAGTTAATAGGTCGTAAATCAGTGTTTTGGATGTTATTTTTAAATTCATGATGGAAAAGTTTGGCACAAAAAAAAGGCTTAGCGCGCGCTAAGCCTTTTTTAGTATAGATATGTAAATTTATTTTTTTTATACAAGAAGGATCAGTTCACGTTTTGTCGATTAAAACGGAACCACCACCAATTCATATTTGAAATTCTTGCTGTCATACTGGGTACAAACTTAATGAAAAAAAGTTTGTGTTTGCAAATATTGTATGGTTAATATAAGGTTATGGATTTAACTAAGGAGGTTAGTAATCATATTTTCAGTAGTTTAAGATTGGTAGGTTATTCCATTCTTATTTATTATTTTCACAAGTTAATTAGAGTAATAATTATGTTTAGAACTATGAATATTAAATCAATTGGATTAATAACTTTATTCCTGATACCTATTTTAGTATTTGGTCAATTTAAAAGTCCAGAGGAAATTGAAAAATTATATTGGACAACAGAAGCATTTTCAATGCCAGATTATCCTGAGAAATGGAAGACTGAATCTGCAATAATTCTGAGTCAAAATGAATCTTTAAAATATGATCGATTTAGATCAGATAAAAATGTAATTACAGCATTAAGAAGACAAATTCTTTTATAGGGTTACCCATTTAAATCTCGACAATTCTAATATCCTTACTTATTGCTGGTTTATGTTGAACAAAACGTTCAATAATTTTATCTAAAATGGACTTTCTATGATTTCTTCTGTTATACCTAAAGAAGTATTCATCGATATATTTTTGTAAATATTCCTTATTACAATAAGAATGAACACCTCTGAGCCAATTCTTAAAGTTTCTAATTTGTATATGAAGCATTTTAAAATTCGTTCCATTCTCTGATAGAGTCTGATTTAGATTGGGATATTCTTCAATTAATGGCTTGTATCCACTCCATCCATCGGCTAAAATACTGGCATCTGACTTGATATGAGCATCAAAAATTGGTTTTAGTGATTTTGAGCTTTAATCTTGAATTACTTTAGCATAACCCCTACCAGATTTACCATCTCGGTATTCAAATGCAATAACCACTCGAAATTTCTTTTCACTTTTACTTCGTCCTTGTTCTCCAACCTGTGGCGTACCAATCTCAAATTCATCTACATGAACATTTCCTTCTAATGGATAATTCTCAGAACTTTTCATAGCAAGTTGTACCTTCTGACGAAATAACCAAGCCGTTTTTTGATTGACTCCAAAATGTTCCGCTAACCAAATACTATTGGCTCCTTTTTTACTTGAAGTTATCTCATAAAGCATTTCAAAAGCCTTATCTATTCCAAATTTCAATTTATGAAATAAAGTTCCTGAGGTTGTAGATTCATCATAACCGCACTTCTTACAACGCCTACTACTTGGCTGTTTTCCTTTAATAAATCCAGTAAATTCACAACGTGAACAAGAATAACCATCTGGCCATTTTAATTCTGCTAAAAATTCATAGCAAGATTTTTTACGTTCGAAACGTTTCTTAAAAGTCTCTCTATCAATCTCTTTTAGTATTTTCATATCATCAGGATTTGAATACAATTTACAAAATAACACACTCATAAACAATTATTTGTGAACAATATGGGTAACCCTAAAATATAATTAGGCCTCAATAATAGTATAAGACGTTTTATTATTAGCTGCTTTAATTTGGTCTTCTGTACATTTTTCAGAATCAAACCAAATTGTAATTTCTTGGGTTTCAATATTCGATTTTTGCTTAATAAATCCATCCACTTCTTGTAAGCTGTATTCAATCATTTTGGAACAGCAAGATTGAGTGAATTTTTTAAGTTTTTACGTTTGTTTTATTAATGTTTCTTTTTGAGGATTTAATTGAACTTCTTGTGTTTGCGTTAACTCTTTAGGGCTTGCAAAAGAGGAAAAAGAAAATAATGCAATTGAAACAAATAAAACCTGTTTAATGGTTTGTTTTAAAGTGATCATAAGGTTGTGAATTTTGGTGATAATAAAATGAAAAGGGTTAGAATAGCAATGCTCCATAAAAAAGGTTTAGACTGTAGAAATAGAAGAGTTTTGGACTCCTTTTTCGTTAATGGTACTGATGAATTAGATTCTTCAATAGAACAACATATTTCTACTTTTTTAGGGTAATAAGCCCTATATAAGTTATAAGATATAGCAACTAAACTAAAGGCGATTAATTCCGTTTTTATGCTAGATAACCAAATAAGTTGAGAGGCACTAACGCCTAAAAAACCTGCAAAGGCTATAAGTGGGCCAATACAACTTGTACACGCTGCCAAGGCAGATAATACTGCTGAAATGGATGAAAATAAGGTTTTCATGAAATTTAAAATATAAGGTTAAAGATGTATCCAGATATTATCATTCCGATACCAATGGTGGTGAAAAAGGCTATGATTAATTTTTTTTGCATCACCTTTTTTAGGAGCAAGGCCTCGGGTAGAGATAAACCTATAGATCCCATCATAAAAGCAATAGCGGTTCCTAATGGAACACCTTTGTCTACCAAAGATTCTAAAATTGGTAATACACCTACAGCATCAATATAAAGAGGTATAGATAATATTACGGCAATGGGTACAGCTAATGGATTAGATTTAGATATATAAGTTTCGAAAAAGGATTGTGGAACATAATCATGTATAAATGACCCTATAGCTAGTCCAATAAAAATATAAGGAATTAACTTTTTTAAAGTAATTAAGGCTTCACGGTTCACCTCGGGCAATCGTGCTTTTAATGATCGAGTGTCTTTGGTTGTTTTATGTTGGTTGGATTCAAGGTTTTTTATCCAATCGGCAACATACTTTGCCATTCCTAATTTATCTAAAACAATACCTCCAAGAACACCCAACACAATCCCTGAAATAATATATATTAATGTTATTTTCCAACCGTAGGATACCCAAAAAATAGCAATGGCAATTTCGTTTACTAGAGGAGAGGTTATGAGGAATGAAAGTGCTATTCCTAAAGGTATTCTGGCTTGCATCATTCCAACAAAAAGGGGAATAGATGAACAAGAACAGAAAGGCGTTATTGCACCTAAAAGTGAGGCGAATAGGTTACCAATACCTGATTTTTTATTTTTTTCGAGATAAACCCTAATTCTATCCATTGGCATATAGCTTGTAACTATACCCATTAAATAGGTAACACAAACGACAAGGATAACAATTTCAGTAAAACCAATGATGAAATAATGTAAGGCTGATCCGAATACATCAGCCTCTGTAAATTTTAAAACATCATAAACCAAATAATCTGCAATTGCAGATAGAAATGAAGTTAATGTTTTCATATCAATTCGATTTTAAGATGGAAATGAGTTTATCATTCGATTGGTAACGCCTATAATCGTATACCTGACCATCAATAACTAAGGAAGGGAATGTCATAGTCCCATAGACCATAGTATCTTTAAGATCTGAAAATTCTTCAATACATAAGTCTAACTCATTTTCCTGAGCTAAAGATTCTAATTGAATTTTTATTGGTGAGTTTTTCCCACAACAGGAAGCATGTAATATTTTTACTTCAGTACACATAATGTTTCTTTTTAAAGTTGAACGTTATAGTGAAGACTGAAGAAGGGTGTCAAAAGACACACGTTTTTGGAATTATTTATAAAATAAAATTATGAACAGTTGTTTTTCAGTATTTTATCATCTATTTTTTTTTGATTTCATGAAGTGGTGTGCAGTCGGGTTTAATGGTACAACCTATGAGTTGTCCATCCTTATTATATTCTAGATTACAACATTCTGCGAAAAGAGCTCTTAATTTTAAACGACCGCGTTGAATCCTCATTTTTGTTGCTGATAAGCTTAAGTTGAGAATGTTTGCAATTTCTTGTTGAGGTATTTTATCAATGTCACTTTTTTCTAAAGCCACAGAAAATTGCTCAGGGAGTAAACGAATCATTGGTACAATATAATCCGAGGTGATAAGTTCTGGCAATTGCTCTGTGGAACCTAATTCAAAAAGAAGGTCATTAGATGTGGTTTGTTCTAATGCGTTGGCTTTGTGATAATCTGCAATGCAATTTCTGCTCACTTGAAAAAGCCAAGCTTTAATATTGTTAATTTCGGTGTCTTTATGGTAGGATTCAACCAATTTAATCATAACATTTTGTACAATATCTTCAGAGATCGATTTATCCTTTGTTTTACTAAAGATATAGGTTTTCAGGTAATCGTAAAATTCCTGAATTATCTCGTTAATATTACAGCATTCTTGTTTCATGTTGAGATGAGTTGGTTTTGTAAAGATACAAGGTATAATGTAAAATAATATACAAAAAAAAGGATTCGATATAGATCGAACCCTTTTGTAATTGTATAATGAATTGTAATTATTTAGCAGGAAGAAGTTTAGTACTAACCTCTCCAAATCCAATTCTATAATCAGTGTTTTTACACCAAGCTTTCATAATAATACGGTCACCATCTTCAATAAACGTACGTTCTTCACCAGAAGGAAGTGCAATTTTCTTAGATCCAGCCCATGATAACTCTAATAAAGAACCGTAAGCAGATTCATCGTTACCAGAAATTGTTCCAGAAGCCATCATATCACCAGCATTAATGTTACATCCATTAACTGTATGGTGTGCCAATTGCTGATTCATGTTCCAGTACATATACTTATAGTTAGAATCTGAAATTGTATGTGGCTCAGCCATTTTTTCACTTTGCATTTGAACTTGTAAGTTAATGTCGATGTTTTTATCACCTTCATACTTTAAGTAATCAAATACGGCTGGCTCTTGTACTTCACCTTCACAACGGAATGGCTCTAAAGCATCTAAAGTAACAATCCATGCCGACATAGACGACGCGAAGTTTTTACCTAAGAATGGTCCTAATGGTACATATTCCCATGCTTGAATGTCTCTTGCAGACCAATCATTAAAAATACACATACCAAAGATATAGTCATCAGCCTCAGTTACCGAAATAGAATCACCTAATGGTTTACCTTGTCCAGTAATAAATGCCATTTCTAATTCAAAATCCATACGGATAGAAGCACCAAATGAAGGAACAGCAGCATCTTTAGCTTTACGTTGTCCTTTTGGACGGTGAATATCTTGTCCAGATAAAATTATTGAACTTGCACGACCATGATAACCTACAGGTATATATAACCAGTTTGGCATAATGGCATTGTTAGGATCTCTAAACATACACCCAACATTATAAGCGTGTTGACGTGAAGAGTAGAAATCTGTATAATCTCCGATAGAAACTGGCATATGTAATTCTACATCTTTAAGATCTGTTAGAATTAATGCTTTATGTTCTTCGTTGTTTTGAAGTGTAGTGTTTGAAACATCAAAAATTTCAGCGATACGATTTCTTACGGCTCTCCAAATGGCTTTGTTAAGCTCTAAAAAAGGGTTTAAAGTATCGTGAGCGAATACATTTTCAGGAAGATCTATTCCTTCAAAATATCCTAATTCTTGCATTGTATCAAGATTGATCACGGTTTGACCAATACGACTTGCACAGTATATAGGTTTATCTTCTATAGACACGGCTGAGAATGGAATATTCTGAATCGGGAAGTCTGAATTCTCCTTAACAGATATCCATGATTTTCTATTTGGATTATTTGCTGTAATCATCTTTAAAAATTTTATCCAAAAATAGCTAAATATTTGAAAACCTAAATTAAATTTGTACAGATTTAAGTTTTCCAATCGCATAAAAAAAGAGCTATGCAAAAAGATACACAGATCTTTGATTTAATCGAAGAAGAATTTGAAAGACAACGTTACGGAATTGAGCTAATTGCTTCAGAGAATTTTGTAAGTGATGGAGTAATGAAAGCAATGGGTTCTTGTTTAACAAATAAGTATGCCGAAGGGTATCCAGGTAAGCGTTACTATGGAGGATGTGAAGTTGTTGATGTTGTAGAAAACATTGCTATCGATCGATTAAAATCTCTTTTTGGAGTTGAATATGCTAATGTTCAGCCGCATTCAGGGTCACAAGCCAATGCCGCAGTTTACTTAGCGTGTTTAAAACCTGGTGATAAAATTATGGGATTCGACTTATCTCATGGTGGACACTTAACACACGGATCTCCTGTAAATTTTTCTGGTAAAACGTATCAAACATGTTTTTATGGTGTTGATAAAGAAACTGGATTAATTGATTATGATGCCATGGAAGTAACAGCTTTGGAAGAGAAGCCAAATCTAATTGTTTGTGGAGCTTCTGCCTATTCAAGAGATATCGATTATGCTCGTTTTAGAGCTGTAGCTGATAAAGTTGGTGCAATTTTAATGGCAGATATTTCACACCCAGCAGGTTTAATTGCTAAGGGGTTACTAAATGATCCAGTACCACATTGTCATATTATTACAAGTACAACGCATAAAACCTTAAGAGGACCAAGAGGTGGAATTATCATGGTTGGAAAAGATTTTGATAATCCATGGGGTTTAAAAACACCAAAAGGAACGGTTCGTAAAATGTCTGCATTATTAAATTCGGCTGTATTCCCAGGAATGCAAGGTGGACCTTTAGAGCATGTAATTGCAGCTAAAGCAGTAGCATTTGGTGAAGCGTTAGAAGATAATTACTTCCAATATATGCTTCAGGTGCAAAAAAATACGCAAGCTTTTGCAGCGGCATTAAATAACAAAGGTTATAACATTATTAGTGGAGGTTCTGATAATCACTGTTTATTAATTGATTTAAGAAACAAAGATATTACTGGTAAGGACGCTGAAAATGCACTTGTAAAAGCAGATATTACAGTGAACAAGAATATGGTTCCTTTTGATACACAATCACCTTTTGTTACTTCGGGAATACGAGTTGGTACAGCTGCTGTAACTACACGTGGACTAAAAGAAGAGGATATGGTGAAGATTGTTGAATTTGTTGATCGTGTCTTAATGAATTATCAAGATGAAAATGTTCTTGAAGATGTAGCTGAAGAAATTAATTCATGGATGGGAGCATTTCCATTGTTTGAATAGGTATATATTAAGTACATAAAAAATGTCCTAATCTATTTATTATAGATTAGGACATTTTTTTTTTGTTAAGATCTAAAAAAAAGATTTGAGGAGTGTTATTAGATCGTTTTAAGGTTTAGCATTTTCCTTGTCCTTATTAAACTTATAAGACATTAATCCTTGTTGTCTCATTTTGTGAATTTGTGTTTTTAAGGCCGAAGTTGAAATACCAATTTCTTGAGCAATTTCACTATAACGCATCGATTTGAAATTTTCAATTACAAATTGACGTTCTTGAGGACTAAGAACTTTACGTTTTTTATTTAAGTCAAGTTTTCTAACAACTTCATAAACCGAACTAATAGATCTTTTTAAGTCAGCTGCAATATCACAAGTTTTTTTTGATGAGTAGTGCGCTTTAATGTATTCAAGCTCGTGTTCTTTCCAAGGACCATGAACTTTGAATTGAGTAAGTAGCCCCATAATTGAGTCTAACTTACGCTCGATACCCGACAGTCGTTCCTCTAGAACCACGGGATCGTAGGTTGAATTTTCCTTCATAACTTTAAGGTTTATTTTGTTGGGGTACTTCAAAGTTCTTAATAGAATTGTACAAAACCAAAAAAACAACCATGTATTTTTGGTTTTCAGTCGTCTTTTTTTTCAATTATTAACCGAAAATTATGCTTTAAAAAGGTAATTATATATTTTTGATATTTAAGCTTTTATGTAATATTTGAAATTTCATATAGGTGTTTTTTATTTTTGAACAACTCATGGTTTAGAGTGTACTATTTGTTTTTATTGATTTTACGATTTATTTACGTGCATTGTAAAAAAGATATTTTTACTAAATATTAAATGATGTTTTTAGAATTAATTGTTAAAATTTTCTTTCTGTTAGAGAGATCTTAAAGAAAAGGGTACATAATTGTTTTATTTGGGGAAAAATCAGAATATATTTGTGTTTTACTCTGAAATGATATGATGCAGACAACAATATTAGAACATAAGGAAATTGTAAATAAGCTTCAGCGTATTGCTTGGCAAATTTTTGAAGCGAATTATAAAGAGGAAGAAATCATATTAGCCGGAATAAAGGGGAATGGATTTGTATTGGCAAAATTGATTGCAAATACACTGAGAGAAATATCTTCAATTAATATATTGGTAACAGAATTAGTTGTTGATAAAGCTGCTCCGTTTGACCATGGAATAACAACAGATTTAGAGGTGACAGACTTTAGTAATAAGGTTGTCATATTAATTGATGATGTTATCAATTCTGGTAAGACTATGATGTATGGTCTAAAATATTTTTTAGAAGGTCCTTTAAAGAAATTAAATACAGCAGTACTTGTTGATAGAAATCATAACCGTTTTCCTATCCGTGCAGATTTTACAGGAATGCGTTTAAGTACTAGTTCTCAGGAGCACGTTAAAGTAACGCTTAGTCCTAATGCATTTCAAGCGGTATTACATTAATGAATCTTATGTACGATGTACATAGTCACAATTTACAATTTGTAAATGGTGTTTTTTGTGTACAGCAATTAAGTATTAAAGATCAACAACCACTTTTCCCATTCTCAATTTCAATTCACCCTTGGGATATTGATAAGGGAGATTGTGTAAAGGATATAGAACCATTTCTCTCAAATACGAATTGTATTGCTATAGGAGAAACAGGTTTAGATAAGTTATACCCTAATATAGGTAAACAAAAAGAGGTTTTTATAGAACATATTTTATTAGCAAAAAAATATAAAAAACCTTTGATCATACATTGTGTTAAGGCCTTTGAAGAATGCATGGCCCTATTGCAAGAATACAAATTTACACATGGTGTTCTTTTTCATGGATTTAACAAACATGAAAATTTAGCCAAGCAAATCATAAAAAAAGGATATTATATTAGCATTGGTTCTTTTTTTTTAAAAGAAAATCCTAATTTCGAGCGCTTTTTAATAGAAATGGATTTCTATAATATATTGTTTGAGACCGATAACAATTCCGAAATAGAAATTCTAGATCTTTATACTAAAGCAAAACATATCCACCCTACATTGGATATAGTAAAAACTATTACAGAAACCTTTAACAACTGGAAAGAAAAATGAAAGATACAACTTGGTTAGAACGAATGACCTTAATAACAGGGGATGATGCAATGGAAAAGTTAAACAATGCACATGTTATGGTTGTTGGAATGGGAGGAGTAGGATCCTTTGCTGCCGAATTTATTGCAAGAGCTGGAGTTGGAAGAATGACTATTGTAGATGGAGATGAAGTTGATCCAACCAATCGAAACCGTCAATTATGTGCTTTAAAATCTACAGAAGGTAAGTCTAAGGTTCATTATATGGCAGAACGATTAAAGGATATTAATCCTGAGATTAAATTAGAGGTAATAGAAGAGTTTTTGAGCCCAGAAAGAGCTTATGAAATTGTTAGGCCTGAGATGGATTATGTTGTAGACTGTATAGATTCATTATCGCCTAAAATTAATCTAATTGTTGGGTGTAAACATAAAAAAGTAAAAGTAGTAAGTAGTATGGGTGCTGGTGGAAAAGTAGACCCTACTAAAGTTATGGTTACTGATATTTCTAAAACGTACCATTGCAAGCTTTCTAAACAAATGCGAGTACGTTTAAAAGAAAGACAAATTAATAAAGGTGTTAAAGCTGTTTTCTCAACAGAGCAGAATATTAAATCTTCTTTGAAGATGACGGATGGAACGAATTTTAAGAAATCGTTTTACGGAACAATGTCTTATATGCCTGCAACTTTCGGATGTGTTGCAAGTTCTGTTGTAATCAATGCACTTATCAAGAAAAAGAAATAGAACTCACCTATTTGTCTCGTCCTAAATAACCGTTACAGGTTTTAAGCGAATATACTTAATTTATTAAACAGTGTTGATAATATTATCAACACTGTTTTTGTTTTTATAAGTTCTGATTTTAATTTCTCTTTGACGATGCATCTGTTTTGGAGTGAGCATGTAACAGGAGTAATGAGGTCTAATATCATTATATATTCTTACGCTGTCTTTGACTAATCGTTTCATAATACTGATGGGTATTTTCCGGTCATAGCCCAAAAACTCTTGCTTTATAATTCCATTTATTCTTTCAGCAACAGCGTTAGCATATGGATCGTAGGATTCTGTCATGCTGCATTTTATATTCCTTTTCCCTAATAGTTTCTGGTAATCATCGCTGCAATATTGAAGCCCTCGATCCGAGTGATGAATAAGCTCTTCCTTTTTATACAGTCTAGATTTAACGGCCATGGATAAGGCTCTTAAAGAGCTTGCTGTACAGAGACTGTTAGACACGTCATAGCCAACGATTTTTTTTGAATAAGCATCGGTAATCAGAGCTAGATACATTGGATTTTCGTGATTCCCAATATAGGTTATATCAGACACCCAAACTTGTTCTGGATGAACTATAGAAAGTTGAGCCACAATATTCTTGTGCTTACGAAAACGATGATGTGAATCGGTTGTGATATGGTAAGATCGTTTTGGAATGATCTGCATATGATTTGCTTTTAAAATTGAAAATAACTTGTCCCTTCCTACTCCCAGTTCCCTCAAACTATCTTGAAGAATATAATAGAGTTTACGTGTTCCGATACGCGGCATTTGTACACGAACAGCCTTCACTAGATCAACGACCTGTTGGGCTATTTGCTTTCGGTTGTGCATTGATTGAAGGGAGCGATAATAAACCTGTCTACTTACCCCGAGTAATCTACAGGTAGCGGTTATGCTTTCTTGATGTTCTTCTTTGAAGTCGTCGATTGCTCGGGTGAGGAGTTTTTTCGGATAGGTATATTATACTCTTTCTCTGCCATATCAATGATCATATCAAAAATGATCGCTTTCTTATCTGCTTGTTCAACCTGTTTCTCAAGGTGAGCTTTCTGCTTCTCAAGTAATCGAACCTTTTGCTCTAACTCCAATAATTTCTGAGCTGGTGTTTTTGGCATATTTGAAGGTGTTTGGTTTTCCCAATCAAAGTTACCATATTTTCTGAGCCAATTTACTACTGTCGATCGTGATTGGATACCATATTTCCTAACAGCACCTGTCGTTGAAAGTTCTCCACGTTCAATTTCATTGATCACTTGAAGTTTAAAGGATAACGAGTAATCCTTTTGGCTACGCTTAACGTAATCCGTTTTTCCATCTTTATTCATTACAGTTTTTTTTTGTAACGATATTTCAGGACGGGACAATTTATAAACAAAAAAAGTCGGCAATTTTGCCGACTTTTTTTGTTTAATTATGATTACTCTCCAATGGTGTCTCCCATAAGAATAGCTGTTTCTAAACCATTTTTTGTGTTTTCAACAAGGTCTTTAGAGAATTGAATTTTACCTGGTTCGAATAACAGAACAACGGTAGATCCTCCAAAGGCAAAATATCCTTTTTCATCTCCTTTTTTTATGTTTGAGTTTTGCTGATGAGATTGAATTATTCCTCCAGTCATCGTTGCACCAATATCACAAAATACGACATCGCCATGTACTGGCGTTTTAATAATTGAATATTCACGTTTATTTCTGCAAAAAATAGCAAGACTCTTTTTTAATGCCAACGGCGAAACCGAAAAATAGTCACCTCTTATTCTTATATTTTCACCAACAAAACCAGAAACTGGAAAATGATACCTGTGATAATCTGTAGGTGCTAGCCTAACAATACACATGGCTCCACCTTCATATTTATTAGCAAGATCTGTAGAGTTTAAAAGTGTTTCAACCGAAAAGTCGGATCCTTTTACAAAGAACTCTGTGTTTTGATTAATTTCTTGAAAGACTAATATTTTTCCATCAGCAGGAGATACAACACCTTTTTTTATTGGTCTAGCATCAGGTTTTATATTACGATAGAAAAAATCATTAAATGTTTTATAACCACCATCAGGAATGATATACTGAGACATATCCATTTTGTACTTCTCAATAAATCCTTTAACACGAAGGCTTGAAATACGCATATTTAATATTCCTCCGAATATAGAAGAAATAAATTTTCGTTTAAATAATCCATTTAAGGTAAGGTTTCCTAGAGGGCTTTGCCCATATAGAAATTTCATGAAATTACCTCCAGGGACTTGTTCTATAACTTTTGTATTTGTAGAGCGATCTACATATGTAACTTGATCAATTTTGGATTCTGACGACATAAAATAATGTGTATTATCCTACAAAGATATTCTTTTTTAAAAATTAACGATGCGTAAATAAAAATTCCAATAATTGATTTTACTTAATGGTAAAAAGCGAGTGAGTTATACTTGTTTCTTTTCTAGTAAAAATGGATAAAAGAAAGCGAAAAACACCAATCCAAATTGACGTTCAAATATGGATTCGGTCAACATTGAAAGTAAAATACAGGTTATAAATATGAGGGAAATATGATTGGATCTTTTTACTCCAAAAAATATAGAACCAAAAAATAATAAGAACCCAAATATTCCAGTTTGTAAAACGATTTCTAAATATTGAGAATGGCTATTAATGTTTTTATCTCTGAGTTTGGTATTGGTATTGTTTAACCAAAATTCAATTTCTATTTTGTCAGTAAAAGCATTTAAGGCTTTTTGTGCATCCCCTAATCCATGACCAAACAATAAATGCCCATCCATAGCTTTTACGGCTGCTGGCCATATGTAAACACGTGGGTTCGTATTTTTACTGTGTGTGTTATCAAATATTTTTACGATTTCATCTTTAGTCTCTTCAATTTTAAACTGAATACGTTTAGATAATAAAGAAACAGATCCAATCGTTATTAAAAGGCCAATAACACTTACTCTAATAATTGTTTTAGAAAAATTAGCTTTAAAAAGTTGAACAATAAAATAAGCACTTAAGAGTAATAACCCAATAATATGAATCCTAGAACCAATAATTAGAGTGTTATAGGTGAAAAATAAACTTAAAATTAAGAGTAATATTTGATATCCTTTTGACTTAATTTTTAAGATGTAATAATTGGTTATTCCTAAAGAGAATAACGTATATAGCGCAATGTAGTGTTTTCGATTTTTACTAATAATCGAAAATTTATGGACATTTAGTTCTTCTTTACTTAACCCTATTAAAATATGGTCTAATGTTAAATGTATAGCAACAGCACCTGCAAAAAATAATAAAATGGATTGTATTTGTTTTTTGTTAAGGCTGGTACTAGACCATACTAATGCAGAAAGAATAAGCGAAAGTTTGAGTTGTATAAGTCTACCAAAGGTTCTTGTATCTTCTGTCCACATAAAAGATAAACCCATGAATATGTAGAACAGTATAAGGAATAGATGAGCTTTATTCTGTTTAAGGCATGCCCATTTTTCTTTATAGTTTGGTTTTATCAGCCAAAAGAAAGTCGTAAATACAATACCAAATGTTAATGGAATTTTAGTTTGTCCTTGAAAAACAATTCCTAAACAAAAAATGAACGAAATATAATATATAATTCGATCATGATTAAGACTCTTTAATCTGTTTAATAGAGTATTTGACATTGGTAGTTAGACGTGAGGTTTTAAGAATAAGTGTATTGTTAAAACATAAAATAATGAAATATATTGTTGTGATTTATATGTAGGAATTCACAATTGTTTTAACAATCTGTTTAGTAGTATGTTAATTATTAAATTTAGATTAATTATAAATATAAAATAAAAAAAACTCAGCCAAATTAATGACTGAGTTTTTATAGATGATTGTAAAAAATCAATTTATTCAACAACTAATTTTGTTGAATAAGATCCTTTGTTATTTGATAATACAACTTGGTAAATACCACTAGCATATCCATTTGTATTAATGTCAATAGAATTTTTACCTTCTACTGTATTTGTGTTAAACCAGTTAATTGTTCTTCCTTGTGCATCTAAAATAGAAACCGTTAAGTCTTTTGCAGATTTAGAATCAAATGATAATATAGAGTTACCTTGGCTTGGGTTAGGGAATAAAGAAACTTCAGAAGAGAATCCTAATTCTTCAACACCTACTGTACCTCCTGTTTTCATAGCAAAAACATATTCAGTACCAATAATTTGATTAATTGCAGCGTTATCCAAAGTTGTTTGAATACTGTTAATGATTACGTCTGCAGCAAATTGAATATCTAAAATATAAGTTGCTCCATTTACAACTGAGTTATCAGCATCTCCAAAGATTTCAATACATCCTGTTTGACCACCTGGAAATTCACAGTTTGTTGGATTACATTGTTTATCTAATCCTAAAGGTAATCCCGTTAAAGAAATCAATTTAAATGTAGTAATATCTGCATTAATTGTTCCTTGGTTAATATTGTTAGGAATATTTAAGAAAAATGTTTGAGAGTATCCTGGACCAGTTACTGGAGGTAACCATACCGTATCATTACTAAGTACAGATGCCGGTGGGTAGGTTACTAAATCTGTATAAGTAGGGTCTGGAGTACATTGAGCATTTGAATCAATTGAAAAACCGAAACTGATTAATGCTAAAACCGAGTAAAATAATCTTTTCATACTATAGTGTTTAATTAATTGTTCTTAATATTAAAAACCTCTTGTTAATTCTTCCATGAAGATATATTCTTTAGCTTCATGTTTTGTAGGAATCAAAATGAATTCATCCCATTCATCTGTTGGTAATGATGAATGAACCACAACAAAGGTCTTTTCTTGTTCCGCCAAAGTTAACGAAATCTTTTCCAAAATAGTGAGCTGATTATTTATTTCTGATTTTTGGAACACATTACAATCAATAATTAAATTATTTTTAATGATGACATCCTCATTAATAAGGATGTTTTGCAATTCGTCTACATCCGAAATTGTGATAAAATTGTACTTATCTTGTTGCTCCATAGTTAGAAAGGTTATTCCGATTTTTTAATTTTTTGTGCTAAAAGATATAGAACAGCCATTCTTACAGCCACACCATTTTCTACTTGAGTTAGAATAATAGATTGGTCAGAGTCTGCAACTTCAGAAGAAATTTCTACACCTCGATTAATAGGTCCTGGGTGCATAACTGTAATCTTTTTAGATAGACTATTTAATAAATCCATATCTAACCCATACAGCTTTGTATATTCTCTAAGTGTAGGGAAATAGTTTACATCTTGTCTTTCTAGTTGAATACGCAACATGTTGGCTACATCACACCATTCTAAAGCTTTCTTTAGGTTGTACTCTACTTTAACACCTAAATCAGTAATATGCTTAGGGATTAATGTTGTAGGACCACAAACCATAACTTCTGCTCCAAGCTTTTGTAAACATAAAATGTTAGATAGAGCAACTCTTGAATGCTTAATATCTCCAACAATAACTACCTTTTTACCTTCTAAAGTCCCAAGGTTTTCAATCATAGAGAAACTATCTAGTAAGGCTTGAGTAGGATGTTCATGAGCACCATCACCTGCATTTACAACTTTAGCATCTACATGTTCAGATAAAAACTTAGCTGCACCTGGGTATGGATGACGCATAACAACCATATCTACTTTCATAGATAATATATTATTAACCGTATCAATTAATGTTTCTCCCTTTTTTACAGAAGAACTTGCGGCCGAAAAGTTAATGACATCTGCAGATAATCGTTTTTCTGCAAGTTCAAAGGATAACTTGGTACGTGTAGAGTTTTCGAAAAATAAATTGGCAATAGTAATATCTCTAAGAGATGGGACTTTTTTAATCGGTCTGTTAATTACCTCTTTAAATTCTCGAGCAGTCTCTAAAATAAGTTCAATATCTTCTTTTGTAAGGTTTTTTATACCTACTAAATTATCTACACTTAATTCTTTCATTCTTCTGTTTTCACTAATGTTACTGAATCTTGATCCGTTTGCGATTTCCAATTTACACGTACACGCTCAGAGGCAATGGCATCCACTTCTTTTCCAATATATTTTGGGAAAATAGGAAGTTCTCTACTAAATCGACGATTAATTAAGGTCATTAATTCAATGGATGAAGGACGTCCAAAAGAACCAATAGCATTTAACGCTGCACGAATACTTCTTCCAGAATATAATACATCATCAATAAAGATAACACGTTTGTTTTCTACAATGAAATTAATCTCTGTTTGGTTTGCTAATAAAAGTTCATCACGTCTTCCAAAGTCGTCTCTAAAAAATGTGATGTCAAGCTTACCATAGCAAAAGTTTTCTTTTCCTGTAAGTTCTTTTAGTTTGTCAACAATGCGATCAGCAAAGAAAACACCTCTTGGTTGAAGGCCAACAATACATGTGTTTTCAAAATTATCGTGATTCTCAATCAATTCCCAACACAATCGTGTTATCGTGATTTCGATTTCCTTTTCGTTTAATAAAATCTTTTCGTTCATCTGAATTTTAATCAAGATTTTTATCTATCTTCCATGCAAATGGAAACAAGAATTATGAATGTCAAAAATAAGACATTAGCACAATGGAAAAAACTATTTGCTCAAGAATTAGCACATCTTTATGAAAAAAGAGAGGTAGAATCCATATTTGAGCTCATTTTTGAGTCTTTTAGATGGAGTAAAGTAGACTTTCTTCTAAATTTAAATACAGAAATAACAAAAGAAGAGGAAGCTTTAAATTCTATCTTAACGGCACTAAAAAATGAAGAACCTATTCAATATATATTAGGTTATGCACATTTTGATGACTTAGTAATTCCAGTAAAAACAGGGGTGTTAATACCTCGCCAAGAAACTGAAGAATTAGTAGATTGGGTAGATAACTCCTTACCAAAGGGGAGTTCTATTTTAGATGTTTGTACAGGGAGTGGTTGTATTAGTTTAGCGCTTAAAAATAGAGATAAAACAAAGGCTATTTCGGCTATAGAATATTCTAAAGATGCCCTTAAGCAGGTTGAAGAAAATATAGACAATTTAGGGCTTAATGTAGAGGTTTACAAAATGGATGCCTTGGCCAATTGGGATTTAAAACAAACCTGGGATTGTATTGTTAGTAACCCGCCATATATTCCAGAATCAGATAAGGTGAGAATGAAAAACAACGTATTGGAATTTGAACCCGATATGGCATTGTTTGTAGAAGATGATAATCCATTAATATTTTATCGAAGAATAGCAGAAGAAGGTATGATACACCTAAAAAGTGGTGGATTATTATTTTTTGAAATTCATGAAGATTTAGGTGACGAAACAAAAGCCTTAATTGAAACGATTGGATATAAACAGGTGGAGCTCCGTAAAGATTTAAACGGAAAAGATAGAATGATAAAAGCGATACGTTAATGAAAAATATACATTTAATTGCTATTGGAGGATCAGCCATGCATAATTTTGCATTGGAGCTTCAAGAATTAGGATATAAAGTAACGGGGTCCGATGATCAGATTTTCGATCCTTCGAAATCGAGGTTAGAAAAAGCAGGCTTATTACCTGAAGAAATGGGATGGTTTCCAAATAAAATTACAACCGATTTAGATGTGGTAATTTTAGGAATGCACGCCAAGCCCGATAATCCAGAATTAGCAAAGGCAAGGGAATTAGGACTTAATATCATGTCCTATCCTGAGTATTTATTTGCGGAACATGCGCATAAAAAACGGGTAGTAATAGGAGGAAGCCATGGTAAAACCACAACGACATCTATGATTTTGCATGTGTTAAATTCATATATGCCTCAATCTAAGGTTGATTATATGGTTGGAGCTCAGTTGAAAGGGTTTGAACGCATGGTTAAAATAAATCCAGAAGCTGAAGTTGTTATTCTTGAAGGGGATGAATATTTATCATCGCCAATAGATATGCGTTCTAAGTTTTTATGGTATAAACCACAATTGGCTGTTTTAACAGGGATTGCTTGGGATCATATTAATGTTTTTCCCACATTCGATTCTTATTTAGATACGTTTAGAGCATTTATTAAAACCATAGAACCAGGAGGTGTGTTGGTTTATAATTCTGATGACTCTATTTTAGAAGCTATGGTTTTAGATGTAGAACACGATATACAGAAGATTCCTTACACACATCATGATTACTCGATTTCTAATGGAATAACAACGCTTCATACTGCAGATAACAACTATCCAATCTCATTTTTTGGAAAACATAACTTAATGAATTTTAATGCTGCAAAGCATATTTTATCGCATTTAGGGTTGTCTGAAAATGAAATAATGAACTCCATTCAAAATTTTGAAGGGGCCGACAAACGGTTGAGTCGAGTTTATGCAAAAGATGAGGTATTCGCATTTAGAGATTTTGCACATTCTCCATCTAAAGTAGAAGCCTGCGTAAAAGCAGTAAGAGAACAATTTGAAGGATTTAATATTGAAGTGTTTTTAGAATTACATACATATTCGAGTTTAAATAAAGACTTTATTCCGCATTATAAAAATGCATTAGAAGGGTTAAAGACTCCTGTTTTATATTTCAGTAAAAAAGCTTTGGAGATAAAACGTATGCCAGATTTAGATACAACTTTTGTAAAAGAAGCATTCAATAAGACGGACTTATTGGTTTTAAAAGAGGCTCAAGATTTACATGAAGAAGTCAATAAACGATGGAGAGAAAAATCGGATAAAACCGTTTTCTTATTTATGAGCTCTGGAAATTATGGAGGCCTTGTTTTGGATGAGGTTTTAAAATAAATAGATAATTGAAACAGTGTTTTAATGCATAATAATACCTGTATAGAATAACTAGAATTCCTAACAAAAGTCATAAAATTATAGTGGTAATACCATTACATTTGAAAAACATAAACCATAAATTATGAGATCAGTACTAATCCTAATTCTTTCTATTTTCCTTATAGGTTGTGGAGGCGATAAAAAATCGAATTCGGGAATACCGAAAGAGAAATCGAAAGCTGAAAAGAATTGGAGTACCAATAAAGGAGTAGGACCAATATCTAATGTAGAATTATCAGCTATTGATGTTACTCAAGTAGAAAAAGGACGAAAGCTTTATAAGAGTAAGTGTGTCGCATGTCATAAAACCAATACTTCAAAATTAATTGGCCCTGGTTTAGGAGGTGTAACCAAGCGTAGAACTCCAGAATGGATCATGAACATGACTATGGTACCACAGAAAATGATAAAAGAAGACCCTTTGGCTAAGGAAGTTTATGAGACATACAGAACACCAATGTTAGACCTAGGAATTAAGGAAAAAGAAGCAAGAGAGATTTTAGAATATTTAAGAACTTTATAGAAAAGCATCTAAATAAACGACTTATCATAAAGTTTTCTTCATAATTATTCTTTAAATTAGGAACGTTTTAACCAAATAGATAAACAATACAATGAACATAGATTTAAAAATTGCACAGGCTTGTGAAATGGAGCATATTCGCCAAATTGCTCAAAAGATTAATGTATCAGAAGATGATATCGAGCAGTACGGAAAACATAAAGCAAAACTTCCTTTAAGTCTTATAGATCAAAATAAAGTTGATAATAGTAATCTAATATTGGTTACAGCACTAACGCCAACTCCTGCCGGAGAAGGAAAAACGACTACTACAATAGGACTTACTGATGGATTAAATGCCATTGGTAAAAAGGCTCTAGCGGTATTAAGAGAACCGTCATTAGGACCTGTATTTGGTATAAAAGGTGGTGCTGCAGGTGGAGGATACTCTCAAATTGTACCAATGGAGGATATTAACCTTCATTTTACAGGAGATTTCTCGGCTATAGAAAAAGCAAACAATTTATTATCAGCAGCGATTGATAATAATTTACAAAATAAAAACCCTGAAATTAACTTAGGGATTGACGCACGTACAATTATTTGGAAACGAGTAATGGATATGAATGACCGTGCATTACGTGATATTACAATAGGATTGGGTGGTCCATTTAATGGAATTCCTCGTCAGGATGGGTTTAATATTACACCAGCATCTGAAATTATGGCAATCTTATGTATGTCTACAGATATTGAGGATCTTAAAAAACGCATAGGAAATATTCTTATTGGGTTTAAAATGGATAAAACACCTGTATATGCAAGAGAGTTAAACGTAGTTGGGGCAATGGCAATGTTATTAAAAGATGCTATTAAACCAAACTTGGTACAAACCTTAGAAGGGAATCCTGCTATTTTACATGGTGGTCCATTTGCCAATATAGCACAAGGAACAAATTCTATTATTGCAACTAAAACAGGAATGTCATTGTCTGAATTTGTCGTGACCGAAGCAGGTTTTGGTGCAGATTTAGGAGCAGAGAAATTTTTAGACATTAAATGTAGAGCAGGGAATTTAAAGCCTAAAGCTGTTGTTATTGTAGCTACAGTAAGAGCCCTTAAATTTCATGGTGGAATGGCTAAAGATGAGTTAACAACTCCAAATGTAGATGCTTTAGAAAAAGGTATTGACAATTTATATAAGCATATTGAAAATATGAAGCAATTTGGATTAAACCCAGTTGTTTCTATCAATAAGTTTGTATCAGATACTGATGAAGAAGTTGCTAAGCTGAAAGCACTTTGTGCTAAAGTTGGAGTTTCTGCAGAGTTAAGTGAAGGATGGGAACATGGTGGAAAAGGATGTACAGATCTTGCCAAAGCGGTTGTTGCCGAAATTGAAAAAGGAGAAAATAACTTCGAAGTACTTTATCCATTAGATTTAAGTCTTGAAGATAAAATAGAAACAATTGCTAAGAAAGTTTATGGTGCCGATGGTGTGAACTATTCGGCTAAAGCCAAGAAAATGTTAAAGCAATTGAAAGAAATTGGATTGGGAGACTTGCCAATTTGTATGGCTAAAACGCAGTATTCATTTTCGGATGTTGCTTCGTTAAAAGGACGTCCAACAGGATTTGAAATTTCAATTCGAGATGTTGAAGTTGCTTCGGGAGCAGGATTTATTATTCCAATTTCTGGTAAAGTAATGCGTATGCCTGGATTACCAGGAATACCAGCAGCCAATCATATGGATATTGATAATGAAGGTAACATAACTGGATTATCATAATAATTAAGTTACATCATAAATTAAAAAAGGTCGGTTTAAATTTAAACCGACCTTTTTCTTTCTGGGGGAGAGATATTAATTTATTGAGAATGATTTCATATTGATGTCTACCTTATACCATTTTGCATAAGCTTTCATGAGTTTTGTATTGATATCAACCTGTTTTAATTGGGTTTGTAATAATTTTTTCTCACGTGTGTTTATCATAAATAATGAGCTTTCACCAGCTTGAAATTTTTGTTCTTCGGCCTTTAATAAGGTAGAATAATTCTTTGTGAGTTGATTGGCTAATGCAAATTGAGTCACGTAAGATGTATGCGTTCTGTAGACATTGTTAAACATATTTTTTAGGATTGTTTTTTCATTAAATAAATCCAATTCTATATGTGAAAGTTTTGTTTTGGTAAGCTTAAGATTTCCTCGCGCCTTTCTAGCAAAGAGTGGAACTTCAATTTGAAAGCCACCTTTATACGAGTTAATATGATAGGAGTTGGCAACTTCAGGAGAGCCAGAAAGCATATTATATTGAACGTTAACTTTTGGTAATAGGTTGTTCATGTGTAGTTTACGTTCAAAATCTAAGGATTTATACGCCAGATTAATAAACTTAATTTTTGGGTGGTTGTCTAAATTAACAGAGTCTAAAACAGCCTGATTAAGTTTAAGAGTATTGGAGAGATCAAGAATATCTTGATCTGGTATTGTAGATTCTGGAAGTTCTAAAGGAATAAGATCTGAAGCCCATAGAAAATTTGATAATTTTAATCGTGCTTTCTGTAATTCCAGTTTCGATTTTTCTAATTCTAAAGATCGATTAAGTACTAAAATTTTAGCTTCTGTAGTATCTATGGCTGGAGAATCTCCAGTTTTTACTTTTGTTCTTACATTTTCTAGTTTCCATTTTGCATTTTCCAAATAGGTTGTATAGATATTGGTTTTATACCAAGTGTTTACCCAATGTAGATAGGCTACTGTAGATTCATAAAGAACATCGTTAATTAATATTTGTTGCTTGAGTTTATTCTGTTTAAGATACAATTTGGCTTGTTTCAAATTAGCCATTCGTTCATTTATTAATAATCCTTTTAATAGAGGTATAGAAACTCCAACAGCATATAAGCCTGTAGAAGGCACGTTGTCTTCCGGATTTAAATAAACACCACTGTTCTTGTCATACCCTGCTTTAACCTCAATGCCATACCATGTTGGCACTTTAAGAGTTGTATTAAAAACATTATAATAATTTTTATCCTTAAAATGCTTAATGTTTTTATCTAGGTTTAATTTAGGATCAAAATACCCTTTGGCTTTTAATATTTTAGCTTCACCCTCTATTGTTTTTAGCTGAGCTTGCTTAACTAATGGGTGATAGGATTTAACAATGTTTAAATACGTACTTAAGGTTAATTCTTCTTGAATAAGTGTTTGACTAAAACAATGGTAAGACCAAACACACAGAAGTATAAATAACTTATTTTTCATAGGTGTTTTCTGTTTTAGTGGGTTGGTAGAAGTTAGGAGGAAAACTGTTTAATTGTCTCCATATTTCATAACCTACAGGAACTTCGTCTAATAAAGCCATTGTTTTGGCACCAGATCCTATTCGAATGGCTTCTGGCCATGAATGTTCTGCATCTTTATCTGGGGATAGTAGAATTCTAAATTTTCCATTTTTACTAATGTAATTATCTATGGCAATAACTTTTGCACTATAAGTTCCATAGCTTACATTCGGCCACCCGCTAAATACAATGGCTGGCCATCCATCAAATTGTACACTTACATTCTCACCTATATGTATTAACGGTAAATCTATAGGGCTAACATAGGTTTCAACAGCCAATTCGTAATCTTTTGGCATAATAAGCATTAGTTTTTCACCAGCTTTAATCGTTTCGCCTAGCCCAGATTTATAGATTTTGTTTACATAACCAGATTGAGTTGCACGAATGTATCTATAATCTTCTCGTTTAGAGTAGTTGGAGAACGATGTATTTAATTTAGATAATTGAACTTGTGCATCATTTGAGCTGGTTTGTGCACTATATAAATCACTTTTAGCCTTTGATATTTTATCTTGATAAGTGGCTTTAATTCTTGAAATTTCAAGGTTAGAATTGGTTCGTTTATTTTTACTTGCTAAAAATTTATTCTTATACATTTCTAGCTTCGTTAATGTTTCTTGAAGCTTTAGACGTTTGGCCTCAACATCTTTTGTCGATTTTAATCCATCTAAATGTAGTTGGTTAACTCGATCAAATTGTGTTCGAATAATCTTTAGGTTGGTTTTAACCATTTCCATATTTAAACTGTCTGTTTGAGCCAATAAATAGATCTGCGTTCGTTTATTAATTGCTTGGTCTATTTTTAGTTTACGCTCAATGTTTAATGAGTTAATACGGAGATTTAAGATGTCTATTTTAGAACTGTAGGTATCAACAGAATTCGATTTAATATCGATTTGATCTTTTGTTCTATCCAGTAAATTATCATCAAAGTAATCACTTTTTATTTCAGAAATACGCATTAATGTATCGCCTTCAGCAAAGAAATCTCCCTCTTTAATAAACCATTCTTCAATTCGTCCTGGTATTGGTGATTGGATGGTTTGAGGCTTTTGATTGGGTCTAAGTGTGGTTACCTTTCCTTTTCCTGAAATGTTTTGTGTCCAAGGAAGGATCATAATTATAATAATACAAATTACAAATATACCTAATACACGATTGATCTTGGTATAGTGAGACTTGTAAATGACTTGCTTACCAGATTTAAAATTCTCTAAATCTAGATTACTGTTGGATGACTTATCAGAAATATTCAACATAACGCTATGATTTAATCGATTTAATTTTTCCGTTTTCTAGAATAATGGTTTGGGTTGTAAATGATTCCCAGTGCAAAATTCGATCAATATAAACCACAATCATATTCGAATTGGTTTTGGTAATGTATGAAGAAAGTTGTTTAGCTTCTTCATGAGAATAGTGCTCCATAATATCTTCCATAATTAGCACCTTAGGTTGTTTGGCTAAGGCACGTGCAAGAAGAATTTTTTTCGAAACCGAAGAAGGAATGTATTTTCCTTCGGGATATAACACGGTTTGTAGACCTAATTTTTGTTCTTTAATAAAAGAGGTTAACCCAATATGTTTAATAATATCAAACAGTTGATTATCGGTTATATTCGGATTTTCTAGTGTAATATTCTCTTTAATTGTACCCTCAAAAGGGGTTTCTTCAGAAAGGATAATTCCAATTTCTGAACGTAATTCATTAATATTTAAACTCGAAAAATTAAGATTATTTAAATAAATATTCCCTTGTGTAGGCTCATAAATACCAGCAATAACCTTTATTAAGCTCGATTTTCCAGATCCGTTGTTTCCCGTAATATGGATATGTTCTCCCGACGATATTTTTAAGGATATATCTTTAAGAAGAGGAATTGTTTTTTCTTCAACCGAATATGAAAGGTTTTCTAATTCTATAGTAAGATGTTTAGACATATCGGGTGTTTCACCGGTTTGGTTTTCTAATGGTTTATCTAATAGTTGTCCTAGTTTTTCTAGAGACGTAAGTACATCATAAAAAGAATCTAGACCAATAATTAATTTTTCAACCGATGTAATAATCAATAGAATAACAATTTCGGCGGCAATAAACTGCCCAATACTCATTTCGTTTTTTAAAACTAAAAGACCACCAATAATTAGTAATCCCGATGTTACAATAGTTTTAAAACTCATCATTTGAATATATTGATTCACCAATACCTTAAAATGACTTTCTCTTGCATTAAGATAATCGCTTACCAGACTATCGTTTTTACTTAAGGCAAATTGTGTTTTTCCTGAAGATTTAAAACTGATAACCGAACGGGCAATTTCTTGTAACCAATGGGCAACTCTATATTTATGTTTAGATTCCTTTAAGCTGGTTTCAATTCCTTTATCCATTGTAAACTTAAATACAGAGTATAATAAAACAAGGAGTAGAATACCAAATATGATAAAGAAAGGGTGATAGAAAGACAGTAAGATAAGCGCAAATATAATCTGTAATAAAGCCGTAGGAATATCAATAAGGATTTTAGATAATCCCTTTTGAATGGTTAGCGTATCAAAAAAACGATTTGCTAATTCTGGTAGGTAAAAATTTCGTATTGTAGCAAACTTTATCTTCGGAAATCTATAACTTAATTCAAAAGATGATTTTACAAAAATACGTTGCTGAATGGTTTCTATAATCCTTAACTGCATCAGTTGTAAAATTCCACTAAATACAACACCCAGAGTCACTAAAATGACCAAAATAATCCACGACGTAGAAATTTGTCCTACTTGAATTAAACTTACAATAGATTGAATTCCTAATGGAAGCGATAAGGATACGATTCCAGAAAAAATAGCGTAATAAAAAATGAGCGTAATATTCTTTTTTTCGAAAGCCAAAAGCTTAACAAAGCGTTTTAATGGCGTGAAATTTTTTAGCATAAATGTTATTTTAAAACTCGTGTAACTAGATCAATAATAAAATTAGTAGGTGTAGTTGTCTCTTTACAATCTGTAATGGTTGTTAAATGATCTTTTAAAAAATATTGATGTAAAGATCCTTCCAAAATTGTACTCGATAAACTGGACGAATAGGGGTATTCTGGATTAACTTCTGTAATAAGGTCTTTAATGCGAAGCACAACACGCTTATACATTTTAAAATGCCCTTGTTTGTTCTCTTCGTCTACATCTTTCGTTAAAAAGGATTTTGAGTTTTCATTAATAATAATTTGATTAAGTGTAATTTCATTAATATGGTCAAAATTAGAATCTTCCATAGTTGCACGTGTAACCACTTGAATCCCGCGTTTCAGTTTTTCTAAAGAATTACTAATGTTGGCCGTTTCAAATACCAGCTGATACTCAATCCAAGCCCAATACCAAGCGGTTAAATAAACCAATAGCTTGTGCTTACTTTCGAAATATCTATAAATCGAACTTTCATTAGATTTAATTTTTACCCCAAGTTTTTTAAATGTAAAGGCTTCAAAACCAATTTCATCTATTAATAGGATGCTATGTTCAATAATTCGTTTCCCTAATTTAGACGTTTCAGGGTCTTTAACGTAAATAGATTCTGGAACAGATATCTTTAAATTTGAAAGTAAATGCTTCATATTGTTTGTTATGATTGCAAATGTAATAGTAATACTATTAAAAATGAAATTAAAACAACTTATTTATACTATTAAACGATAAATTATGTTTACAAAGAATGAATAATAATAAAATGGATATGACTAAAATAGTTTCATTATTAAGGTTTTACTATACAATATGTTTACCCAATTTGATAATTACTTGGATTGTTACCCAAAAGATTATAGAATTTGAAATGAGAAATTTAAAGATGTTTATCTTTTTTAAAATAATAGGTATACTCCTAATTTTGTTTTTTAAGGATCTAAGAGATAAGAAAAAATACCTTTATTATTCGAATTTAGGATTAACCCGTAAGGCTTTATTAGGGTATACGTTTATTGTCGATATGACCTTTTTCTTTTTGATATTAATATTAAGCTTTCAATTATGTTAGATTCATCAATTTTAGAAGTAGACGGGGTTATTATAGAGTTCAATAACAGGATTGTTTTGCAAGATGTATATCTTAAAGTAGAAGTCGGAGAAATTGTGGCACTATCTGGTAGAAACGGTACAGGAAAAACGACTTTGTTAAATTTTATTGGTGGAATTGGAAAAGCGTCGACAGGGTCTATTCGTATAAATCATCAATATATAGAGTCTAAACATAGATACAAGCACATTCAATTATTGCCCCAATTTCATTTTATTCCATCAGGTTTAACCGTAAAGCAAGTTTTAAAAGATCATCATTTAAAAAGAGATACTTTAGTAGATATATTCCCTCTTTTTAAAGATAAAGCTACTCAAAGAATAAAAACGTTGTCTGGTGGAGAACAAAGGTTGTTAGAGGTTTTTATTGTGTTGTATTCTAAAGGTGATTTTTCTATTCTTGATGAGCCATTTAATTTTTTATCTCCAATTCATATTGAGGCAATAAAAACATGTATTAAACAACAAGCATCAACCAAAGGGATTCTGATTACAGATCATAAACAAGAACATGTTATGGATGTTGCAGATAAGCATTATGCAATATTAAATGGTAATTTAGTATTAGGAAATAATCGATAAGATGAAAGGATGTGATAAATTGTTTGAAAGATTTGTGATATCCGATTACCATATGAATAAATTTGAATATTATTAAAGGATGAAACTACAATTACTCTTAACTATATTTATTTTAACGAATACCATTTTACTTTCTCAAGACAAAGGAGATTCAAAACCAGATTCGAGCCAATACGATGAAACGTTTTTAGCAAGATGGGAGGACTTAATATCTAATGGAATAGCCCTTCGTAAAGATTCAATTATTATAGATAACGAAATTTCTGAGGTTATTCTTATACCAACAGATCTACCTATTAAAGAAGATGTGAACTATAGTGCCGTAAAAAACGATACAATTTATTCTCTTGTTGTAACTCGCTTAAATTATACCAATGTTAAATTTTCAATTGTTGGGAAACATAAACAAATCATTGTTTTTAAAAGAAGGGATATCGCTATTCTGGAATCTACATTTCATTTAGGTGCAGAAGGGATTTATGAAAATAAGGATGGTGAAATGTATCCGATGAATGATTATAACATAGATGAGAATGGAGATCAAAAACTTCTTATTCCTGTTGGTACAACAGAAGCTATTCATTATTATGAATCCACGGAAGGGAAACCTATAGAACTCTTTTTCTCTAAAACGGATAAATAGTATATCTGAAATTTATTGAGCCATTAAATCTTTCAGCCATTTAAAATCTAAAATATATCCAATACCAATTCTAAATGTATGTCTAACACCATTTTTATGATTACTTAAATTGTTATTAAATTGAGAGATGAATCCATGAGAATAATAGGCTTCAATAAACCATTGTTTTGTATGGTAATATTGTCCGCCTAACAATCCAGATAATCCCAATACTTTGGTTCCTCCGTATACATCTAAATTCATTGAATCTGTTGCAAGAGCATCTACAAGAACGTTAGGCGAAATCCCTGTGAAAATATTGGTTTTAGGAGAAATAAAGAATTTGAATTTTAGAGGTAATTCTATAAAATGACTGGTCCCAAAATATGAAAATAAAATATCCGTTTCTATACTCATATTTTTGGAAATTGGACGATCTAATGAAAGTCCACCATATTGTTCAATAAAAGAATATTCATGGATTGCAGATTCGTATTTTATTTGTGTAGACGTTAGTCCACCTTTTAAACTTATATAGGTTTGTTTTTTGTTGGAATAAGGAAGTATTCTGCGTTTATTTAATTGCTGAGCATAACCATTGTGTATTGATAGGCAAAAAGTGATCAAAAATGCAATTAATCTCATTATATTTATTTACAATTAATATGTTTTTAGTCCTCAAAAATAATACCAAATAAACAATAATTATAATAACTACCAATGAAACATATTGTCATTTTAATCCTTATATCAGTGAGTTTTATAAGGTGTTCAGAACAAGATGGTTTTAACATTATTAAAGACGCCCGTATCAATTATAAACTTGGCGATTTAGATCAGGCTCTCCATTTATTAGATCAGGCCAGTTCTTCAGATTATGGAACTTGTGGAAACTCATATATAGAGGCATATGTGAAAATAGTAGACTTAAAAGCTAAAATCTATTTGGACAAGAAAGACTACCAACGTGTAAGAGCTGTGTTAAACGAATCTAATGTTTATGGTGGAGATTTTGATTCGTTAAGAATACAGTCTTTGGTATTTCTACCTTTGTTGGTAGAGTAAGTTAAGACAAAACTTATTTTAGCAGTTATGAAGAGAAGTACTTACGAAGAATCCTTTAAGTTAATGATAATGGATTTATACAAAGGCGGACAATCGATGTCTAGCTTATCGTCTGAATATTCAATAAATTTGAATATGTTATATCGTTGGCGTCGAGAATATTTAAACCCAAAGCGTCCCAGTTTTACGGGCAGAGGCAATGCAGCTTTGACTGATGAACAAAAAGAACTAAAGCATTTAAAAGAAAAATTAAAAGATGTAACCATGGAACGTGACATCTTAAAAAAGGCAGTAAGCATTTTCTCCAAGAAAGACAGAACAGGTACGCTATAATTTTGGAATATTCAGCAACCTATTGTGTCGAGAAGATGTGTAAGTCTTTAAATATAAGTTCTAATGCGTATTATTCATGGAAACGTAGGCTAGATATAGAACGTTCTAGCATCACAATAGAATTAAAAGAGTCTATTCAAGCGGTTTATGCAGAAAATAGAGGATTGTACGGAGCTCCTAAACTCCAAAAAGCTCTAGAGAGAAAAGGTGTTTTTTACTCGAGGTCTTATATTTCTAGATTGATGAAAGAAATGGGGCTATATTCTAAGACACGTAGGAAATTTACTAATACAACGGACTCAAATCATAGTCATAGAGTAGAAGAAAATCATTTAGATCGGAATTTTGAGGTATTAGAACTTGGGAAAGTATGGGTATCGGATATTACTTATATCAAAGTTAATCAGACCTGGCAATATTTAACTACAATGATTGATTTAGCAGACCGTAAGGTTGTAGGGTGGTCTGTAAGTTCTAATCTAACAGCTACAGATACTGTTATTACAGCTTGGAAACATGCGCGATTAAATCGAAATATAGAAGATGACTTTATATTACACTCGGATCGTGGAGTACAATATACATGTGATGATTTTAAACAGATTATTAACTTAAATACAAAAGCGAAACAATCTATGAGTAGAAAAGGAAATTGCTGGGATAATGCCGTTGCCGAGTCTTTTTTTAAAACAATTAAAACTGAACTATGCTACCTCATTACATTTGAATCTAAGAAACATTTGGAGACCGAAATCTTTAAATATATGAACTGGTATAATAACTCTAGATTACACTCTACTCTAGACTACAAAACACCTACCGAAAAAGAACAAGAATTAAGATACAAACAAATTAAACGAGTGGCTTAACTTTTTCTACCAAATTTTGTAGGAATATCAGTGCCTTAGGTCGTTTATTTTCTCATGTGATTATTAATCATAACAATGTATTGTTGAATTATGATAACAACCGAATAAAGGGTTGGTTGTTTATTTCACAAAAAGGAATTTTTCCATTTTATCGACCATTCATGCCTGCTTATTGCAAAATAATTTAGATTCTGATAGTGAAATTATGAATAAACTAAAGCGAGAATTAATCAGAAAAGAGTGGTGAAACTGCTTTAGTCAAAACTAAATAATCTTTACTATATTCGTCAAAAGGAATTTTTAGGTAAAAAAATATAGATCAATATATGTTAATAAATAAACGCATTCCATTAAAGTATCTTTTTAATAAAATTGGACTTGATTTGTTGTGGACCACAGCAATCATAATTATTGTTGTTTTGATTGAAGATAATTCAAATTACGATTTGTCTTTACCTATAAATATCCCAGCCTTTTTAGGAACATCCATTTCCTTGGTGTTATCTTTTAAACTTAGTCAGTCTTATGGTCGATGGTGGGAAGCTCGTAAAATATGGGGCGCTATTGTCAACGATAGTCGATCTTTGGTTTTACAGTCTAAACAATTTATTAGCAGTAATTCCGATTTAGAAAATCAAATACAATATATCGCCTATAATCAAATTGCTTGGTGTTTCACTTTGAATAATGCTTTAAGGGAAGAAGAAAACCAACTTAAATATTCAAAATACATATCAAAAGCAGATACCGAAGGTTTAAGCAGTGCTCAGCACAAGTCTCTTAAAATTTCGGATTTGTTAAGTCAACATTTTCGAAAATTGACCGACTCTGGAGAATTAAGCGACTATCAACAAATTCAACTTCAACAAACCTTAACCAACTTGGTGGCTTCTATGGGAAAGGCAGAACGTATTAAGAAAACGGTGTTTCCAAGAACGTATAGATTATTCCTAAAGCTTTTTATCCATATTTTCATTTTTGCTTTGGTTGTTGCTATGTCCGACTATGTAAATTGGGCTTTAGAATCTTTAGTGGTTCTAATTATTATCCTTCCTTTTTTATTATTGGAAAAAACAGCCTTCCATATTCAAGACCCATTTGAAAATAGACCAATGGATATTCCTATTTCGGATATTTCGAAAACAATAGAACGGAATTTATTGGAATTAATTGATGAAGAATCTCCTGCCAAAGAAGAGGAAGATTCTCATTATTACGTGTTGTAGTATATTTTTACTTTGGTGGAAAAACATATCTATAATTACTTCAAAGAGATGGTTTGAGTTTCTCAATATTGAGAAGAAAAGGGAATGATCTTTTGTAAAAAGTAAAGGTCCAATGGATCTTTAAATGAGTGAAAATAGAAGCTCAAGAGCCTGTAATCTTGAGAATAAATACTCCGCAGGAAAATCCTATTTTTATTCATAAGATATTAAAACCAAGTGTTAACGTCCCTGTTCAACTTTTTTTAATAATAATTGAATTAATACGGTTTAGCTGTGTCTGATATCCAAGGTAATTACCAATTAAGGGGTTAGTAGGTAATAGATAATTGATAACTTCTTTTTCAATGTTGGGTATCACAATATCTTGAGATGATGTTTTGCAACCTAGACAAATACACAGAATTATAATAGCACATCCTGTTATCTTACTTTCCAGCATTTTATGCTATTTAATTTCTAATACGTTAATTTTCTTTTTGTATTTCGAAAATTCCATAAGCTCTTCCTTTTCTAATATCGTATGCTTGTCAATCATAACTTTCAATTCACTATTAATGAGCTTCTCTTTAAAGGAATCAAACGAGTAATATTTTCCAATTAGAGATGCTTCTCCTGATTTAATTGTAAGTGATACCGTTTTTAATTCATCATTATATGTAGCGTTGTTAGGCAATTCAATCGGTTTTACTTTTTTATAAAAACTGAATATGTTTTTGTCAAAAGAAAATGAGGGTGGATTCTTAGAAAAATTGGATTCATCAACTTTATAAGTTATTTCAATGTCTTGGTCAAGACTGTTACCAATAACAATTAATACACCCCAAGAACAAGACGAATAACAAATGGAAGTAATAAGTATTATACTTAATCTTAATATTATCTTGTGTTGTTTCATTTGTTCTAAATTTATGTATATTATTTAAAAGAATTAAATAACGAGAAATATACGTTTATCAATTGAAGTTTAAATAAAAACAAAGCCCTATTTTCAATTTTGAAAATAGGGCTTTGTTTTTATTTAAGTAGATGTTTTACTCTTCTACATCGTAAAATTCTGTATGAACCTTATCATTCTTTTTATTTCCGAAGACTTCTACCATTATGGTTGAGCAAATGTGTGCAGCTTGTTCAGAGTCGTGTGGAAGTAATATGGTAAAAAATGTAATGTCTTCCTCTTCTTTTTTAACAAAAGAACCAAAGTTTTTATGTTGTTTTAGTTTACTGAATTTTTCTTCATCAGTTTTATCCGAAAGATCAAACTCTAAACACAAACTAATTCCAAATTCATCTGTATCCGATTTTGTTTCTTCGGCCATTTGTCTGTTAATGATTTGTAAAACATCTTCATGTTTCTCAGAAGAGACAATTAAAATAAACGGATCATTTTCTTTAAAGAATGCCCCTTTAGCAATATCAATCATATCTAAAATCTCATCGAAATAGAATACAACAGCCGATTCTGCACTTGGACTTTTTTTCTTTTTTTTATTGAATTTAAACATAATTATTTTTCTAACATAAACACAGACTCAACATGAGAGGTGTGTGGGAACTGATCAACTAATGAAAACTTAACCGTTTTATATCCTGATTCTTGAAGAAGTTCAAGGTCTCTAGCTTGAGTTGCTGGATTACAAGATACATAAACAATACGTTCTGCACCAAGTTGTATCACTTTCTTTAACGATTTAGGAGCAATACCAGCTCTTGGAGGATCTAAAACAATGGCAGAGATTTTCCCTTTATATTGTGGATTATCGAATAAGAAACGTCCAACATCATTGGCGTAGAAATCTAGATTTTTTAATCCATTTTTCTTAGCATTTTCTTTAGCATCTTTAACAGCTTCTTCAACAATTTCAACCCCTATTACTTCACAAGATTCACCTGCACGTTTAGAAATACATTGAGCAATTGTACCTGTTCCACAAAATAAATCCATTACAATTTTATCAGAGAAATCTTTCTCGCCTTCAAATACGTAATCTATTGCTTTTGTATATAAACGGTCTGCAGAAAGTGGATTGGTTTGGAAGAAGGATTGCATTTTCATCTGAAATTCTAATCCACAAAGTCCTTCAACTAAATAATCTTGTCCAAAAATTAATTCACTTTTACCAGTTGTTGCTAATGTTCTATCGGCAATTTCATCATTAATGGTATGTAAATACCCAACCAAACGATCACCAAACTTATCTTTTAACAAAGCAGAAAAAGCTTGTTTGTCAAATTGGTCAATATGAGATGAAGACGTTACTAACATTAATAAAAGTTCATCGTTTAAATAAGACTTTCTTAATACTATATGTCTATAGAATCCTTCTTTTCTTGGCGGGTGCCAAGCTGGTAACTGAGTATCTTCTAAGTAGGTTCTTATATCCTTTAATTCATTTTCAAATTGGGTGTCAAATAAACCAGAATCTTTATTCAAGTTTTCAACCATCCACCAAGTACCACGTTTTTTAAACCCTAAAGAAAATTCATCTTTATCGGTCATTTCTTCTTTATCCCAACGGATAGCAGAAAAACTATACTCCATTTTATTTCTATAATGCCATGTTTTTGGCGAAGAAATAAATGTATCAAAAATAGATTCTGGTTTATCTATCTTACCAATGGTCTTAAATAAATGAAAACAACTATCTTGTTTATGTGCTTCTTGTTTATCTATTGGTAATTTAGCATAAGGCGCACCTGGAATTTCCTGATATGGAATTTCAACTTCATCATCATTACGTTTAATAACGGCTTCTAATCGAGCTTCGGCATAACGTTTTTGACATTTTGTAACTGCAGCCCTAACACGCTGACCAGGTAGTGTATTTGCTACAAAAACAACAAATTCACCATCTTCTATTTTAATTTTGGCAATACCTTTACCACCAAATGCTATACTAACAATATCGAGTTCAAGAATTTCTCCTCTTTTAAATAGTCTTCTATTTCTATGTCTTCCCATGCGGCAAATTTAATTATATTTGTTCAAGCTTTTTAAAAGAGGAAGCGGAAAATTTTACAAAACATAAAATACACATACAAAATGATGACTTCAAAAGATTTTATCGCCTTAGAAGATAAGCACGGAGCACATAACTATCACCCATTGCCAGTAGTCCTTTCAAAAGGAGAAGGTGTTTACGTTTGGGATGTTGAAGGGAAGAAATACTTTGATTTTTTATCGGCATATTCTGCTGTTAACCAAGGACACTGTCACCCAAGAATTGTTAAAACAATGCAAGAGCAAGCTGCAACGTTAACTTTAACTTCTCGTGCGTTTCATAATGATATTTTAGGAGGTTATGAAAAGTATGTTACAGATTACTTTGGTTTTGATAAAGTGTTACCAATGAACACTGGAGCTGAAGCTGTAGAAACGGCCATTAAACTTACACGTAAGTGGGCGTATGAAAAGAAAGGAATTGCTGAAAACGAAGCTCAGATTATTGTTTGTAAAAATAACTTCCACGGAAGAACAACAACAATCATTTCTTTTTCTAATGATGAGGATGCTCGTAAGAATTTTGGACCATTTACAGGTGGGTTTATCAAAATTGATTATGATAACTTAGAAGCTTTAGAAGACGCTTTAAAAACAGATAACGTAGCAGGATTCTTAGTTGAGCCTATTCAAGGAGAAGCAGGAGTTTATGTACCAAGTGAAGGGTATTTAACGAAAGCAAAGGCCTTATGTGAAAAGTATGGTGTATTATTCATTGCTGATGAAGTTCAGACTGGAATTGCAAGAACAGGTAAGTTATTAGCTGTAGACCATGAAAATGTTAAGCCAGATGTTTTAATCTTAGGTAAAGCATTATCTGGTGGAGCTTATCCAGTATCTGCTGTATTTGCAAACGATGACATTATGAATGTTATTAAGCCAGGACAACATGGATCTACGTTTGGAGGTAACCCTGTTGGATGTAAAGTTGCAATGACAGCTTTAGAAGTTGTTAAAGATGAACTTTTAGCTGAAAAGTCTGAAGAGTTAGGACAATACTTTAGAAGTGAAATTGCAAAATTTGCTCAAGAGAATGATCTTGTATCTTTAGTTAGAGGAAAAGGATTGTTAAATGCTATTGTAATTAACGATACTGAAGACTCTTCTACAGCTTGGGATATTTGTATGAAACTTAGAGATAATGGTTTATTAGCAAAGCCTACACATGGTAATATTATTCGTTTTGCTCCACCTTTAGTAATGACTAAAGATGAGTTAACAACGTGTATAGAAATTATTACTAAAACAATTTCAGAATTTAAATAAGTAACAATTATTTAAATTCAATTTTATACGGAAGTAATATATTAAGGGAATTATTTTGGATGAATTTCAAAGTAATTCCCTTAATTTTTGTTAAATTGGTACGTTTTTTGCTTAATAGCTAGAGAATTTTTAACAATATTTGAAAAGACTTCAAAAACCCCCTACGTACTATGAGAAAAATTGGTTTATTAATTTTAACATTAGGTTTATCCTTGTCTGGAATCTCTCAAGATCGCTGTCATACAGATCATTATGTTGATCAGTTAATTAAAAAGGATCCAGAGTTAGAAACAAGAATGGCACAACAAGAAGAAGCTTATCAGGCTTATGTTGAGCAAAAATCAAAAATGAAACAATCGGCTGCCCCTGGAGATATTGTGAACATCCCAGTTGTTTTTCACGTTGTTTATAAAACAAATGCTCAGAATATTCCTGATATTAGAATTCTAGAACAGATTAATCAATTAAACATGGATTATTCTGCTTCAAATCCAGATACATCTATTGTTCCTTTAGAATTTAAACCATTTATTTCGGATACTAAAATTAGATTTTTATTAGCAACTGTAGATCCTGATGGTAACCCAACAAACGGAATAACAAGAGATACAACATCTAAATATTCATTTGATATTGGTTTAGACGATATTAAATACTCTTCTTTAGGTGGAGTTGATGCTTGGGATACTGATGAATATTTAAATATATGGGTAGGTAATATTTCTTCTGGAATATTAGGATATGCCATGCCTCCAGTTAACGCAGGTAATAGTAATGATGGTGTTGTTATCGGATATAGTTATGTTGGTTATAATAACAATGGTCAATATGATAAAGGTAGAACAGCCACTCATGAAGTTGGACACTATTTAGGTTTAGAACACGTTTGGGGACAAGGTGGATGTTTTAGTGATGATGGAATTCAAGATACACCAATGCAATCAGGACCACATTATGGGGTTTCTGTACATCCAATAGCATCATGTGAGTCTAACGATATGTTTACAAATTATATGGATTACGGAAACGATGAAGTTTTAGTAATGTTTACAACAGATCAAAAGACAAGAATGGAATATTCTTTAGATATACTGAGAGGTGATGTAGGAATGTTTGAGCCTGTAGGAATTGAAGAAGAAGTACCAGAATTATTAAGTGTTTACCCTAATCCTTCATCAGATATTGTTAACATAGACTTTAACGAAAATGTAGATGCAGGACAATTAAATATTATTGATATTACAGGACGTACTTACCACAGACAAAATGTATCGGGAACAGAAAAAGTAACAATTGATGTTTCTAACTTTGTACAAGGGTTGTATTTTATACAGTTTAAAAATAATACACAAAGTATTCAGCATAAAATTGTGATTAGATAATTCTCTAATTTTATCAAAATAAATAAAAGGTTTTCAGAAGATATTCTGGAAACCTTTTTTGTTTTAATCATATACCATTAAATTGTATATTTAGAAAAAATAAAATTATGTTTTCGAAAGACACGTTAAATTTCTTATCAAATTTAGAGCAAAACAATAATAGAGACTGGTTTCATGCCAATAAAAAAGATTACGAAAATTCTGTAAAAAAGCCACTTAAGGAATTTGCTCAACGTTTAATTGATGAGGTATTAGGTGAAAAAGCATTTTTAAATAATATTCAGCCAAAAGATTGTCTGTTTAGAATAAATAGAGACATACGCTTTAGTAAAGATAAAAGTCCATATAAAACGAGTTTAGGAGTTGTTGTTTCAGAAGGTGGTAAAAAAGACAGTACTACGCCTGGGATGTATGTTGAAATATCACATAAACACTTAAGATTATATAGTGGTTGTTACACATTAGGTAAAGAACAATTACACAATGTTAGAAATACCATTTATCAAGATACCAATCATTTTTTATCGCTAATAAATAATAAAGATTTTGTAAAAACGTTTGGGGAAGTAAGAGGAGAACGCAATAAACGAATTCCTAAACCTTTTTCGGAACTTCAAGAAGAGCTACCATATATTTTAAATAAGTCGTTTTATTATTTTAAAGAATATACACCCGAAACTATTCTCGAAGATTCTTTAGTAAAACAATTGCTAACCGATTTTGAGGTTGCAGCACCAATGAATACATACTTGTTTGAAGCATTAAAAGGTTAATTGCTTACTTTTGCTGAAACTAAAATTAGACCAATGAAACTTAACTATAGTATTCTAGTATTTTCGCTACTTTTAATAGGATGCGGAAATCCAGTTGATAATAAAAACACAATCCCATCACCGAATTCAACAACAAAATCAGTTGATTCTAAACCAAGTAAAACACAAAAAAAGGAGCAAACTTCAAATTCTGATTTAAAGGATTATAAAGGAGAAATGCTTGCATTTTATAATGTTGAAAATTTGTTTGATACAAAAAATGATCCTCGGGTAGCAGATGATGATTTTACACCACAAGGAAAGTTAAAATGGACTAAGGAAAGATACGACGCAAAGTTGAATAATATAGCTTTAGTTACAGACAAATTAAAAGGAGACCTGCCTATTTTTATGGGAATGGTAGAAGTAGAAAACAGAAGTGTTTTAGAAGATTTAATAAATGACACTAAATTGCAATCTGGAAACTATGGTATATCTCATAAAGACAGTCCAGATAAAAGAGGAATTGATGTTGCTTTAATATATAGAAAAGATTATGCCCGTCTAATCGAATCGGCTTCTTATAATGTAGATTTGGGACATGTTTTAACAAGAGATATCTTGTATTCTAAGTTTGAATTAAAAGACGGAGAGATTCTACATACATTTGTGAATCACTGGCCAAGTAGAAGAAAAGGACAAGAGGCTTCTGAATATAAGCGAGTTAAAGCAGCTAATGTATTAAAGTCTAATATTGATAAAATATTAAAGGCTAATCCAAAAGCTAATATTGCTATTATGGGAGATTTTAACGATTACCCAGACAACAAAAGTTTAAAACAAATTTTAAAGGCAGGAACAGATACTCGTAAGTTGTATAACTTGGCTTATAAGATGCACAAAGCAGCTAAAGATACTAAACGAGGAAGCCATTCATATAAAGGAGAATGGGGTATGTTAGATCAAATTATTGTTAGTCCTAATATGATGGATAAACATGGGGAATTTGCAATTAAGCCTTCAGATTTTAATGTATTTTATAAAGAGTTTTTAATTTTTCAGCATCCAAAGTATAAAACGTATCAACCAAATAGAACTTACGCAGGGCCTAAGTATATTGGAGGATATTCGGATCATTTACCTGTATATGTAGAACTATAAGAAATTATGTCGAACACATTTGGAACATTATTTAGAATAACATCTTACGGAGAATCTCATGGTGCTCAGGTTGGAGGAATAATAGATGGTTGTCCGTCTAATATTGAATTATCAATAGAAGATATTCAAAAAGAATTAGATCGTAGAAAACCAGGGCAATCTAATTTGGTAACCCAAAGAAAGGAATCTGATCTGGTGACATTTCATTCTGGGTTTTTTGAAGGGAAAACAACAGGTACACCCATTCACTTTTCTATTGAAAATAATAACCATAAATCGAAAGATTACGGAAATATTAAAGATATCTATAGACCATCCCATGCCGATTATACCTATGATAAAAAATATGGAATAAGAGATTTCAGAGGAGGAGGAAGATCGTCTGCAAGAGAAACGGCATCTAGAGTAGTTGCAGGTGCCATTGCAAAACAAATTCTAGCTTCTAAAGGAATACATATTCAATCTTGTGTAAAGGCTGTATATAAAAATTCGTTACAAGAAGGTGAACCTATAGAATGGGATAAAGTAGAATCGTTTAAAACAAGAGCAGCAAACACACGTTTAGATCAATTGTTTGAATCGGATATATTAAAGGCAAAAAAAGAAGGCGATTCTTTAGGTGGGCATGTATATTGCGAAATATTAGGTTTACCTGCTGGATTAGGTGAGCCAGTGTTTGATAAACTACATGCTCGACTTGGAAGTGCAATTCTTGGAATTAATGCCTGTAAAGGATTCGAAGTAGGTTCTGGTTTTAACGGAATACAATTAAAAGGATCAGAACACAACGATCCATTTATGATTGATGAAGATAATATAGTAACCACTAAAACTAATTTTTCTGGAGGAGTACAAGGTGGTATATCTAATGGAGAAACATTGTTTTTTTCAGCTGTATTTAAGCCAACGGCCACTATTATCCAAAAGCAAGAGTCTATAACAACAGACAGTAAAAAAGTAGTTTATATTGCCAATGGTAGACATGACCCTTGTATTTTACCAAGAGCCGTACCAATTGTTGAAGCTATGGCTGCATTAACAATTTTAGATTTTTACTTACTTAATCAGTCAAGAACAATCTAATACCTACCAATAGAAAATAGATTTATTATACAGAATAACTTATGACAAAGAAAAAGCTTGCTTTACACTGGAAAATTTTAATAGGAATGGCTATTGGAATTATCTTCGGATTTATTATGACTACAGTTTCAGGAGGGCAAGAATTCGTAGCCCAATGGATTAAACCATTTGGGACCATATTTGTAAACTTATTAAAACTTATTGCAGTACCTCTAATTATTGCTAGTTTAGTTAAAGGAATATCAGATTTACAAGATATATCCAAGTTTAAAGCCATTGGAGGAAGAACGATGTTAACCTACATTGGAACAACTATAGTAGCAATAACAATAGGGTTAGTCTTGGTAAATGTAATTAAACCAGGAGAAGGTATATCTGAGGAAACCGTAACACGATTAACACAAACGTATGCGTCTGATAATGGTGTACAGAAAAAATTGGCCGAAGCAACAAAGCAACAAAGTGCTGGTCCGTTACAAGCCTTGGTAGACTTAGTCCCATCTAATGCATTTAAAGCAATGACAGACAATGGGAAAATGCTACAGGTTATATTTTTTACAATATTTTTAGGAATAAGTATGCTGTTGGTAAAGCCTGAACAATCTAAACCTTTAAAAGCCTTCTTTGATTCATTAAATGAAGTTGTTCTTAAAATGGTTGATTTAATTATGCTAGGAGCTCCATATGCCGTATTTGCTTTATTAGCCAACGTTGTGGTTTCAGCTGGAGACCCTGATATTCTTTCCAAATTATTACAATACGCTGGAGTCGTTGTTTTAGGTTTACTAATTATGATTGGATTTTATTGTTTGTTGGTAAGTATATACACAAAGAAATCACCAATATGGTTCTTAAAACAAATTAGCCCGGCTCAGTTATTAGCTTTCTCTACGAGTTCTAGTGCGGCTACACTTCCTGTAACAATGGAAAGAGTAGAAGAGCATATTGGGGTAGATAAAGAAGTCTCAAGTTTTGTTTTACCAGTAGGGGCAACCATTAATATGGATGGTACCAGTTTATATCAAGGTGTTGCTGCTGTATTTATTGCTCAAGCTTTAGGACACGAATTAGATTTTGCAGCTCAGTTAACCATTGTTTTAACTGCATTATTAGCGTCAATTGGTTCAGCGGCTGTTCCAGGTGCTGGAATGGTTATGTTAGTGATTGTTTTAGAGGCTGTTGGATTCCCTTCGGATAAGTTAGCCGTTGGGTTAGCATTAATTTTTGCGGTAGACCGTCCTTTAGACATGCTAAGGACCACAGTAAACGTTACTGGAGACGCTACAGTTTCTATGTTGATAGCAAAATCTGTTGGTAAACTAAATGATCCTATTGAAAAGAATTGGGACGACCATTATAAAGGATAAGATCCTTAATTTTTGTATATCTCTTTAAATTTATGTAAATTACATAGCTCAAAAAGTGTGATTTGCTGAGGTTTTGGTTGGACTAAAAAAGTTGATTTTCATAAATATTATTAGGTAATGTTTAGTGAAAACTATATTTTTGAGCCGTATATCATTTAACATTCTAAAAAAGAAGTTATGAAACAAAGTATATTACTTATAAGTTTATTTATTTCAGCTATTACCTACGGACAAGTAGAACGTCTTGATACAGATGAGAATAGCAATGGGAAACGAAAGTTTTTCGATGACATATCTGTTGGTATTAGTCTAAATCATAGTTTATTAAGAGGAGATGCTACCGGGCTTTCTGATCAATTTTTAAATGATGATATTGATAGCTTTACAGGTGGTGATAAAATTGATATGGGTTTTGGAATTCGTATTTCGAAACACTTGAACCGCTTATTCGATTTAGGAATTGAATTTAACATGAGTAACATGACTGGTGTTAAAAAACATGATTCAAATAAGAATTTCAATACACGAGAAACAGATATTGACTATACAAACTTTAATTTAACATCTAGATTTTACTTTTCGAAATTAATTGCAAGAAAAATAAGACGTCCTATATTACAAACGTATTTAGATTTTGCTGGAGGTGTATTAATGTCTAAAGCAACCTCTATTATTGTACATGATGGAATTGATGGATTATCTGAAGAACCAATTTCTACTGACGAAACATCATTGTTACTTGGTTTTGGTGGAGGTGTTGAAGTAAGAATTGCGAGAGGATTGTCCGCAGATTTGGGAACAAAACTTTTATATTCTTCTTCAGATGATGTTGATGCGATTAATGATGACATTGAACAGAATAAATATAAAGATGCATTTTTGTTAACGCATTTAGGTCTTAATTTAGATCTATCTAAACGTTTAGATGATTCTGTAACTAAAAAATGGCATTTACGTTTAAAAGAGAAAGTAGAAACAATTGAAGAAGAAGAATTAGTTGAATCTGCAGTTAAACTTACAGATACAATTTATGTTCACACAGTAGATACAGTGGTTGTTACTAAGGTAGATACCGTTATTAAAGAAGTTGATACACGTATTGTATTATCACCAGTATATTTCGATTCTGAAAGTGCTATTGTTAAAGAAGATCAGTTATCTGCAATTGAGAAAGCTGCTGAATACTTAATTAATAATCCTAATACATATCTTTCTTTAAACGGATTTACGGATGAAAGAGGTCCTGAAGAATATAACATGGGATTATCTGAAAGAAGAGTTTCTGCCGTAAGAAAGATCCTTGTTAATATCTACAAGATTAAAGCATCTAGAGTTAAGTCTAGCCATCATGGTGAAAACAACTTGAAACTAGATCAAGATGAATTAAACAGAAGAGTTGATTTAGATGTAAAATAATCATCAATCAATGAATTCAATAATAGATAAGCCTTACTAATTTTAGTAAGGCTTTTTTTATGGAAATAAATAATCTTCTATCTTGAAAAGAATGAGTAAATTGTACCCCCTTATTTTACAATTAGACAGATGAGAGCAGTAGATATAATTGCAAAAAAACGTGACCGTATTGAGTTAAACCACTCAGAGATATCATTTTTTTTAGAACAATACCAGAATAAACATATACCAGACTATCAAATGGCTGCCCTTTTGATGGCTATTTATACCAATGGAATGACCGATCAAGAGTTATACTATTTTACAAAATCGATGATTCAGTCTGGACGAGAAATATATTTTGACGATATCAACAATTTTGTTGTTGATAAACACTCATCTGGAGGCGTAGGTGATAAGATAACACTTGCTTTGGCACCATTATTAGCAAGTTTAGGTATATCAACAGCAAAGCTCTCAGGAAGAGGCCTAGGGCATACTGGAGGAACAATTGATAAGTTTGAATCGTTGGAAGGGTTTAGATTCTCTTTAACGGATGAAGAATTGAAAGAGAAGATGAAATCTAATTATTTCGGTATTATGGGGGCATCTCCAGATATTGTTCCTTTAGATAAACGCATTTATAATCTAAGGGATGTTACTGCAACAGTAGGTGCTATTCCATTAATGGTGTCCTCAATTTTATCTAAAAAGTTAGCTCTGCATACAGATTTAATTCTCTTGGATTTAAAAGTGGGTTCTGGAGCTTTTATTTCAACGATTGAAGAAGGAAGGATTTTAGCAGAGAAAATGAAAGTAATCGCTAAAATGTTTGATCGCAAGTTAGTTTGTATGCTTACAAATATGGACCAACCTCTTGGTTACACAATCGGGAATCTCAATGAGCTTTTAGAAGCAAGTGCTACTTTACGAGGGGAGGTAAATAATGATTTTAGTGAATTATTAATTCGTATCGTTATTCAAATACTCATGTCTAAAGACGAAAGTTTAACAGCTGATAAAGCAAGATCTTTAGTGGATAAACAGTTAAAAGAACAATCTGCAATGAGCTTCTTTAAAACGTTTATTAAACAAAGTAACGGAAATCCACAAATGTTGGATAAATCATATCAAACTCTTTTCTCACGTCATAGTCGTCATATTAATGCATTAGAATCAGGTTATATATCGGCAATTGATGCACACACTTTAGGTGATGTAGCGATGAAAATTGGAGCCGGTAGAGAAACAAAAGAGAACCAGATAGATCATCATGTAGGTCTTATTGTTTTTAAAAAAATAGGAGATTACGTAGAAAAAGGAGACGTATTATTAAGGATGGATTACAATACTATTTTTAATGAATCGTTAATTAACGATTGCTTATCGAGTTATACGTTTTCTAAATTACCAATTAATAAACCCGAAGTGGTTTATGAAATCATAAAATAAAATGAACATAAATTCATATATAGATCATACCCTATTAATGCCAACGGCAACTACTAGTGATATTAAGCAAATTTGCAATGAAGCCATACAGTATAAGTTTTATGCAGTTTGTATACATCCATATTGGGTGAATTTTGTTAATTCAGAATTAAAAAACACCAATGTGAAAATAGCTGCTGTTATTGGCTTTCCATTAGGCGTTTCAACAACGGCTAATAAAGTTGCTGAAGCAAAAGAAGCCGTAAAGAATGGTGCAGATGAAATAGATATGGTGATAAACCATGTTCAATTAGCTGAAAAACAATACGATGTTTTGGCTGCGGAAATTAAGCAAATTAAACAGTCTATTGGAAATGCAGTATTAAAGGTAATTATTGAAACATGTTATTTAACGAATGCTCAAATAATTAAAGCATCAGAACTGTGTGTTCAAGCTGGTGCCAATTTTGTTAAAACATCAACAGGTTTTGGTACAGGTGGTGCAACGATAGAGCATATAAAACTGATGAAAGAAGCTGTTAATGGTCAAGCACAATTAAAGGCATCAGGAGGAGTTAGAGATTATGATACCGCTAAATTATATATAGATCTTGGTGTATCTAGATTAGGAACATCTTCAGGTGTTGCTATTATGAAAGGTGAAAAATCAGACAGTGAATATTAAATGGAAATAGATAGAGTTGTTTTAATCGTATTGGATAGTGTAGGGATAGGCGCCTTGCCAGATGCAAATAAATTTGGAGATGTTGGTTCGAATACCTTAGGGAATATAGCACAACGCGTTGTATTAGAATTACCGAATTTACAAGCTATGGGATTAGGGAATATTGCTCCACTTAAAGGAATACCACCTCAAGAAAACCCTACTGCTTTTTTTGGGAAGGCAGAAGAATTCGCTGTTGGAAAAGATACAAGTACAGGCCATTGGGAAATAGCTTGCTCTTTAAATGAGAATCCATTTCCTTCTTACCCAAAAGGTTTTCCTAAAGTGTTTATTGATCAATTAAAGACAATAACAGGATATGATATCTTATGTAATAAACCATATTCAGGAACACAAGTTATTCAAGATTACGGACAAGAATCTATAGAGGAAAACAAATTAATTGTGTACACATCAGCTGATCCTGTACTTCAAATAGCAGCTCATGAGTCTATAATACCACCTACTAAACTTTATGAAATTTGTAAAGTTGCATTGGAGTTAACTAAAACATTATGTCCTGTAGCTAGAGTTATCGCTAGACCTTTCTTAGAAGACTCCTCAAATGGCTACGAAAGAACAAGCAATAGAAAAGATTTTTCGGTATATCCACCTTCAGAAACGCTTTTAGATGTATTGCAGAAAAATCAAATTCCAGTGGTTGCTGTTGGAAAGACATCAGATATTTTTGCAGGTCAAGGTATATCAAAATCTTTAGGAGCAAATATTGATAATGCAAATGGCGTTGAAAAAACAATATCTGCCATGAAAACGTATTCTCATGGATTGATATTTACAAACTTAGTCGATTTTGATTCCAAATATGGACACCGTAGAGATGTAAAAGGATATGCAAAGGCTCTAGAAGAATTTGACCATCATTTACTTAATATTTTAGAAGGATTGACTCCAAATGATATGTTAATATTAACGGCAGACCATGGTTGCGATCCTACTTTTAAGGGAACTGATCATACCCGAGAGTATATTCCAATATTAATGTATAATAAATCAAACATTAACGGTAAATCTATTGGTACAAGATCAACTTTTTCGGATATTGGAGCAACAATAGAAGATGTATTACTTAGTACAAGAACCTGTATAGGTACATCGTTTTATAAATATATTAAATAATACCAATACACATTATGAGTTTACATATTGCAGCTAAACAAGGAGAAATTTCAGATAAAATTTTATTACCTGGAGATCCACTAAGAGCCAAATGGATTGCAGATCATTTTTTAGAAGATGTAATTTGTTATAATGAACAAAGAGGGATGTTAGGGTATACAGGAATGTATAAAGGACATCGAGTGTCGGTTCAAGGTACAGGGATGGGGTTGCCTTCATTCCAAATATATGCACATGAACTTATTAACGATTATCATGTAAAACGACTTATTCGTGTAGGTTCGGCAGGCGCATATCAAAGCCATGTAAAGATTAATGATATTGTATTGCCAATGGCAGCGTCAACCGATTCATCTATTAACCGTAGACGATTTGGAGCGGCAGATTATGCACCTACAGTTACTTTTTCTTTGTTTAATAAAGCCGTTAAATTATTAGAGAAAGACCAACAGCATTTTCATGCAGGAAATATATTATCTACAGATATTTTCTATGATCAGAACCCTGAATTTTATAAAAAATGGGCAGCGTATAATGTATTGGGTGTAGAAATGGAAACAGCAGCACTGTATACATTCGGAAATAGGTTTAATGTTGAAGTATTATCAATCCTAACTATTTCAGATTCTCTTATTACAGGTGAATCTATGTCTGCTAAAGCGAGGGAATGTTCTTTAGATACAATGGTTATACTAGCTTTAAATACCTTGATTAAAGATTAGTTGCGATCTAAAGACATCATTGAATAATATTCTATAGTAATATTGAAGTATGAAGCAATGTAAATATAGTATACGATTAATATATGATTGAACTCTATTAATTTTGAAATTATTAGCTTGTTATGGTATACGTTAAAACAATTATTGTATTAAAGTCTGTATGTAATTCATCATAATATGTATTGTCGTATTCTAGTTTAAAATGCAAATTATGACCTCTATTAGATCCGTTACCTGTATAACACGATCCTATATTAGAAATTAATTCTACTGGACCCGCATCTGGAACTAAATCCGTATATCCAAATACTGGTGTTCCCATTTCACCTTTACCTTGTCCTTCATCCGTATCAACTTTTAATTTTAATGTCATACCAACTGGAAAATTGGTTGCAGAAGTAGAAACATTAATTCGTTTATGTTCAAACTCAGTTGCTTTAATAACGGTATAATTAAGCCATAATTCATTGTTTGTTAATGTAAAATTTGTCCCATTGGCAATCGATGAGATTTCTACAGGACTAAATGTAATATCATTACCATTTACACTTGCTATATCAATAATATTGGTTTTGGGTACTGTGAAATTAACATTAACATCGTGTTCAGATTCCGGAGAATCTTGTGCCATTAGTAAAACAGTAGGTATTATGCTTAAAATAATAGTTGTTAATAATTTCATAGTAAATGTATTTATAATAGATTAATTATTTACTTCAATTTACTAAATAGAATTTATATAACTGTAGATAATTATAAAAACACGTTGTTATTTATTTTAAATCAGTGATTTACAGTTGTTTTTTATTGATGTTTATTTTATTTTAATTATGTATTTTGTTGTGTTTGTAGTCATTTTGATGTTATTTATTGTTGCATTTAATATTTAGGATAACATGTAATGATATGGTTTTAAGTTTTAATTGTTATAGAATAAAGAAATGGGATTAACGTTTATGTATAAATTAAGTAAATGAAAATTAAAGATGTAATACCTAAATGTATTCATGTATTATATATAGTTGTAAGCATTATACCATTAGTTTGGTTGTTGTTATTTCTTGGACTTCATTTGTATTTAAAATATTCATTAAATATAGCCCCTTCTTATAATAGTCCACAGTTAAAAGACTCTCAATGGATATTGCATTATTATACAATAGGCATATTCGTTTTAGGAATAGTTACCTTATGGTGTGTTATTTATGTATTTCCAGTGCTTTTTTTCATTAATCTATGGCTTAAATATATAGGATCTATGAAAATGATGCGTTTATTTATTTATCTCGGATTGTTTAATATATTCATGATATACTATGTATTTGAAATCAATCAACAATTAAGTTCAACAATGAGTTGGATGTTGGATTAGTCTATTGTTTTTGTAGGTAGATAACAAATATATTTTAGGTATTTGAAAACCCCTGACATTCCCTTGTCATCTTCTACTTCTATTTTTGTATCTAAATAAACAATACACCATACTATGAAAACATCAGAAATCAAAGAAATAGTAAATGCCCCTTTAGATAAAACTTGGAACGTATTATTTACTCAATATGGCGATATTCATGTTCATAATCCGAATATGATTGCTTCAGAGTATATGAATAATGCGACAGAAGGAGAAGTAAACTGTGTTCGCTCTTGTAAATTTGATGACAAATTGTACTTAGAAGAGAAAATAACTGAAGTACATGATAAAAGTATGATCAAACTAGAAATGACTAAGTCGAACTTACCATTTATTAAAGAAATTCAAGCTGAATATGAAGTGGTTCGTTTAGATGGAAATAAAACAGAAGTTAAGATGACTTCTCATATTTCAACATCACCCGGGTTCATGGTACATTTAATGAGTGGACCAATGAAAAAAGCGTTATCTAAGCACTTATTTGGGATGAAGTACTATATTGAAACGGGGAAAACAGTGAGTAAAGAAAAGTATATAATAGCTATAATTAATAAATAAGTTTAAACCATATAAAAACTTAATAGCTTTAATATGTAACCGAATATCGATTATTAAGATCATTAATTTTTATCACGAATAATATTCGCCAAATATAGGGCATCTTTAGATACACCACCTAAAGTTGCCGAACCTCGTGTATACATCCATGGTAATCCGATAAAGTATAAGCCTTCTATATTACTTACACCTCTATAGTTTTTAGGATAATGGTCTGCATCCAATTCCAACCCTTCTATCCATTTAAAATTCGGACGATATCCTGTAGCCCAAACAATATTATTTATTGTTGATACTTTTTTATTGTCGAAAATAATTTCTCCGTTTAAGGCATCGTTTGTACGCCCTACGTGGATCACATTTTCTCGGGAAAGGATTTCCTTAACATCTGTTCCAATAACAGGTTGTGGGATAGAGCTTATTTTTTTTCCTATCCAGCTATATTTTGTATAGCTTAAGAATCCAATAACTGTAAACCACCACCAAAGGGTTTTACCTAAAAATTGTTGAGGTATAGATTTAATTTGTGTATCTCCAGAAAAATAAACCGTTCTCGATTTATCTTGAGAAATTTCATTGAGTATTTGATAACCTGAATCTCCACTTCCAACAACTAGAGCATCTCCCTCTTGTAACTGATGTACACCTTTATAATAGTTACTATGCATTTGAAGCGTACTATTTGGTATTTTAGTATGACAAGGTGGAGTATAAGGCGTATGAAATGGCCCAGTTGCAATAATCACCTGTTTTGCTTGTAATTCACCATCTTTATGTACAACATGAAATCCATCACCTGTTTTACGAACCGATGTAATTAATGTATTGAGTTGTAAAGGAATGTTGAATTTCTGTACATAAGTTTTAAAATATTGAGCAACCTCATACTTTGAAGGGTAATGATCTTTTGGTGCATCAAATTTTAAGCCAGGTAAATGATTGTATTGTGTAGGAGTAAATAGTTTTAATGAATCCCATCTGTTTAACCAAGACGCCCCAATTTCCTTATCTCCGTCTACAACAATAAATGTTTTATCCATTGTTTTTAAATGATAAGCCATTGATAGTCCAGCTTGGGCACCTCCAATAATAATATAATCCAGCATAAATGTGTTTTGAAATTCAAGGTGCAAAGATAAACATTAAGTAAAGACCTAACAGGTCTAACTTAAAATATTACACATTTAGTTTATAATGTGTTTATAAATTATAGGTAAATCGATTAGTATGGTTAGAATATATTTTGAGATGATTGATTAAGAGAGTATAGCGCGTATAATTGAACCATATTATTGAAATGAATACCTTTGGAAAGGTAGATGAGTATTAAAGTTAAAGCATATTCTATTGAAAGAATAGAGTAATATAATTAAGAGAATATGATTATTAGAAAACTAACATTAGAGGATATTGATCTCTTGCAAGATATTGGAAAACGAACATTTGCCGATACTTTTTCGTCCGATGATAATCAACAGGATATGGAGCAATATTTAGTACAAGGATTTTCTCTTGAAAAATTGAGAAAAGAATTAACCAATATTAATTCAGAATTTTATTTTGTTGAGATTGAAAATAAAGCTATTGGATATTTAAAAGTTAATAAAGGAGATGCTCAAACTGAAATTCGAGATGAGAAGGCCTTGGAAATTGAACGAATATATGTATTGAAAGCATATTATGGTAAACGGATAGGACAAGTACTTTATGAAAAAGCCTTAGAAATAGCAAAAAGAAATCATGTTGACTATATGTGGTTAGGCGTTTGGGAAGAAAATTTTAGAGCCATACGGTTTTACGAGAAGAATGGATTTATAGAATTTGATAAACATGTGTTTAAACTAGGTAATAAAGAGGAAATAGATATCATGATGAAACTTAAACTGAATGAATAATAGAATCGCATTTGATATATAATTAATGACCAAAGTTAGATTTCAATAAAAATAATAAAGTAAAGGTGTAATAAATCAGGAAAAGTGGCACTAATTAAGTAAAATGTATTTGTGAGTAGAGATTTTTATACAGAATTTATTTTACCATACGCTGGTATTATCATTAAGATTTGTAGAGCTTATAGTAATTCTCCAGAAGATTTTGAAGATTACTATCAAGAAGTCTGTCTGCAAATTTGGAGGAGCAAGGATAATTTTAATAAGGCTTCTAAATGGTCTACATGGATTTATCGAATATCACTTAATGTATGTATGACATTAAGGAAAAAAGAGAATCAGAGAAACGATCGATTTTCAGGAACCGATTCATTACCAGAAGTTGCAAGTCAGGAATTATATTCTTTCCAAGACGACTCTTTGAAACAACTTTATAAAGCCATTGTTCAGTTAGCAGAATTAGATAGAGCAATAATCATATTGTATTTGGAAGAGAAATCATACAAGGAAATAGCAACCATTATTGGGTCAAATACGAATAATGTGGGGGTTAGAATACAACGAATTAAGCTTAGATTAAAAAAACTAATATCAAATGGTCATGGATAAATCAATAGAAAATATTTGGAAAGATGGTTTTGCAAAAGAACACCTTGTAATACCAAGAGTAAAAGTATTATATGATAAAAAATCAATAAGTGTTGTTGAGGAGGTAATATATCGATTTAAACGAGAAGTGTTTATTCTACTTCCAGCTGCTCTTTTTATTTTCTTATTTAATCTATTATTAGATAATAATAATTCTGCATTTTGGGGTGTTATAAGTGCAATTCCTTGTTTTATTTGGTATTTTATTGGAAAAAAACAAATTAATTCTGTTACAGATATTAAGTACAATATTAATTCATATCAATATTTATTATCAATTCGTCAGAAATTACTTGCAATAATGCAGTTTAATAAGAAACTAATAATTTCAAGTGTTCCTATAATGATATTACCTATGCTTATATATACATATTATAACCAGAAAGGAAAATCTATTGGAGAAATTATTGGCGTAGAAGGGTTCGATTTTCCAACCATTACAATTTTCTTATTATTACCCATTTTTACCTTAATAGCAATGGCGTTTGCTAATCTATTATTTAAAAAACAAGTCGCCGATAAAATGAAGGATATTAACACGTTAATTAAAGACATGGAAGAGTTAAGGGCTTAAAGAGGATAATTATCTTTTGCAATTAAGTTACTGTCATGTCTAAACAATAAATCTGTAGAGATTTTAAAGATCTGAATTAGAATAATAAATCTATATTCACCTTCTACTTTCTACATTTAAAATTCCTGTTTTGTAAATTAAAAAATTAGCTTTGTAAAGCAATCTTACAAAAGCAAAAAAAGATGATATCAAATCGAGTTCTTGGGATGAAAGAATCTCAAACTTTAGCTATGGCACGCCGTAGTAGAGAAATGAAAAACGCCGGTCATGATGTAATTAGTTTAAGTTTGGGAGAACCAGATTTTAACACACCAGAATTTATTAAAGAAGGTGTAAAGCAAGCTGTAGATGCAAACTTTTCGCATTATACTGCTGTACCAGGATTACAGGAAGTTAGAGAAGCTATTGTCTTAAAGTTTAAACGAGACAATAATTTAGAGTTTACACCAGATCAAATTATAATGTCTACAGGAGCTAAGCAATCTTTAGCTCAAATAATGTTAGCCATTTTAAATCCTGGAGACGAGGTGATTTTACCTGCACCGTATTGGGTGAGTTACTTGCAAATGGTAGAACTTGCAGAAGGTAATGCTGTAGAAATATCTACTGAAGCAGCCAACGATTATAAAATTACTCCAGATCAATTACGTGCAGCTATTTCTGAAAAAACAAAAGCATTTTTGTTTAGTTCGCCATGTAACCCAAGTGGATCTTTATATTCTAAAGAAGAATTAAAAGGCTTAGCAGATGTTTTAATGGACTATCCAAATGTTCTTATTATTTCAGATGAGATTTATGAATTAATCAATTTTGCTGGAAAACATGAGAGTATTGCACAATTTGATGCAGTTAAAAATCAGACGGTTATTGTAAATGGATTATCTAAAGGATATGCCATGACAGGATACCGATTAGGTTATATAGCAGGACCAAAACATATTGTAAATGCGTGTACAAAAATCCAAGGACAAATAACGTCTGCAACATGTGCAATTACACAAAAAGCGGCACAAGTAGCATTAGAAGCAGATCCTTCTTCTGTAAAATATATGCGTGATAGTTTTCTTGAACGAAGAGATTATGTTCATGGAGAGTTAAGCACAATTGAAAATTTAATTCTTCCAAAACCTGAAGGAGCATTTTATTTGTTTCCTGATGTTTCAGGATTTTTTGGTAAAACATTTAAGGGTCAAACTATAGAGACTTCTGCAGATTTTGCTGAGTTTTTATTAGATACTGAATATGTAGCTACTGTTGATGGATCGGCATTTGGTTCTCCTAAATGTTTACGTTTATCTTATGCAGCGAGTATGGATACTCTAAAAGAAGCAGTCACTCGTATAAAACGATTTGTATCAAATATTGAAGGATAAATGGTAAAGGAATCTGTAGTTCGTTTTTTAGAAGAATTTTCATCAAAGAATATCTTAGTCATTGGAGATGCAATGTTGGATGCTTATATGTGGGGTAAGATTGAACGTCAAAGTCCAGAAGCACCAATTCCTGTTGTGGATATTTTAAAAAGAGAAAAACGATTAGGTGGAGCTGCGAATGTAGCCTTAAACTTAAAGTCTTTGGGAATAAATCCAATCTTATTAACCCTAACAGGAGACGATCGAAAATCTGAAGAATTTACAGATTTAATGCATGCAGCACAATTAAGTACTTCAGGAATTGTTAAGGATAAGAATAGAAAAACAACACAGAAAACTCGAATTATAGCACATGATAAACATGTCTTAAGAGTAGACGAAGAAGATGTATTTGATTTTGAAGATTCCCAAGTGATCTTAGAAAGAGTGGAGAATCTGCATCAAGAGTTTAATTTTGATGTTGTTGTATTTGAGGACTATAATAAAGGGCTACTTACCGAAGATATCATAGAGCAATGTATTCACTTTTGTAAGGAGAACAGTATTAAAACCATTGTAGATCCTAAGAAGAAAAATTTCTTTGCTTATAAACAGGTCGATGTTTTTAAACCTAATCTAAAAGAAATAACAGAAGGATTAAATACAACCTGTAACCCAGAACATGTTAGTGAATTAATTCGTGTATGTACAGAACTTAAAAATAAGCTTGATGTAAATTCAGTATTTTTAACCTTGTCAGAACACGGTGTCTTTATTTTATCAGATTCAGGTCAAACCAGTCATCCTTCTTTTGAAAGAAACATTATTGATGTTAGTGGAGCAGGAGATACAGTTGTTTCGGTTGCCTCTTTAGCATTGGCATGTGGATTAGAAAATGAAGATCTGGCATTAATTGCCAATTTAGCAGGAGGACTTGTTTGTGAACACGTTGGTGTAGTTCCTATCAATAAAGATCAACTTATACACGAAATAAAAGAGGTTTATAACTTATGAGAATTTTTTTAGTTTCCATTTTTAGTGTGTTATTATTGATGTCATCTTGTAAAAGTTCGGAGCAGTTTTTTGTTGCGCGTTATGGGATGATTAATGATGTCTATAAGAATGGTGATCATATTTCGACATCTTCGGATGATAGCGAAACCGTTATAACGATAGCCTTAAGAGATAATCAAGAGCTGATAATTACAATTCTTTCGTCGTTTGATGACATGAAACGTAAAGATTTAAAACATGCTGAAATGGTTATCAATAGACCCAATGGAAACAAACCTTTGGAATTAAGTTATATAAAGAAGGTGAAATTAAGTAACGGAAAATTATCTAAAGAAATATACTTGGATGCTCAGTTTTCTCACGGACGTGAACATGTAGCAATACAGGGTAGATTTCCAATTAAAATAAAAAAATAATGGCTTTAATCAAGAAAGTAAAAGGTATTGAACCAACTATTCCAAACTCTTGTTTTTTAGCAGAAAATGCAACCATAACTGGAGATGTAATTCTAGGAGAAGAATGCTCAGTATGGTTTTCAGCTGTGATAAGAGGAGATGTTTGCAGAATAAATATAGGGAATAAAGTTAATGTTCAGGATGGAGCTGTATTACACGGAACCTATGAAAAACATGATCTAAATATTGGGAATAATGTTTCTATAGGCCATAATGCAAACGTACATGGTTGTACTGTACATGATAACGTCTTAATAGGAATGGGATCTACAGTAATGGATAATTGCGTAATTCATTCTAATAGTATTATTGCTGCTGGTTCTGTTGTTTTACAAAATACAGTAGTAGAAAGTGGTAGTATTTATGCTGGTGTTCCAGCTAAAAAAGTAAAAGATGTAGATCCGAAACAATTTGAAGAATTGGTAAAGGGTATTGCTTCTAATTATTTAATGTATTCTACGTGGTATGAGTAATTAAATAATTTAATAGTATTATTTAGAGCGTCTTATATTTATTTATAAGGCGTTTTTTATTGGGTATAAGTACATCTTAAATGAATAATAAGTACAAAAAAAAGACCAGATTTAATACCTGGTCTAAAGAAATCCCTATATAATATGTTGTTGTTTATTCGTCTGCAATTGTATAAGTAATCGTAACTGATTCGTTAAGGTCTGCGCTTAATGTTTGGAATTCTGCATCATCAAACGATAAGTTGTATGTTAACTGGTGTCCGTTGTTTATACCGTTTCCTGTATAAGCACTTCCAATTCCAGTAATTATTGTTGATGAAGATCCGTTTGCTAACGTAATAGCAGAAGCATTAGGTGTTCCTTTTACTCCATTTCCGTTTCCAGCATCTGATCCAGCAGCAACCGTTAGAGTCATTCCTGTTGGTAAATCATTTGTCATTCCTACAGTAACTTTTCTTGTAGTTTCTGCACTGGCTTTAATGTTAGAGTAGTTTAACCAAAGTGCTGAGTTAGATAAGTTGAAGTCGAATGCATTACCAGCCTCAGTAATCGCTTCTGGCGTAAAGTTAATTCCGTTGTTTCCTCCAGGTCCTTCAATATCTAAGATACTTGTTGCTGGAATAGCGAAAGAAATTTGGTGACTATCATCTAAATCATCTTGAGCAAATGCCATTGTACCTACTAATGCTAATCCTAATGTTAATACAAACTTTTTCATCTTGTTGTGTTTTTGTTGTTAAACTTTGTTTTTGATTACATTACAAATATAGCAACAGTTTAAAATAATAAAAGTGATATATGTCTCATAAACCACTTAACGCCGATGAATGGTAAAATTAGCTCCGTGAATGGAAATAGGATAGAATTAGATAACTGTGTTATATGGTTTTACAATAGAATAAGGTCCTGCGTAAAATAGATTATATCTTAATATATATACTTTACTTCTAATGTTGCATAGATCTTCGTATTAAGTATAATTTCCCTTCTTGAAAGGCGCTAGAGGTTTGTAAAAAACGAACTTAACCTGTTCTCGATATACTTTTTCCTCACGTCGAAAACCACTCGAGCTGTCTGTTGAAACAATCTAATTAAATTCTCTCCACTAATAAATGATTCATATAGTATTAGCAATACTGTAAAGAATATTCAAAAGTCTTACTCTTGTTGTTTCGTAATTTCTTTAATAAATGTCTCAAACACCTGATCCGATGCATCAAACGGATTAATTTCGGATTGAATAATTGCTTCGTCTAGTTGTTGTATTTGTTCTTTTACACTTGAGAAACTATAAAGCAAATCTCCAATACGAGATTTCATACTTTCATGAAACCAATATTGGTTTTGTGTTTTACGATGGTGGTCAAAGTATCCCGTGATAGACGTTTTATTCTTAAAAGAATTGATGGTGTCAACAATTTCTGAAATACCAAATTTTTCAATGGAAGATGTTAGTAAAACTGGAGGGATCCAATCGGATTCTTTAGCAGGTAACATATGCAAAGCATATTGATAATTGTTTTTTGCTTTTTTACAATTTAAGGCATTATCTCCATCAGCCTTAGTTAAAGCAATTGCATCTGCCATTTCCATAATACCTCTTTTAATACCTTGTAATTCATCACCAGCACCAGCTAGCATGAGTAGTAAAAAGAAGTCAACCATAGAATGTACAGCGGTCTCACTCTGACCAACACCAACCGTTTCTATTAATATAGTATCAAATCCACAAGCTTCACATAAGATAATAGTTTCTCTAGTTTTTCGACTAACACCTCCTAAACTATTTGCAGAAGGAGAAGGGCGAATAAAGGCATTTTTTTCTACAGATAATTCTTCCATTCTAGTTTTATCTCCAAGAATACTTCCTCCTGTTTTTTCAGAACTTGGATCCACAGCTAATACGGCAACTTTTTTATTGAGATCTTTGCAAAGGTGAAGACCAAAAGTTTCTATAAATGTGCTTTTTCCAACACCAGGAACACCCGTTATCCCAACTCGAATAGAGTTTCCGGAGAATGGTAAACACGCTTGTATTATATCTCTTGCTTTAGATTTATGTTTTGGATTTATACTTTCTACTAAAGTTATGGCTTGGCTTAAAATGGTACGGTTACCTTCTAAAATTCCATCTATATAATACTGAGCTGGATTTTGTTTCTTTTGAAACCGTTTGGCATTTAGTTTCGCTCTTTCACTTATAGGAGAAACAGATTCGACACCTTTTTGTATACTAAGCGCTTTTTTAGGCTTTTTCATTTCGATGCTTTTTTAAACCAAATTCTATTTGTTCATCAAAAAATTGCGATAATGGTTTTCCAGTATACTGTACTTGTTGAGGAATAAAACTTTCATCGGTTACACCTGGAATTGTGTTTATCTCAATTAAAAATGGTTGTTTGTTAACGAGGATATAATCAATTCTACAAACACCAGATAAGTTAAAGGCTGAATAGATGAATTTAGTCAACTCAATAACACTTTTTTCTTCATTTTCAGAAATTCTAGCTGGTGTTATTTCATCGGCATCACCATTGTATTTGGCATTAAAATCAAAAAAATCATTATGAGCAACAACTTCGGTAATGGCAATGGTTTCAATTCCTTTTTCAGTTTCTAAAACTCCACAAGTGACTTCGGTTCCAGTCATACCTTGTTCAATAATACAATTGTCATCATATTTGAAAGCTTCTGTTAATGCCGACTCTAAATGATTTAGAGCATCAACCTTAACAACTCCAAAGCTAGATCCTGATCTACAGGCTTTAACGAAAATAGGAAAGGTGAATTCTATATGAGGAGCGCCTTGTTTATTAAATGTTTGCTTATTGATTTCTATAGATGGAGAAACGGGAATATTAAGAGCCTTAGCATAGCGAATAGTTGCAGCCTTGTCAAACGTTATTTGGCTAGCCATAGGAGAACAACAACTATATGGTAAATTTATTAAGTTAAAATAGGCCGGTAATAAACCATCTTCAGCAGGCGTTCCATGCAGTACCAAATAAATAAAATCAAAATTTATTTTTAGACCATTAACCGTTATGCTGAAATCATTTTTATCTATTGGGTAGTTTGTTTCGTTTAATGTGCAAAACCATTGATCTTGATGAATTTCTATCCAGAATACGGAATCGTAATTTTCACGAAGTGCTTTAAGTACGGTATTAGCACTTTTAAAAGAAACAATATTTTCTGATGAATACCCTCCTGTAACAAGGGCTATATGTTCTGTTTTCATACAATTGAATGTATTTGTGTATTGTATTTTACTTAAAGTTAATGCCTATAAATTGAAGATCTACATTCTTCTTCAGTAATATTAATTTGTATATCTCCTTCTTTACAAAGACTAATTTCACCCGTTTCCTCAGATACAACAATAACTAGAGCATCTGTGCTTTCAGACAGTCCTAATGCAGCACGGTGTCTTAAACCGACAGTTTTAGGTATATCTCGTCGTTCAGAAACAGGTAATACACAGGATGAATATGTTATTTTTTGATGATCTATAATTGTGGCGCCATCATGTAAAGGATTATTTTTAAAGAATATGGTTTCAATAAGCTCATTACTTATATCTGCATTTATTTTAATACCACTAGATTCAATAAAACTAAGATCTGTTCTATTTTTGAAAACGATTATGGCTCCAGTTTTAGACAAGGATAAATTCTTTATAGCTTCTAGAATAACCTCATCAGTTACGTGTCTTTTAGAGTTTTCAGTGGTTTGAAATCGCTTTAAAATTTCCTTTTTGCTCGAAAATGATTTATTCCCAACAAGAAGAAGGAATTTCCTGATTTCTTGTTGAAAAACAATAATGAGTGCTAAAACCCCAACTCCAATAAACTGACCTAGAATTTCAGATAACAATTCCATTTTAAGAAACTCAACGAGTTTCCAAAACATATAAATGGCTGCAACTCCCAAAACAATACGTATGGCAACAGTTCCTTTTACAAGTTTGTAAATCTGAAATATTAAGAAACTAACTAATAGAATATCTATTATGTCTAATATGTCTAAGTCAAAATTATTCAATCTTTAAGTTTTTGAAACAATTGTATACATTCTTTAGCTTCTTTAACATCATGTACCCTTAAAATATTCGCTCCATTTTGCAAGGCATAAAAATTGGTTATGCTGGTTGCATTAAGAGCTTCTTTAGATTCTATATCCAGATATTTATATAACATAGATTTTCTAGATAATCCAACAAGTATAGGAAGGTCAAAAACAGTTAATGCTTTTAATTTTTTAAGTAGATCGTAATTTTGATCTACGGTTTTGGCAAATCCAAATCCTGGATCTATAATAATATCATTAACCCCTAATGCATGTAATTTAGTTATTTTTTCTGAAAAGAAATATACAAGGTCATCTAGAAGGTGGGTGTAATCGGTTAAAGATTGCATAGATGCAGGTGTACCTTTCATATGCATTAACATATATGGGACTTGAAGTTCTGCAATAGTACTAAACATTTTGGAGTCCATTTGTCCTCCAGAAACATCATTAATAATAGCACCACCTTGTTCAATGGCATAACGGGCCACTTCAGATTGATATGTATCTATAGACAGAATGGCTTCGGGAAAATGACGAATGATTGGGGTTAATGCTTTTTCTATTCGTTTAATTTCTTCATTAGACGTAAGAATATCTGCACCTGGTCGAGTAGAAGCTGCACCTAAATCAATAATATCTACACCATCATTAATCATCCTTTCTACATGAAGTAAAATATTTTTTTCAGAAGTATACTTCCCCCCATCATAAAATGAATCTGGAGTTAGGTTGAGAATTCCCATAATTTTGGGGCTAGAGAACTCTATTAACTTTCCTTTACAGTTAATGCTTGGATATGGCACTTTATACATTAGAATGGACTTTTAAAGGCGCTAAATGCTTTGGCTTTCTTATCTTTATCTGAAATAAGAGGAGACTCAATGTTCCAGTCAATATTTAAATCCTCATCAGACCATAAAATTGCATCTTCAACTTCTGGATGATAATTATCAGAACATTTGTAAGAAAAAATGGTATCATCTTCTAAGGTTAAAAACCCATGAGCAAATCCTTCTGGGATATAAAGTATCTTTTTATTTTGTTCCGAAAGAACAACTGCAAATGATTGTCCATAAGTAGGAGATGAAGAACGAATGTCTACAGCAACATCGAGTACAGAACCTTTAATAACACGAACAAGTTTGGCTTGGGCAAAAGGTGGTTTTTGAAAATGTAACCCTCTTAGAACGTCTTTTTGAGACAAGGATTGATTGTCTTGAATAAACGTTTTAGAGATTCCTAATTGCAAAAATTTATCAGCATTAAAAGATTCGAAAAAATAACCTCTTTTATCTTCAAAAACTCGTGGTTCAATTACAAATAGACCCTCGATATTTGTGTTTACTTTCTTCATTGTTGTATTATGTGGTTTGAGATATGCTAAATAACAAAACTAATAAAAGATTTGTAGTATCTTTGATAAAAATTATAAGACTATTAATATGGAGCAGAAACAAATGACAATATATCATTTTTTATTTGTTATGTATTTGGGTTATGCCCACGTAACAGATAAAAAAGTATCTGAGGAAGAAGGTGTTGAAATTCAACGTAAAGCGGCAAGATGGTTTAAAGTAGACCATACGAATATTGATGAGTTTAACCGCATTATGATGGAAAGTACAAACTGGTATAATTCAGTTGAAACGGATAAAGAACGTTTTCAATTGTTAATGCAAGTATCTGAAAGTTTAGGTCGAGTTAAAGATTTAGATTTACAAACTCGTAGAGATATACTTTCGGATTTAAGAGATATAGCTGTAGCAGACGGAAGGTTTGGAGAAAAAGAAAAACAACTTCATGATGTTATTGGTAAAAACTTAGGAATTAATATTATGACTACTGAAGATAAGGATGTTAGTCGTAAGGTCGGGTTCTAATAATAAATACAACCAAAAAAAAAGCGTTTATAGATTTTTATCTATAAACGCTTTTTTTGGCTTAATACCTATATTATCTATGGAATTGATATCTAACATTCAATCCAAAACCAGTGGCAGAAAAAGATGTATGATCAATAATCTCTAATCCTGGACGCCAATCTATACCTATGATTAATGGAAGCTCTAAAAATTGATATTCAATTCCAATTTCTCCGGCAACACCTAAATCAAAATCATCTCCAATAACGGCAAATGGACCTGCACCTAGGTACCAATGTAAATCTGGAAAATCATTTATAGGTTCAAATGAAAAGTTCCAAAGTGCTGCTGCTCCAACTCCATGGTTAGAAAATGTAAGGTCTGTATGAACTCTGCTATATTCTCCAATTGAGAATATTCCGTCAATAGCAACATCGTTACCTATAATACCAGAGCCAAAACGAATACCTATTTCTTGTGCAGAAATATTGTGAATGGCAAATATAGTGGATAGTATAATGAATACTTTTTTCATAATTAATGTGTGATTTATGGAATAGAATGTAGTGTATTAATAGGCTACAAATATAAAGAATGAAATTTAAGAAAATATGGTTTTTAAGTAAATTAAATCTAAGTTAATTGCTTGAATGTTGTTTAGTAATTAGAATTATTTTAGGTTCTAGGGGTTAGATTAAGTAAATTAGCATCAATTTAAAATAGACATATCATATGACCTTAGATGAATTCTTAGATCAAGAAATTTCCTTGAAAAAATTAGAGCTATATATTATAGATTTACCTCAACTTATGACATTTAAATCGGCTATAGGTGTACGAAAGTCACGTAGAGCAATGATTGTTAAATGGGTAGATAAAGATGGGTATTCTGGATATGGTGAATGTTCATGTAGACCTGATCCTTTTTATTCGAGTGAATTTTTGGATGGAAGTATCTTAATGGTTAAAGATTTCTTGTTTAAGAGAATTAAAAAGGCAAAGACATATAGAGAGTTTTTAGAAGCTATTCAAAAGATTAGAGGATGGTCTTTTACAAAAGCAGCTCTTGAGTTTGCCCTAAATGATTTACTATTAAAGAAGGAAGGGTATGATATATTGTCGACATGGGAATATAAACGTATTAATAAAGTTCCAGTTGGGATTTCTTTAGGTTTACAGGATAATTATAAAGCCTTACATAAAAAGGTAAAAGAGTCTATAGCTTTAGGATATAGTCGTCTTAAATTTAAAATCAATCCAGAAACCGATCCTGAAGATTTTAAAAAAATACAGAAATTATATCCAGATGTATATTTAAGTTTTGATGCGAATGGATCGTTTTACGAAAAAGATTTTCCTAAAATGAAAGCATTTGCAAAGTTGAAAGTGATGATAGAACAACCTTTTCCTCCAACACGAATGGATATTGCTCAAAAGGCGAGAAAGAAATTGCCTGAGATGTTTGTTTGTTTAGACGAAAGTATAAAATCTATAGGAGATCTTAAAGTGGCTTATCAGTTAAAAATAATTGATGAGTTAAACTTAAAACCTGGTCGAGTAGGTGGACTTTATAATAGTCTGTTGATGTTGGATTATTGTAAGAAAAAAGGAATTCCTTGCTGGGTAGGAGGAATGTTTGAAACAGGAGTAGGACGTACAGCAAACTTACGTGTAGCTCAATGTATTCCGCAAGCCGATGCGAATGATTTAAGTCCTTCACATAGATATTTTGAAGAAGATATTATTGAACAACCGATTCAAATGACTAAAAAAGGGAAAGTAAATGCAAAGTCACTAAACTATGCCCATGTAGATGATGAAGTGATTGAAAAATACACAGTGAAGAAAATAGTTTTAAAATAAAAGAAATGGTTTTGTTTGATAAAATAATAAAAGGAGGAACGGTTTATTCAGGAAGAAATGAATCGCCAAAGCAAGTTGATATTGCCATATTAGACGACCGCATAGTAAAATTAGAATCTGATATTGATACTCAATTAGGAAAAGAGATTGTTGATGCCAAAGGTTTAGTGATTACACCTGGGTTTATAGACCCACATGCATCAACAGGGTTTGGGTATTTTTATCCAAATGCAGCAAACCATAAACTATATCAAGGTATAACAACCGAAATATTTGGTAACTGTGGAACATCTCCTGCACCAATAGGGAAACACTTAGAGCCAACCATGGAACGTTTAGCTGAGGAATTAGGTTTTCCATATAATTGGTCGTCTTTAGATTCATACTTTGATAAAATAAACGATAAGCTTCAATTTAACATTGCAACACTTATTGGGCATAGTACATTAAGATCTGGATACTTATCTGATTGGCATAATGTTTCAGACTCTGATCTAAAAGATATGAAAGATGCAACAGCTCAAGCGATGGATGAAGGAGCTTTGGGAATATCTACTGGACTAATATATTCACCTGGATGTTTTGCAAAAACAGATGAAATTGTTGCTTTAACAAAAGTAGCGGCAGAAAAGGGAGGTATATATGCATCCCACATAAGAAACGAACGAGAAAATATTGAAGAAGCTGTAGAAGAAGCTTTACATATTGGAGATTCAGCAAACTGTAGAGTTTTGGTAAGTCATCTAAAATCTGCTGAACAACAAAATTGGGGAAAAATACCCGGTATAATAGATAAGATTGAAGATTATAATAAAACGCATAAAGAAAAAGCTTGGGTAGATGTATATCCATATACAGCTGTATCTACCAAATTACGTGCATTTATACCAAAAGCATTTTTAGCGGATGGATTAGCAGCAATTTCAGGGAAATTAGAGCAAGATTCTGCTGTAGCTGAAATTAAAGCTTGGGTAGAAATGAAAGGGTATCTTTTAGATGGGATGTTAGTAATTTCTAATGCAACAGATGAATCTTACGTAAACAAAACAATTACAGAAATCGCTAAAGAAACTCAACAGACAGTTGCTGAAGTTATTGTAAATGTCTTATTAGCAGATTCGGACACTTGGGTTGTTTATCATTGTATTTCTGAAGAAGATATGGATTACGCAATTAAATGGCCAAATGCCATGATTTGTACAGATTCTTGGAGTTATCCAATTAATTCCCCAAAAGTTATTGGGAATCCACATCCTAGATCTTATGGTGCATTTACAACATATTTAGAACGATATGTTATTAAAAACCAACACCTATCTATAGAAGAAGGAATCTATAAAATTACCCATTTACCAGCGCAAGTGTTTAACTTAGATGGAAGAGGGTTAATTGAAGAAGGTTGTTTTGCCGATTTGGTTGCTTTTGATTGGAAAACAATTAAAGCGAATGCAACTTACCTTAACCCTAAACAATTATCAGAAGGAATTGTACATTTATGGGTTAATGGAACTCGTGTTATTGAAGATTCTAAAATAATGGAGGTAACACCAGGTAAAGTGTTAAATTTAAAAAAGAATTAAAATGTCAGATATTCAGATTAAATCTTGCTTGCCAGAACATTATCAGTCTGTTGTAGATATATACAACGAGCATATAAAAATTGGTGTAAGCAATATGGTTGAAACAACCATAGACCAATCTGAAATTGAAAATTGGATTTCGAAATTTCATAATAGAGAAGGTCTTTATGTTTGTTTAAATGAAACAGAAGATGTTATTGGCTGGGGAATTATTAAACGATATAGTGATCGTGAAGGCTATCGTTTTGCATGTGAAACCGCCATATACCTTAAAAGTTCAGAAACGGGAAAAGGGTACGGATCTCAAATGAAACGGTTTTTAATAGATGAATGTAAACGATTCAATTATCACCATTTAGTTGCTAAAATTTTTGCAACCAATACAGGTAGTATTATTTATAATCAGAAAATTGGATACGAAATTGTTGGAACTCAAAAAGAAGTAGGGTTTCGAAATGGAAAATGGCTAGATATGGTCATTATGCAGTATATAATTAAGTAATAAAAAAAGCGAAATTCAATATGTTGAATTTCGCTTTTTAATTATACGATTAGATTGTAAAGGTAAAAGCATTATATATTGTATCCTTAAAATTGAATGTGTATTGATTTAAGGTTAGGGTATCTTTATATTAATCGTTATAGTTGTATTCTTTGTTGTTTAAATTGTTGATAGTTAATATTTTTTATAATTTTAATGCGGATTACCCCCTCATTATTACTTTATATAAAATTGAAGACGATGAACACATGTAAACAATTATTGTATATAACTTTTATGTTATTGTATGCGAATTTTTCCCAAAGCATTTATGCACAAACCACGCTGTCAACAGGAGACCTTATGATAATAGGACTTAATGCCGATGGTGGAACCGTTAATGAAATTAGTGGAGAAGGTGCTGCAGATGAGTTTTTATTTATTTTGCTTGAGCCTGTCACTTCAGGAACTCAAATTTATTTTACAGATTTAGGATATATAGGAAATACATATCCATTTTTTCAGACTAATTTTAATACTGGGCAATGTGTAAGCACACCGCTTTCAGGTGATAGAGGAGATGTGTCGAGTGGTTTAATTCGTTGGAATGCGACGTCAAATTTACCAGCAATGACTAAAGTATTAGTAAGAGTTGGTCCTAATGTTTTAGCAACATCAGAAGGAACAGTAACATCTATTGTGGCAACTCAAACGGCGGGTACTCCTATGAGTTTATCTTCGTCAGGAGAAACACTTCACGCATTTCAAGGAACGTTAGATGGAAACAATGAGCCATCTGCTGTAACAATGTTGTCAGCTTTACGATATAGAACAAGTTGGGAAACACCAACGTGGCAATGTCATTATTCACCTTCAATATCAGGAAATCCAAATACGGGATTTGATGTTGTCCATACCTCTAACCCTGATAATGTATTTTATACTGGACCATTAACTGGAACTAAATCGGCAATACAGGATAGTATTCAAAATCTCTCGAAGTGGGAAGTCAATACAAATGCTTCTATTGATTTTTTCCCAGCATCAGCACCTGTAATTGCAAGAACGGTTTCTTTTGAAACACCCGATTGGCCAAATGCAAGTTCTGGACAAGCGGAAATTACTCCAGCCTCTCAAATTGATGGGTTATATCGTTTTACCTCATCTACTAAAATGTTTATAAATGGAAATGCAGCTACTGAAGGATCTCAATCATTTTGGCCAACTGAACTTGAATCAGGTGAATCATTTACGATTGCAACGACTACTGGCGAGGAATTTGATTTTCAACAAATAAAAGTAGATGTATATGATTCGGCAGCTTTTTTTAGTTCTGCTGAAGGTTTTAGAGATGGAGTGTCTACTGGAGTCCAAACAACCGGTTTAGGATTTGCGCATTACCCAGTTAATAGTGGTGTTTATACAATTTCATTTACAAATTCAATATTTGATAATGTAGATAGTATTAAAGTAACATCATCTGGGCTTTTCGGAATTAGTATTAATGTTTATGATGAAGCCGTATTTCAGGACCCGACACTTTTACCAGCTGGGCCTTCTGTTGCAATAACATCTTCAACAAACCCTGGGTGTAATGGAGCTTCTAGCGGTTCTTTAACAGCTACAGTTACAGGCGGAACTTCAAATTATGATTATGTTTGGAGTAATGGGTCCTCTACTTTAAATACATCATCTTTAACCAATACAATTACATCATTATCTGCTGGTAATTATAAGATTGTGGTAACTGATAATAACGGGCTAAAAGATTCAACAGACATTACATTAACAGCACCAGCTGCCTTGGTAGCAGCTTCGGTCATAGATTCAAATGTATCATGTAATACATTCTCAGATGGAGGAGCTACAGCCTCGGCATCAGGAGGAACGCCTCCATATTCTTACGCATGGAGTAATTCAGCAACAACAGCTTCAATAACAGGGGTTGTATCAGGTACCTATAACGTTACAGTAACTGACGCCAATGGATGTTCAAGTAATTCATCGGTTACCATTACAGAACCAGCAACATTAGTTGCGGCAGCCGCAGTAGATTCAAATGTATCATGTAATACCTTCTCAGATGGTGGGGCTACGGCCTCTGCAACTGGAGGAACGACACCATATTCTTACGCATGGAGTAATTCAGCAACAACGGCTTCAATAACAGGAGTAATCGCTGGTACCTATAACGTTACCATTACCGATGCAAACGGATGTACAAGTAATTCATCGGTTACCATTACAGAACCAGCAGTACTAGCTGCGGCTTCTACAGTAGATTCAAATGTATCGTGTAATACATTTTCGGATGGAGGGGCTACGGCCTCGGCAACTGGAGGAACGCCTCCATATTCTTACGCATGGAGTAATTCAGCAACAACGGCTTCAATAACAGGGGTTGTATCAGGTACCTATAACGTTACAGTAACTGACGCCAATGGATGTTCAAGTAATTCATCGGTTACCATTACAGAACCAGCAACATTAGTTGCGGCAGCCGCAGTAGATTCAAATGTATCGTGTAATACATTTTCAGATGGAGGAGCTACGGCCTCGGCATCAGGAGGAACGACACCATATTCTTACGCATGGAGTAATTCAGCAACAACGGCTTCAATAACTGGAGTAATAGCTGGTACCTATAACGTTACAGTTACTGATGCCAACGGATGTACAAGTCATTCATCAGTTACCATTACAGAGCCAACAACATTAGCTGCGGCTGCAGCAGTAGATTCAAATGTATCGTGTAATACATTCTCAGATGGAGGAGCTACAGCCTCGGCAACTGGAGGAACGACACCATATTCTTATGCATGGAGTAATTCAGCAACAACAGCTTCAATAACTGGAGTAATAGCTGGTACCTATAACGTTACAGTTACTGACGCAAACGGATGTACAAGTCATTCATCAGTTACCATTACAGAACCAACAACATTAGTTGCGGCAGCCGCAGTAGATTCAAATGTATCGTGTAATACATTCTCAGATGGAGGAGCTACAGCCTTGGCAACTGGAGGAACGACACCATATTCTTATGCATGGAGTAATTCAGCAACAACAGCTTCAATAACTGGAGTAATAGCTGGTACCTATAACGTTACAGTTACTGACGCAAACGGATGTACAAGTCATTCATCAGTTACCATTACAGAACCAACAACATTAGTTGCGGCAGCCGCAGTAGATTCAAATGTATCGTGTAATACATTCTCAGATGGAGGAGCTACAGCCTCGGCAACTGGAGGAACGACACCATATTCTTATGCATGGAGTAATTCAGCAACAACAGCTTCAATAACTGGAGTAATAGCTGGTACCTATAACGTTACAGTTACTGATGCCAACGGATGTACAAGTCATTCATCAGTTACCATTACAGAGCCTGTATTATCTGAGTCTACAGATACAGTAAAAGCAACGGATTCTTATGAGTGGATAGATGGTGTAACTTATACTGAAACTACGTTTGGGGCAACACATGCATTAACGGATATCAACGGATGTGATTCTATAATCACTTTAGATCTTACAATTATTAATTATTGTGCATCAAGATCTACACGAAATCGATTTGAATGGATAAAAGAAGTGAAAATAGAAGACGATATTGATAATTTAAGTAATGCAAATTCAGGAGGGTATGGAGATTATACAGATCAACTTCTTACGGTTGATACCGGAGATGTTGTTACTGTAGCTTTAACACCTGGTTATAAAAGAAGAGTTTATGAAGAATATTGGCGTATTTGGGCCGATTGGAATTATGATGGTGATTATAATGATCCAGGTGAAAAAGTATTTGAGAAAAAGGGGAAAAACGTTCAAACAGGGACGTTTACAATACCTGTAAATGTAGATGCTGAAGAATTAGGTTTAAGAGTTTCTATGCGTTGGAAACGATATGCTCCTTCTTGTGGTAATTATAGCAGTGGAGAGGTTGAAGACTATAGAATTAAAGTCAATGGAGCTCAAGGTTTTGTTAATCCATTACCAGGTCGTTTAATGCAAAACGATAATACTGAATTGGCTGATATAGAAATCTATGAATTTATTGATGTATACCCAAATCCTGTAAATCAAGGAGAATTTGTAACAGGATTTATACGTGTTGAACAAACAGGTGAGAGGCAATTACACATTGTAAATACTTTAGGGCAGATTGTAAAAACTAAATCTATTATTTGTGATGAAGAAGAAAATCGATTTGAAGTTTCGACTCAAGGATTATCTAAAGGCATTTACTTCATTAGTATAAATTATGGACATGATGTTATGAAAGTTCTTGTTCAATAGATAAAAGGGAATTATTATTTTTTAATTAAAAGAGGGAATTGAGTCAAATAGACTCAATTCCCTCTTTTAATTAAAATTGTTTGATTTAATAGTTTGCATAAAAGGCAGTAGGTATGTCGATACTTATTAGATTAAATATAATGGGTTAAGTTTAAACTCCAATGATATGTCCCAAATCCCTATATTTGTATCTCAAAATCTTATTAAACGACTCATAAACCCATTACATTTTGGCGAAAACAGTAAAACCTAAAGTGAAAAAGGTAACCCCTTTAATGCAACAGTACAATACAATTAAAGCAAAATATCCAGATGCTATATTGTTGTTTAGAGTAGGTGATTTTTATGAAACCTTTGGGAAAGATGCCATAAGAGCATCCAAAATATTAGGTATTGTTTTAACAAAACGAGCAAACGGAAGTGCCAATGAAGAGCTAGCAGGATTTCCATACCATTCTTTAGATACTTATTTACCTAAGTTGGTAAGAGCTGGAGAGCGTGTAGCTATTTGTGAACAATTAGAAGATCCGAAACAAACAAAAAAAATTGTAAAACGTGGTGTAACCGAATTAGTTACTCCTGGGGTGTCGTATAATGATAAGACTTTAGATTCTAAAAATAACAATTATCTGGCTGCATTACATTTTGAAAAAGAACAGGCTGGAATTTCGTTTTTAGATGTGAGCACTGGTGAGTTTTATGCAGCTGAAGGAAGTTTTGAATATATTGACAAATTGGTTCAAAGTTTTCAACCATCAGAAATTATATATCAAAAGCAAAAGTCTGAGGTTTACAACCATTTATTTAAAGACCAATATTATAGTTTTAAAATGGAAGATTGGGCTTTTAATTTCGACTTCTGTTACGATAAATTAAAAGGGCATTTTCAGACCAATTCCTTAAAAGGATTTGGAATAGATAAAGAGAAATTATCATGTATAGCTGCAGGAGCTATTCTTCAATATTTAGAAGAAACTCAACATAAAGATGTTAAGCATATACAAGTTATTAACCGAATTGATAAGGATGATTTCTTATGGATGGACCGTTTTACCATACGTAATTTAGAGCTTTTTGGATCTACAGGAGGAGAAGGAAGTGCGCTAATAGATGTTTTAGACGATTGTAATAGTGCCATGGGAAGTAGAACACTTAGACGTTGGTTATCTTTCCCATTAAAGCATAAGGAGGCTATTGAAGATCGCCATAATGTTGTGGAGTATTTAACAGGACATCTTGATGAACGTGATGAAATCTCTGAGCAGATTAAACAGATGGGAGATTTAGAACGTTTATCATCTAAAATTGCAACGGCAAGAATATCCCCAAGAGAAGTCATCCTATTAAAAAATAGTATTCTAAACTTAGCTCCTATAAAGAATTTAACGGAGCAGTCTGGACAACCTGCACTGATTAGAATGGGGAAAACCATTCAGCTGTGTGAAGATATTATAGAACGAATTCAAGCTCAGATTAGAGAAGATGCACCTGTTCAATTGCAAAAAGGTCAAGTGGTTAAGTCTGGAGTGAATGTAGAGTTAGATGAGTACAGATCTATTGCTTTTGGTGCTAAGGACCATTTAGAGCAAATATGTATTCGAGAAACTGAGCGAACTGGAATTCCAAAAATTAAGATTGCATTTAATAATGTATTTGGGTATTATTTAGAAGTCAGAAATGCCCATAAAGATAAAGTTCCAGAAGAATGGCATCGTAAACAGACTTTAGTAAGTGCAGAACGATACATTACAGAAGAATTAAAAGAATTAGAAACAAAAATATTATCGTCTCAGGCTAAAATTAACGAGATTGAACAAAAGATATTTTCGGATTTAGTTTTTGGGCTCATGCAATATATAGATGCATTACAAAAGAATGCTCAAATTGTATCCCAATTGGATGTACTTTCTACATTTAGTAAAATATCAGATACCTATCAATATAAACGCCCAGTAATGTCTGATGGTCATGGGTTAGATATCATAGAAGGTAGACACCCGGTAATAGAACAACATTTACCATTAGGAGAACCTTATATATCCAATGATGTATTTCTTGATCGAGAAGATCAACAGATTATTATGATTACAGGTCCAAATATGTCTGGTAAATCGGCCTTGTTAAGACAAACCGCGTTAATTGTTATACTTGCTCAAATAGGTTGTTATGTACCAGCTAAATCAGCTGAAATAGGTATTGTAGATAAAGTATTTACCCGTGTTGGAGCTTCAGATAATATTTCATTAGGAGAATCTACATTTATGGTAGAAATGAACGAGACAGCTTCTATTTTAAATAACTTATCAGATCGTAGTTTAATTCTATTAGATGAAATAGGACGAGGAACTTCAACCTATGATGGAATATCAATTGCTTGGGCCATTGCAGAATATTTACATGAACATAAATATAGAGCGAAGACATTATTTGCAACGCATTATCATGAGTTAAATGAAATGACGGAGCAGTTTGAACGTATTAAGAACTATAATGTAGCAGTAAGAGAACTAGAACAAAAAATAGTTTTTATTCGTAAACTTCAAAAAGGAGGAAGTGAGCATTCATTTGGTATTCATGTGGCAAAAATGGCAGGTATGCCTAACGTTTTAATTCAAAGAGCAAATCAGATATTAGTAGACCTTGAATCTTCTCGATCTAAAGAAGGAAATAAAGAGATTTTGAAAAATAATCAATTAGATCAAGACGGTGTTCAGTTAAGCTTCTTTCAATTAGATGACCCATCTTTAGTTAATATCAAAGAAGAATTGGAGAAAGTCGATATTAATACGCTTACCCCAATAGAAGCGTTAATGAAGTTAAATCAGATAAAGAAAATGATTGGAGGTAAATAGTATAATTAATAGATTAAAATAATGTTGAAAACACTTTTGTATATATTATTTGGATTACTAAGCTTAAATAGTTTTAGTCAATCTGAGGATGATAATTTCTCTTTGCTTGTAAAGCACAGTAAAAAAGGACATTCTAATATTGTAAATGCCGAAATGATGATTGACTCTACTGAGCAAACTTTAGTTTTGTTTTTACAAAGTAAAACAAAGTCTTTTATTCATGTTTTTTCTAAAGATGAAATCTATGAAAACTCTGGCCTTTTCGAGTTTTATAATGATGAATTAAATATAGTTTATTCTAAATATACCTTAATAAAAGAAAATGAATTGTTGTTTCTATCTTCAATAGAGGGTAAATTAAATTTGAATAAACTCAATTTAAGAACAGGGGATTTAAGTTCTAAGCTTTTAAAAACAAATTATAAGAAAGTAAGAATAATAGGAACTCGGGTACATGAAGATAAATTTTATCTATTTAGTACAACGAAGAAAAACAATCAAATTCTGGTGTCTATTTATTCAGATTCAGGGCTAATAGAAGAGAATGTACATCCGTATTCGGAAATTGATTTTATTAAACCTAAGTGGTTTTATGAATCTAAATTTAACCGAAATGGGATATTGTCTAATCAAGAAGAATTACAGTTTTTAGAAAACGTTATCGATGTAAAACAATATAATAACCCTAATAGTGTAATCTTAAGTTTAAATAAGGATTCTATAACCTATTCAATGGAGTTTAATTTGGATAAGCCTAAAGATATGGTAACATATATCAATCCACTTAATAAATTTACTAAGAACCTTAGGCAAATGAATTCTTATATTTACAAAGACCATTTATTTCAGGTTGCCGTAAGTGATGATGAATATTGGTTTGAGGCAAAAGATTTAAAAACCAATACTTTGTTGAATGCGTTTTCTATACTTAAAAATGATTCAATAGATCATATCGGTTCAAAAATTATTCAAGAGGGAGGTAAGTTTTCTAGATATTATAATTCAATAACGTTACATACTCCAAAGAAGGTATTAAAAGCATTAAAGAATAATTATTTATCATTAAGTGTAAAAGAAAATGATTCAGGATATAATTTAATCCTAGGTTCAATTCATTTTATGCACGACGATCTAGCATATATTAAAAATAGTCCTTTAAGATCTGATCAATCCATTTTTACAGTCATACCGAAATATTTCCCTTATACTTATAGATCGACCAAATTTGCAGTCATGCTGGATAAACATATGATGTTGAAGTCCGATTCTATAGATTTAAGAAAAGAGCTTTTTCAATACGATTATGAGAAGCTAATAGAAAAAGAAACGGCTAAAATGGTTTATCAATTTAAGGATAAAGTATTTTACGGTTACTACAATTATAAAGCACAAACGTATATAATAAAAGGTTATAATAAACTTAAAGAATAATTGGATTACGATTATGATTAAATTTAGTTGAACGTATTTTTTTTGCAAAGAAATAAATCAATAAAAAAAAGTTTAAAAAAAAGAGTAATATCATTTTAAAGATTATCAGGAGGTTATAGATTTATTGAATTTTTTTAATGCTTTTTTTTGAAATATAGTTTGTGAATTAATAAATGTCTTCTATATTTGCACTCGCAATAACGAAATAAGTATTGCTCTAAGATCTTTAAATAGATGCCCGAGTGGTGGAATTGGTAGACACGCAGGACTTAAAATCCTGTGCTCATTAGAGCGTACGGGTTCAAGTCCCGTCTCGGGTACCAGGGTTCTAAATCGTAGAACTTAAAAATCCAATTCGTCATAAGAAATTATGATGCCTGAGTGGTGGAATTGGTAGACACGCAGGACTTAAAATCCTGTGTCCATTAGGACGTACGGGTTCAAGTCCCGTCTCAGGTACAAAAGCCTTAATCGAAAGATTAAGGCTTTTTTCGTTTATATAATGTTCCTAGAGAAATTATTTTTTTTTAAAATACGACATAAAATTCTCATTCTCAATTAAGTCAAAAAAACTATTTATTAAAGTGTATATTTTGTGTTAAATTATAGTGAAAACTTCAAAATCTATCTTATATTTGCACCACCAATAAGAACAATTATTGTTGCTGCCTGAGTGGTGGAATTGGTAGACACGCAGGACTTAAAATCCTGTGTCCATTAGGACGTACGGGTTCAAGTCCCGTCTCAGGTACTCTGAGCTTCAATTGAAAAATTGAAGCTCTTTTTTTTTGATTTATTTTCGTTAAATATAAATGGTATAATTTTTGAGTATATGCTTAAGAATATAATTGAGGATTAAATTAAAATAATTGATTAGATTACAAAAAACGATTTCATTTGGATACTAATGTTTTTCGGTTATATTTGCAAAAAGTGAATAAAATTTTATTACTATGTATTGGACATTAGAATTAGCATCGAATTTAAGTGATGCACCTTGGCCTGCTACTAAAGATGAGTTAATTGACTACGCTATACGAACTGGAGCTCCTTTGGAGGTTGTTGAAAATTTACAATCTATGGAGGATGAAGGAGAGGCATACGAATCGATTGAAGAAATATGGCCGGATTACCCAACAGAAGAAGACTTTCTTTGGAATGAAGAAGAGTATTAATAAAAAGGAGTTGAATTTTTCGACTCCTTTTTTTATTTCTTTTGGTTAACAACAGGTCATGTAATAACATGTACTTGTTGTATATTTCAATAAATTATTAAAAATGAAGAATTACAGAGTATACCTAATAATTAGTGTTTTAAGTTTATTTGTTTGGAATTGTACATCCACTCACCAGTTACAAAGTGAAAAAGGGTATGTTTTAACAAAAGATCAAAAAGAACATATTTATACAGGTACTACAGATGAGCCCATGCGCATTTGGTTAATTACCAATCCCGAAGACTCTATTCTTCTAAGGACTAAAAGTACCAATTTTGAATTGCCTAAAGACGCTAAAGATGCTGAGTTTTTAGCGAGCCGAATGCTTGCAACAGTTACAGACTCTGCCAGCTTAGGTGTAGGTATTGCAGCACCTCAAGTAGGTGTACTAAAGAATTTAATTCTTGTTCAAAGATTTGATTTGGTTGATGAACCCATTGTTGCATATTATAATCCTAAAATAACCTCATACTCTAAATTAAAACAGCCATGTTTAGAAGGATGCTTGTCGATTCCTAATAAAATGGATACAACTAGAAATAGAGCGTATGCAATTATTTTAGAACATGAGCTTTTAAATGGGGAACATAAGCAGGAATTAGTTGAAGATTTTACAGCTGTTATTTTTCAGCATGAAATAGATCATTTAAATGGAATATTATTCTTAGATCATTTAGATCAAGAAATTAAAGATGCTGAAGATAGTCTAATGCTAAAAAGACATCGTTAATTTGTTGGTAATGAAATGTTTTGTTATATTGGGAAAGCCTAGATTACATAAGGATCAGGTTTTTTGTTTTTAACAATTAATTTTCTGTTTTATGAAACATTTTATATTTTTTTTACTTTCCACATCATTAACCTTAAATGCCCAAATTAGAACTGCAAGTACAACCGTAGGGTCTAGTAATGATATGGATTTAGAAGTAACCATAAATGATTTTACTGGAGTGACTTCCTTTGAAGTAACAGGCCCAAGTAGTAAATGGTTTGCGGCGGCATTTAATACAACTTCTATGAATGGATACGCCATTGTTCATAATAATAATGGAGGTAATCCTGATGAGTACACCATGAATGGAAATGGCGCACCTACAATTCAAACGACTCAAAACTTACAGAGTATTACATCATCTACCTCCGGAACCGAAAAAACATTTAATTATACAAGGTTAAATAGTACAGGAAATACAAATGATTATACATTTACAACCTCATCATCTACATTAAACATTGCTTATGCAATAGGAAGTGGGGCAAATCTTGCATATCATGGTCCAAATAGAGGATCAGCTTCATTAACGTTTACGAACCCTTGTGATCCATCTGTATTTGATACATTAACGGTTATTAGTATCTGTGAAAACGAAACGGCAAGCGTATTTGGAAATCTTGTTGGTGGAGGAACATATAACGATACGACTTGGTCTATTATTGGTTGCGATAGTTTAATTCAAGTACAAGTTGTAGAACAAGATACTTTTGGTATAACGCCTCTAGATACCACGGTATGTTTAGGTAATGAATTCATATTTGGAAGTATAGATACCTTGTTTAGTGCAGAAGGATCTTATACCATACAAGATACGAATGATTGTAATGTAGATGTTTATAATATAGAGGTTGTAGATAATGAAACTCAGGTATTTGTACATTCTGACGGAGTAACTCTTGAATATTCTGTAAATGGAGTAATACAAGATGCATATTGGTATATGTGTGATTTAGATTCTATTATTCCTCCGCCAGTTTTACCTACATTATTACCAACAATACCTGGAGATTATGCTTTTGTGAATCATGCAGGTGGGTGTGCAGATACAAGTGATTGTATTACAATTACAGCCGAAGATTTAGGAATTGTAGATATAGATCAATTAAACTTTGATTTTGTAGTCAATAATAAAATCATTACAATTATAAATTCTAATTTATCTGACTATGATGTTGTTATTTATAATGCAATAGGACAGGTTGTTGTTACTGAAAAGTCTCCAAATACAATGGATCTGAATACCTTTGCAGATGGAATTTATGTGATGAAAGTTAATAGTGGAAAAGCTATAAAAGAGTACAAAGTACTTATACATTAACTTGTTAATCTTATTGTAAATAAAAAAGGTCTATTATGGAAATCCCATAATAGACCTTTTTTATTTACAGATTTGAAGGATATTGTAATAAACATCCAATGGCTTCAGTTCGTTTCACTTTAATTGTATCTCCTCTAAAAACAGATGTTATGGCATCTTTAACATAGAATTGACTCACGGTTTTTCTTCGTCGACCAAGTTTCTCAAGCCAATTATCTAATTTACCTGAATAGACTATAGCTCCATTGGTATCAACTAGAAAGCATTCTGGGGTAACTTCCGCTTTAAAATACTTTGCTATTTGATAATCTTTATCTAAAACAAATTCCATATTTAATTTATACTTCGACTTAAACTTTAATATTTGCTGTTCTGTATAAAGTTTTTCCCCTGAAAAAACTCCATAAATATGTAGTGAATCTTTGGAATATGTTTGTCGCATTTCTGTAAAATCTTTCGTGTAGTTCTCACATAGTGGACATTCGGGACTCATAAATACAAAAAGGCTTAGAACATTCGGATTAATATATTCCTCTTTTGTAATACTATAAAATGACTCAGAGGATAGTTTGCAAGCTAAAACTGTAATTCCGATTAATAATATGGTTATTATACGTCTCATAATTTAACACTAAATAATTCGTAATCCTTTTTTAAACTTAGATTAGGTTCAGTATCAAATATCCCAAACATAGTAGAACCAGAACCACTCATAGAAGCATAAAAAGCACCTTGATTATATAAGTCTGTCTTTATTTGTTCTAATTCAGGATAAGCTTCAAAAATATGAGATTCAAAGTTGTTATGAAGATTATCTTTGTAAGAATTAAATTCTTCAAACTTGAAGGATTTAAAATCTTCTTTAGGTTGTAATTTTATTCCAGAATACGCTTCTTGTGTTGAAATATGAATGTTCGGAAATACCAAAACCAAGATTTTGTTTTTTAAAGCATCTGTGTTTACTGGCGTCATAATTTCACCTATCCCTTCAACAAACTTACTTGTATTATCTATGAAAAAAGGACAATCTGCACCGAGTTGCTTGGCAAAATCTTCCAACTCAGTATTAGAATACCCCAAGTTAAACATTTTGTTTAATGTTTTAAGTGTAAAGCTAGCATCTGCAGACCCTCCACCTAAGCCTGCACCAATCGGAATTTGTTTGTGTAAATGAATTTTTACACTTGGTAATGGTTTTGCTGTATTTAATATAGAATACGCTTGTTCACATAAATTATTATTGCCAGAAATTTTTATTCCAGAGCTAGAAAATTCAACACGTCCATTTCCTTCAGAAGGAACAATTTCTAAAATATCCACAAGAGGAACAGGTAGAAAGAAACTTTGTAATAAATGATACCCGTTATTGAGTTTAGAGTGAACATTTAAACCTAAGTTTATTTTGGCATTTGGATAAACAATCATATTCGTATCTATAATTTAAATCATGTAAAATTAGAGCTTAAATTTTAAATTAGTTGTATTCTTTATTGAAATTGATATCTGAAATATTTCCTTTTAAGAAAAGGAAGGAACAAAGTAAAAGGTAAATAGTATTATGGTTAATTGTCGTTGTTTTTCAGAGTTTTACATAGATGGAAAGAGGGATTCATTAGAAAAGAGGAATAATAATCGGATATATTTCCTTATAAAACCAAATTAGTAATCGTATTATTTGCTATTTTAGCAAACTTAACTCGATACAAAAAAAATAATTATGGAGCAGTTAGATTTTGAAAAGCCAATTTATGAATTGGTAGCGAAACTAGAAGAAGCCCGTAAACTTGGTGAAGATACTGGTGTAGATGTTGAAGAAACAGTAGCTAAGATTGAAGATAAATTACATGTTTTAAGAAAAGACATATACGGAAATCTTTCAGCTTGGCAACGTGTGCAAATTTCTCGTCACCCAAAAAGACCATATACTTTAGACTATATAAAGGCCTTAACGAATGGAGATTTTATTGAACTTCATGGTGATAGAACTGTGAAAGATGATAAAGCCATGGTTGGTGGTTGGGGATCTGTAGATGGAAACCCAATAATGTTTATTGGACAACAAAAAGGACATAACACAAAATCACGTCAATACCGTAATTTTGGAATGGCCAATCCTGAAGGGTATAGAAAGGCTTTGCGATTAATGCGTATGGCAGAAAAATTTAACCGTCCAGTTGTTTGTTTAATAGATACTCCAGGTGCATATCCAGGTTTAGAAGCAGAAGAAAGAGGGCAAGGTGAAGCTATTGCGAGAAATATTTACGAAATGGCTAAGCTTAAAGTTCCTGTAATTTGTATTATTATTGGAGAAGGAGCGTCAGGTGGAGCATTAGGAATTGGTGTTGGAGATCGTGTAGTAATGTTAGAAAACACATGGTATTCAGTAATTTCACCAGAGTCTTGTTCATCTATTTTATGGAGAAGTTGGAGTTATAAAGAGCAAGCAGCAGATGCTTTAAAATTAACTTCTGAAGACATGAAAGGGAACAAACTTGTTGATGATGTATTACCAGAACCACAAGGAGGAGCTCATTATAATCCAGAAGAAGTATTTTCTACTGTAAAGGATTATATTTTAAAAGAAGTAAAAACGTTAAAAGCAAAACCAATTGCAGAATTAGTAGATGCAAGAATTGAAAAATTCTGTGCAATGGGTGTTTTTGAAGAATAAATACTTTAATACAATTAGACATAAAAAAGGAGATCATTTATTTTAATGATCTCCTTTTTTAGTTTATTTAAGTATCTTCTAAGTTGAAGAATAAATTGCAATTAAAAGGAAAACTAGAAATGGAAACCACAATAATCCTATTAAATTAATAAGAAATAAGTTTCCATTTTTTCTCTGTTGGAAGGTATGAGAAATGTTATAAATACTTCCAATGGAGTATAAAAAAAGAAATAAAAGAATCCCTAAAGCACCACCTACATCAAATCCATCACCATTAGATGATCCTGAAGGGCCATATATAAATAATCCTAGAATAAGAATGGCAAATATAAGGATTGGGGCGAATAAAATATTTAGAACGGTAAAGGGGTGTTTAAAAATAAATATTTTTAGATTATTAAAGAATATGAGTAATGTTTTCATTTGTTATTTAATATTAGATAATTCAAAGATACTAACTTATATTGAGTCGAAGGTTCATTTGTCGTGTCGAGAGATTTATGCTAATTCTTGAATTTGGTTGATTAATATTCTAATTGTATTTTTGATGAATTAGATCGTGAAAACCTAAAGTGAATAAACCATAAGAAGGATATCAATAGACTTTATAATTTAGATCCGTTAAATATGACAAAACATAATATTTATTCATCGCTTGACTACGACTTAAGAAACCCTATTCTATCTCTTGAACAACTGATAACTTAAAGGAATAACTATAATCTCTTTGCGTTCGTTTTACATAAGTTTTACTCATAAGACGTTTTTTTATGTAACGCAATACTAGGACGGGACACACTATAAAAAAAGCTTTTATAATGCTTGATTATCAATTTCTATAAATAGATATCAAGTAAAATGAAAGTTAATATAGGAAACCATAAAAGTCCAATAAAATTAATGATAAATAAGTTTCCGCGATTCATTTGAGAAATAGTGTGCGTTAAGGCAAAAATACCACCTATACCATATATAAAAAGAAAGACAAGAACAATTAAACCTTCACCAGCTTCACCTATTCCTCTTTCTGAGTAAGTAGACCCTTTTGTTAATAGTATATAGAGTATTATTGTAATAAATAATGATATTGGACCAAGGAGAATGTTAAAGATTGTAGATGGGTATTTGATAATAAATGTTTTTAACTGAGAGAAGATAGTCATCACCTATTGTATTATTTATTAAGTTATATAAAGAATGTCAAAAATAGTAAATTTGGTAATATAAAGAGTTAACTCATTAGAATTTTGACGATGTTTGTTCAATTACAAAGTGAATTGTATTTTTGAATTGTTGTAATTAGTAAATACAAAATAAATATAGACTACTAAAAGACTTTATCCATTTATTGAAATGATTATGAGACTAAACCGTATTTTTTTTTATATCTTAATTTTATTTTTAGGAGCCGAAACTTACGCTCAAAACATAAGAACAGAGTTTACACTTGAAACCGTATTAACCCCAGAAACAAGTATTCGTGCTGTTCATAGAACAACATCAGGTGATCTTTGGTTTGCTGGATCTAATGGATATTATGGAATTTCTGAAGATCAAGGTAATATATGGAATATAGATTCTATACAATTTTTAAATCAAACCATTCACTTTAGAGCATTAGGCTCTTCACCTAAAGGAATAAGTTTAGTGTCTATAGAAAGTCCAGGAATGATATTTAGGACAGAAAATAAAGGGAAATCTTGGTATTTATCATACTATGAAGAAGGCGAGAATGTATTTTATGATGCTGTTAAATTTTATGATCAATTAGAAGGAATAGCTTTAGGAGATCCTATAGACGGCTGTTTTTCCATTTTGAAAACATATGATGGAGGAGAAACATGGACTAAAATGTCTTGTGAAAAATTACCCGAAATTATAGAAGGCGAAGCCGCGTTTGCAGCAAGTAATACAAATATTGAAACCATAGGGGATAGTACTTGGATTGTAACTGGAGGTAAAGTGGCTCGTGTTTTATTTAGCCCAGACCGAGGTAATACTTGGAAAGTTTTGGAAACTCCAATAATTTCAGGAGATCAAATGACAGGAATATATTCTGTGGATTTTTACAATAATGATATTGGTGTTATTATAGGAGGAGATTGGAATGATAAACCATACTCGAAAAATAATAAAGCGATAACATTTAATGGAGGGAAATCTTGGAAATTATTAAGTAAAAAGAAAGATCCACCCTACCAATCGTGTATTAAATTTGTGCCAAATTCAAAGGGGAAATCAATGTTGTCTGTTGGTATCCCAGGGGTGTATTATTCCCGGAATTTTGGACGATCTTGGATAAAAGTATCTGATAAACCCTTCTATGCAATTGAGTTTATTAATAGCAATAAGGCAATTCTTACAGGAAACAAAAAAATAAGTATTCTCACATTTTAAGTACAGGAAGGTAATTAAGTTTCTATAGGTTTTCTAAGAATGGATTAATATCTTTGTGAAAACCTATATTAAGATCAAAAACAAACGGATTGGAAAAACAAATTAAAACAATTGTATTATTAGGTGTTGGGCACCCTTTTAGAGGTGGCTTAGCGTCTTACAATGAACGTTTAGTTCGAGAGTTAATAGCAATGGGTTATCAAGTAACACTTTCAACATTTACGTTACAATATCCTAATTTTTTGTTTCCAGGGAAAACCCAATATTCATCTTCTGAGAAACCTAAAGACATTCCAATTATAGAGGAAGTTAATTCTGTTAACCCATTGAATTGGATTAAAGTTGGAAGGCGTATAAAGAAACAAGCTCCAGATTTGTTATTAATTAGGTTTTGGTTACCATTTATGGGACCATGTTTTGGAACTATAGCTCGAGTTGTTAAACGTAATAAGAAAACAAAAGTTATTACTTTAATAGATAATATAATTCCGCATGAGAAAAGAATTGGAGATTTTACGCTAACAAAGTACTTTACTAAAGCTATGGATGCCTTTATTACAATGAGTAAAGACGTTCTAAAGGATCTTCAAAAGTTTGATACTAAAAAACCTCAAGCATTGAGTCCTCATCCTATTTTTGATAATTTTGGAGAGCATATTAAAAGGGAGATGGCGCTTAAAACGCTTAATTTAAATCCTGAATTACGATACATTTTATTTTTTGGTTTTATTAGAGACTATAAAGGCTTAGATTTATTAATTGAAGCCTTCGGAGATTCAAGGTTTAGAACACTGGATGTAAAACTAATTGTAGCAGGAGAGTTTTATAATGATGGACAACAGTACTTTGATCAAATAAAACGTCTTGGTTTAGATGATGAGGTGATCATGCACAATGAATTTATTCCTAATGAAGGGGTGAAAAATTATTTTAGTGCAGCCGATATAGTTGCATTGCCTTATAAAACAGCTACCCAAAGTGGTGTAACCCAAATAGGGTATCATTTTGAAAAACCAATGTTAGTTACTGAGGTTGGAGGATTACCTGAAATTATTCCACATAATAAAGTAGGATATGTTGTAAAACCAGAGCCTAAAGAGATAGCAGATGCTTTATTTAACTTCTATAAAGAAAATAAGAAGGACGAATTTGAAAAGAATGTTAAAGTAGAAAAGCAAAAGTATACTTGGGATAAAATGGTAGTAACTATAGAAAATATTTGTAAGGAAATATAAAGGCCAAACGTATAACAGAATAGTAAAAAGATGAATATAAAAGATATAATTCAAGCTTCTATTGATACAAAACAACGTGTTTTAGAAGATCCAAATATGCTGCATGTTATAGAAAATATAACCCTGGCTATGATTTCTTGTTTTAAGAATGATGGACAAGTTCTATTTTGTGGTAATGGAGGTTCAGCTGCTGATGCTCAGCATATTGCTGCAGAGTTTTCTGGTCGGTTTTATTTTGATAGAGATCCATTAAATGCTGAAGCTTTACATGTTAATACATCGTATTTAACAGCAGTGGGTAATGATTATTCTTATGATGAAATTTACGCAAGAATGGTTAAAGCTAGAGGACGTAAAGGTGATATTTTAGTCGGAATTTCAACTTCAGGGAATTCTGGAAATGTTGTACGAGCACTAGAAGTAGCTAAAGAACAGGGTATGATAACCGTTGGATTTACGGGTGAAGCCGGAGGTAAAACCAAAGCTTTAGCAGATTATTTAGTTAATATTCCTTCTGATGATACACCAAGAATTCAAGAATGTCATATCTTGGTAGGGCATATTATTTGCGAATTGGTAGAAAAAACTTTATTTACACAACCCTAATTTATTATTTAGATATAATGAGTAAATTAACTGATACATCTTTCGATAAATCGTGGACTTTATTTTTGGATAGAGATGGTGTTATTAATGTTCGAAATTTTCATGGTTATATAACCCAGATTGAAGATTTTAAATTTATAGATGGTTCTAAAGAAGCTATTGTTAGATTTTCGAAGTTATTTGGTCGAATCGTCGTTGTGACGAACCAACAATGTATTGGTAAAGGGATAATTTCAGAAGATGAATTGAATGTAATTCATAAGTATATGCTTGATGAAATTACGGATGCAGGTGGACATATAGATCAAGTTTATTTTGCACCCCAATTAGCATCTGAAAATAGTATCTACAGAAAACCAAATTCTGGAATGGCCGATTTAGCTCAACAAGATTTTCCAGAAATTAATTTTGAAAAATCCATTATTATTGGTGATTCAATTTCCGATATGGCTTTTGGATTAGACAAAGGAATGCGTACAGTGTTTATTCATCCTGAAGTTAATAATACATACGATTACTGTTATAAAACGTTAGGAGAATTCTTAAAGGAATAGGTGATTTAGTCATCCTATTTCAAAAAAATCATATAAAAGTCTTATATTGAGAATGTTGTTTTTAAGAAAACGACGTCTTAATTTATTAATAATTGTATCAAGAAAATATAAATGTTATTTAACTCGATAGATTTCGCCATTTTCTTACCCATTGTTTTTTGGCTTTATTGGTTTGTATTTAACAGAAACCTTAAAGTTCAGAATGCACTGGTTTTTGTGGTGAGCTATATATTTTATGGTTGGTGGGATTGGCGTTTTTTAAGCTTAATTCTATTTAGCACTATTATTGATTATTTAGTTGGACGTGGATTGTCTAACGAAGAAAACAAAGCCACTAAACGGAAATTGTTATTATGGATAAGTATCTTTTTTAATCTCGGATTTTTAGGGATATTTAAATATTATAACTTTTTCTTAGACAATTTTAAAACGGCATTTTCATTTTTTGGGAACGAAATAAGTGGATATACTTTAGATATTGTATTGCCTGTAGGTATTAGTTTTTATACATTTCAAACCTTAAGTTATACAATAGATGTTTATAAAAAAAGGTTAGAACCAACTCGAGATTTTATTGCATTTGGAGCATTTGTTAGTTTTTTTCCTCAATTGGTAGCAGGTCCAATTGAAAGAGCTACACATTTATTACCACAGTTTTATAAAAAACGATCGTTTAATTACACATTAGCTGTTAGTGGTTTAAGGCAAATTCTTTGGGGTTTGTTTAAAAAAATAGTTATTGCAGATAACGCTGCACATATAGCTAATTATATATTCGATAATTCTGAAGCCTACAATGGAAGTGCATTATTAATTGGAGCATTATTCTTTACATTTCAGATTTACGGAGATTTTTCAGGATATTCAGATATTGCAATTGGAACTTCTAAATTATTCGGATTTGATTTAATGAAAAACTTTGCGTTTCCGTATTTCTCTAGGGATATAGCAGAATTTTGGAGACGTTGGCATATTTCATTATCAACTTGGTTTAGAGACTATTTATATATCCCATTAGGAGGTAGTAGAGGTGGTTTATCAATGAAAATAAGAAATACATTCATTATTTTTATTGTAAGTGGATTTTGGCATGGAGCAAATTGGACGTTTATTGTATGGGGTGCCTTAAATGCCTTATACTTTTTACCAATCATGCTATTAAATAAGAATCGAATAAATACCAATGTAATTGCAGAGGGGAAACTCATTCCGAATGTCAAGGAAGGGGTTCAAATGTTAATTACATTTGGTTTAACAATTATTGCTTGGGTATTTTTTAGGGCAGAAAACATTACACATGCGTGGGTATATTTAACTAAAATGTTCTCTACGTCATTGTTTAGTATTCCAAATTATCCAGATCTTAAACATGTAAGTATAACATTTTTACTGATCGCATTTTTTATTTGTATAGAATGGCTAGGACGAGCTAATGAATATGCTCTTGAAAAATTTGGATTAAACTGGTATAAACCTATCCGATTATTGTTTTATTACTTTGTCGTTGGTGCAATATTGTTGTTTATGGGAGAAGAACAAGCATTTATTTATTTTCAATTTTAGTTATGAAACAGTTTGTAAATAAGGTTATTTGGTTTCTAATTCCAATCCTTTTATTATCTATTATTGCAGAATATTCTTTAAGACAAATAGATAATGTATATAAGTTTAAAAAGGATTATTTAGAGGCAAAAGCAAGTACACTAGACGTTTTGGTGTTAGGGAGTTCTCATGCATATTATAATATTAATCCGGATTATTTAAGTGATGAGTCATTTAATGCTGGAGCTGTTTCTCAGTCCTTTGATCTT
>CBDEVQ010000120.1:0-14117 GCA_965243605.1 Flavobacteriales bacterium
TTTGTTGTTCTATCGCTTCATCGTTTATTAAATCTAAATTTACTGCTGCTGTATTTGACATATTTATTCTTCTTCTTTATTTAATATTTGTTCTAACCACTCTTTACTTCTATGATCTCCAGACTGTTCATTTCCACTTTCATCTATTGGTACATATCTACCTGGCGCTTTTTCATATAAAAAGAGTATCTCAGAACCCGTCGTTCCTAAATTGTTTTGTTTTACTTTTAATACTTTGATTAGTACCGTTCCATCCATATTTCGATATACAGTAAGGCCATGATATGACATTTCAAAGAATGCCGATGAACCTTTTACTGAATAAAAATCAGGCACTTCATATTGTCCCGTCTTTTCATCTTTTTTCATCTTAAATGGATGTGCTACTAATATTACCATGACTCCCATCTGATGAGAGAAATGAGTAAGTCTTCTTAAAATTTCTTCTATTTTTTCATGTCCGCTAAATTTTCCTTTGATTGATAACATATTGAATGGATCCAATACAACATACTTTGGATCTTCTCCAGCATCTCTAGCCTCTTTAATTTGCTTTGCCGCGAAGTCTAAAATCTTATTTATATTACCTCCTGTTTTATTTACATTTAAGTGTTTAAATTTACTTATGATGAATTCATAAGCTTGTTGCAACACTTCTTTATTGTCAGGGTTATTAAACCACGTAGAACATGTAATATCTACTCCTAACAGTTTTCTTATCAACTTGATGATGTGTTCTTCTGCTGTTTGCTCGAATCCTACCACTAATGTTTGATGTCCATATAGTCTTGCCAAATCTAAAGTTAAAGCATCAACCATCTCAGTTTTACCATGACCAGGAATACCTGTTACTGTTAATATTCCTGTACCTTTAAATCTAAATACATCTGCAAAATCTTTAAACGACACTTCATATCCTACTCTGTCGCCTTCTTTAATTACTTCTACAACTGCTTCAAATAAAGTAGAATAATCAATCAAACCATCTTCTTCTATTTCTACAACTTCTCCTTCTTCTGTAGTTGTAGTCTTAGGTTTAATTGCATCCTTATCCATATACTGTGTATAATCTATCATTTCATCGTCCTCTTCTTCTGCTAACATTTTATACGGCCACCAAGTTTGTGGATAAGATTTAGCTAATTCAGTTGCTTCTAAGAATCTTCTTTTGTTTTCAGATGACGATTTGAATTCATTTTCTGAATAATCAATTACAAAAGATAAGTCATGTTTAGGATGAGTAAAACCAAACTTTGCTAAATCAAATATTGATACTTGAATATAATGATAATTGTTATTAGTCTTACTTGCTATATCATTTGCTAATACTGTTTCAAAGAAATCTTCTGGATCATCCCACAATTCCCTAGTATCATCTAAAGGCTCTAAGTCTCCTTTGATTTCTTCTTGTTCTGCTATATAAAGATAAGCTGGCCTTACATCCTCATTGATTTGAATATTTGGATCATAAGTCATAATCAAACAATCCGTAATAGATAAATAATCTACATGTCCATAGGTATCAAAATCCTTAATGACTTGTTTACCTATTTGTCTATAATTGTCTGCTGTTACTAATTCAGGATCTACTAAGTATAGAACTTTGATCCCATTACCTGATGGAGATGTCATAGCTGCAAGTACATGATCACTTTCAATCATTATACTTTCCTTGATCTCTTCTATTTCATCTAATTCAACATCATCGATATCAAGTATTATTAATCCACTGGCTTCATAGAAATCTGTTTTCTTTCTATTGAATTCAAATAGACCATGCATCGCAACTGTTGGAAGATTTTTCTTTTCTTCCTCATTTCCTGCTCTTACTTTTTCAACTGGTTCTTTATAGTTACCATTTTTAATGGCTTCTAAAACTTCTCCTATTGTATAAGTGCCTCCTACTTCAGTATCTCTAGTAGTTCTAAAATATGTTACTTTGTTTTCTAATATCATTTCTTAGTTCTTTCTTTTAATCCTAAATAACTTCCAAACAATCCGCCTACTAAGCTACATAATAATATTGGTAAATATTTCCATTCGAAGTTTTCTATAATATTCATTGTACTTACTGATCCTATTGCAATTGATATTAACCAAGCTATATGAACTAGTCCTCCTGAAATTAATACTTGGAGTAGATTATTCTTAGCTATTGCTTTAACATTCCAAGTTCTACATCCTATAAAAACAACTTGTGTCAAAAATATTAATATTGAATATTGTAATATCATACTTGCCTTGCTTCCCATTTTTCAAATTTCTTCATAGCCGATTTTTCATTCATAGCTATACAATCAAAAATATAATCTACATCATCCCATTTACTATCATCTGTATCAAATCTACCTCCTCTGGTAAAATAATATTTTTTACATCCTTTTGGAATAATTTGTTTCACAGGCTCTTTAGATTTTTTAATAATTTCTGAATTAGAAGCTTCTCCGTATGCTTCTCTAGCTGCCGGATCTGACATTGCCAGCATCATACCCATCATACTTAATATTCCTTTTGGATTCATCATATGTTCTTGCGTTTTAATTTTAGTTCTTTCAATAACTTCATTTGCAGCTTTTTCAATACATCTGGTTTCAACTGTAAGTCCTAATTCTTCAGCTTGTTTTAGTATCCTAGCTTCTCCTATTTCATTTGCACATATCATAGGAATTTGATGATTATGACATGCTATCAACATTGCTTGCGATTTTCCTATCCTAGGATTTCCAGCTCCTATTACCATTATAGGTCTATTGGATTCATATTTGATTTTTTCCAACTCATCACTCATCCAGTCTTTATGAAATGCGAAATGTTTTAAGTCCTTCATATTATAATTTTTGATAAAGATAAACAAATTCTATTAAATCTCCTCTCTTTTTCTTATTATTTTGAATTCTTAATTTCATTTTTAAAGCTGAACCATATAATTTTTGAACAACTCCATTACCTATTCTATTGCCTTTTGAATTGATTTTGTACTCTTTAACTTCATATACTTCTGTATCAACTAATGATTGAGATATTTGATAAGTTATTTCATCTTCATGTTTTAAATCAATCTTTTCAGCTTCTACTATAGAAGATCCCTCATGTGTTCTTAAAGCTTCTTCTAAATACTTATCAAACTTAGATGGTCTAAAAATAGTGGTAGGATTCAAATGTTTTTTCATTACAGGATCATCTCTCCATGTTAAATATCTATTAGAAATAACTTTCTTAATATCCTCTACAGAATGATCTTCTAATCTATTTCTTAAATTTTTAATTGTAGATTCTGAATTAAAATCAAATCCTCTTTTACATACTTTATTGAAGAAAATTATTACTTCTCTAATTTCAGGAGTAGATCTTTGAGTTGCTCTTCTAATGGCTCCTTTATATCCTGACCATTCAATATAACCATCTTGATGAAGTGTGATGAGATCTTCTTTAATCTTGCTCATCTTAACTTTAACTTTAAGTTTTGCTAAAGTAATTTTAGAATCCGGATCTTTTAATAATAATATTGTAATTAAGATTCCTCTTTGAGTGAGAGTTAATTTCTCATCTAATATCTTACTAATGTCTGAGATCAATAATTTCATAATATAGCTCCTAATAAAACTAAAATTATACAACACATGGTTTGATACTTAATCCATTCGTCACATAAGATAATCCATTGATTATTATTAAAATTTGCAATAAATACTCCTATAATAGGTATCCAAACTTCTTTATCTATTTCCATATTAGTTGTCTTTATAAAATAATGTGTATCTTAATAACTTTCTTCCTGCATCTGTAATTGATACAATTGATATATTATTATCGTTTACAAATTCACATAACTCTTCTGGTTTATGAAATCTCTTTTGTTTCAATGCTTCCATTATAAATGTAGTTCATGGATTAATGTAAAGTTTTCTATTTCTAATAACTTGCCTTTGTAGTATTCTATCCACTCGTCAAATTTATTCAAATCTAAGAAAACCATACTCTGATTTACAAAGAACATTGTAGCTGTCATATCACTTTCTTTCTCCCAATCTTCATCATATGATATATCTGAATAATCAGCAAGTGCACATAAATAATGTAATACATGTTCTCTTTCAGCTCTTCCTGATAAGATGCATATCATAAATAATTTAATATCATCCAAACTATGATTTCCTATATTAGCCATTTTGAAGTCTTTTTATATTATGATTTAACCAATCTAATCTAGGTTGTTTTAAATGACAAGGCCAAGCAAATTGATCTTTGTGGGTTGTTTTAAAGCCCCTATGTGTATAGAACCACTTTTGACCTCTCTTACTTCTCCTATAATATTCTTGAAATATTTTAACTTCTTCTTCGCTAAGAGTTTCTTTTGAATAAGGTTGTCGAGAAAATACTCTATAACAAGAAAGGAATTCTACGGATCCGCACAAAGATATTACCCTTTGGCCATTTTCTTTTCTTTGTTCTAAATTCTTTTTTATAAGAATTAAAATTTCTAAAATTGATTTCATAATTTATGATTTTTGTTCTACTTTAAATGCTTGTTCTACTCTTACTCTTCTTTTAGTTGCATCATCCGAATTACCATGTACTACTCCATCTATAATTGTAAAAGCATGACCTCTTACAAACATAATATAAGTTCCAGTTGGAAATTTTTTAATAAAACTAACAGTTGTATATCTACCTACTTTAGTCTTACCATGCATTCTATAACTCTGAGTTAATTTTTTAACTCCTTTTTCATCTTTTTCTCCAAGCTCAGTAACCTTAACATTAAATGCTTTTGATAATTCACTCATCTTTAACATTACATTTCTAGTACCTTTCTTATCTCTTCTCTTAAAAATGTCTTTTACAAAAGCATGAGCTTCTTCATATGATACTTTGCAAGCAGAAGCAATTGCATGTACTACGCAATCATTTCTTTCCATGGCAGCTAATACTGAATTCTTTTCTGTTTCTTTCCATGAATTTGAATATAAAATTTCTTTTGACATGACTCTATTGTTTTAATTATTTCATAAAGATAATACTTTTCTGCCACGTAGCCAAAAAAAAGGAGAAAAAGTTTTGACACTCTTTCTCCTTAAACATGAAATCAATTAATTACTATCTACAATACTTACCATTTATAATATGAATAAGCTGTGCTTTCCCATCTGGATAAATAACTCCTATTCCATTCATCCAATTACTAGCTCCTCTATTAAAACCTACTCTAAGGTGAGATAGGGTACCTACCATTATGTGGCCATCTTCTCGATGAGGATGATGTCCATGTCCTACAATGTTTTTGGTATTCAAGTTTTTGAATTGAGTATGACCTCCTCTAGAGCCATTGGCTCCTAAGTGACCATGCATTGCCAATTCCCAACCCATTACTCTATAACTGTCATCCAAAGACAAAGTTCTAATCTTAGCTCCGAATCTATCTTCAATCAAGTGAGGTAAGATTCCTTTCATCCTTACTTCCTCTCCTCCTTCAGATAATATATTAGATAACTTTAGATACATCTTTTTATTCTTAGATTTTCTCCAATCAGTAGACATAAGCCATCTATCCAACATATCATCGTGATTCGATCTAACTAAAACTAAATTATATTGTTTATGGTTTTCAATCCACTCCATTATCTCTTCAATCTCTTTTTCAAGATCATCGGTGCCATTTTCTTCCTTTTCTAATAGTTTAAAAGGATTTTTCTCATCCCAGTGCAAAATAGACTCCATTTCTGCAATATCATGAATAATAGTCTCAGTTGGCTCCAATTTTTCTAATAAATCAAAAACAACATTAGTAACTTGTTCATCACTATGCCTTACATGAATATCTCCTAGTATTGCTGTTTCTATTCCATCCAAGTTATTAACTACTAAGCCTCCGACTACTTGTTTATGAATATCATAGAAGTTACCATTATCATCTGCATTAACTTGTCTAATGTGAAAATCTTCTCCATCTAATTCAACTATTACAAATCCTAACATATGATGAAATTCACCCTTTTTGCCAGCTTTACTGTCTGTATAGTTTGGAACTGTACAAGAACCTGTCGATAATAATAACTTATGAGGATAACCTTCTAAAACAGGCAATGACTTCAAATGTTGTCTAGGATGACCTACAACGCATGATTCTAATCCTGTAAGACCATTTAATCCACTTAAAGGAGTAGATGCTGTTGGAGATATCTTTACATCTGATAATATCTGTAGATATTGATGTAAGTTATGTCTATTAGCATCTAAATATGGCTGCACATCAGAAGCCCACCATTCTTGAGTTTCTTGCTTATCAGTAAACATAGATGTAGGATTCTTATATCTTCCAGCTATTACGTGAACTCCAGCATTTAAGTGTTTAGCATAAGCTTCTATATTAACAAATAATTGCTTATGAATAGGGGTTGCATTTTGAGCCCAAGTAATAATAAAAGTTTGTTTGCCTTTATCAAACTCTTTATTCTGAGCAGCTTTAAATTCATCAGTATCTTCAGCTACTTCAGATGCTTTCTTCCTTGTTAAAGCTCTATTAATTGCTTTTCCGGCATTTGCAATAATCTTAGCATCTGTAATATCATATTCACTACACATTTGCCTGATTGCTTGTAATTGAGATAAAGAAGTATCCTCTTCGAGGATTTCAACTACTCTATCTAACTTTTCTCCAACCCATTGTTGTTTACTCATATATTCTGTTTTAATGATTAATCTTTATAAAGGTTATCAATCTCTTCTTCCGTAGGTTCTAATTTTAATAATTCACTAGAAACTAATTTTCCTGGAAGAAATCTAATCATCCATCTAGCGGGAAGAGTCATCTTTTCAGGAGCCTTCTTTCCTCCACTTAAAGCTACTACAACTCTTGACGGTTTGATTGCAGGATATAAAGTACCTACTTTTGGTAACAAGATACTTTTTTTAGCAACCATAGTCTCTATGATGATGTCAAGACCTGTTCTCCACACTATCAAGATATCATCAGTTCTAAAACCTGTTCGTTTAGAAATCTCCTTTATAAAAGAGGCCCAGGTAACTTTTTCCTTAGGCCTCCTTTGTTGAGGATGTTTTAATTCTTTCTTCTTCATAATATTCTATTTATCCACAAGCTGCATATCCGCAAGTATCACATCTCATACAGCCTTCTGTCATTTGCATTTCTCCTTCACAGCCTTCTTGAGGACATGGATTCAGAGAATTATCTTCTTCTATATAAGTTTTTAGAACTTTTCCTATTACTTTATGGAATGATGAGATTGAAGCATACTTGCTTATCATATCAATTATAAATTTAGGATCCATCCTATGTCTTAACATGGCACTAAAATTCCTAGTTGAATTCTGCTCTGATTCAATCATAAGAGAAGATATATTGTTTACTATGATAAATCCATCCTCTGATTGAAAAGTATAATCTCCTCTCTTTTCTTTAATTATAAACCCTTTTTTAACCTTCTTTGGTATATGGATTTCATCTACATTAGGTAAACAAAATATTTCATAAGGCTTATCTTTTAATTTTCCTACTAATATTATAAAGTCTTCTCCAGCTTTTGTTTTAAAGAAAACATCACATTCTAAAGAATCAGGTCTTTTAGCAGCATGTGAGTATTCAAAATCATCTTCTGGCTTATCTTTAACTGAAGATGTACTTAATACATTTCCTCTACTATTATCTCTATAAACAGTAATTCCTTTACATCCACTTTCATAAGCTACTTTATAAACCTGAGCTACTACATCTTCTGTTACATCTTCAGGCATATTAACTGTGACACTGATAGAATGATCTACCCACTTTTGAACAGAACCTTGCATTCTAGCTTTTTCTACATAATCAACATCTTGAGCTGTAGCTTTATAATATGGAGATATTTCAAAGAACTTTTGTAATCTCTCCTTAGATATACTAGACAATTGTTCTAAGGCATCTTCTCTACTTAAATCCATATAAACTGAATACCAAGTAATGAATTGTTCATGAAACACTGGAAACTCTACCCACTTGTCTCCTACCTCATCTATATAATCCCAATGTTTTTCTACTGTAATCTTTTTCTTTCTAAAATACCAAGGAGCGAATAAAGGTTCAATTCCTGAAGTAGTTTGTGATAATATAGAAACTGATCCTGTAGGAGCAATTGTTAAATTAGCTATATTGCGCCTTCCTGTATGCATGTACGTATCAAAAATTCCATCGCTGATATAATCATTTTCAATAGACATTATTCTAGTCACGAATTCTGATGAAGCATCTTTATCAGCAACCCATAAAGGAAAGGCTCCTCTTTCTTTTGCTAATATAATAGATGATTCATAAGAAGCCGACGCTATCAGTTTATGAATTTGCGTCGTTAAGATTGTAGCTTTTCTAGTCCCATATTGAAAACCTAAAGCAGCTAACATATCTCCTTCTGCAGTAATTCCTAATCCTGTTCTTCTTCCTTGAACAGCAGTTGCTTTAATCTTCTCCCAAAGATTTAATTCCACTTCTTGATATTTTGAAGGTAGTGGCTTAGATTTAATATTTGTGATGATAGCATCAATCTTCTCGATTTCTAAATCTACTATATCGTCCATTAATCTTTGAGCCTTCTTTATCGTATCAATTAATAAATCTTCATCTACATAACTATCTTCTTGATAAGCATTTTTAACAAAGTTCAATAGATTAACTACTAAGAGCCTACAAGAATCATAAGGAGGTAGTGGAATCTCTCCGCAAGGATTAGTAGATACTTCTTTCCAAGCTTCTCCATAGCCTCTTGCAGGAGACTCTTCAATAATTTTATCCCAAAACAAACATCCAGGCTCAGCAGAAGCCCAAGCGTTGTGAATTAATTTTTTCCAAATTTTCTTAGGATCTACTACTTTAAAATAAGTTTGTTGTCCGTTAATAATTTTTCCTTTATATAATTTATCAAGTTCAAATTCAAAATTATCTTCATAGACATCATCTAAACTATATTGCGTTGGAAATATTTGATGGAAGTAATTTTCTTTATTCAGAGCCTCCATAAAATCTCTTGTAATCTTAACAGACACATTGGCTCCTGTAACTGATCCTTCAGTCATCTTTTTATCAATAAACTTTTCAGCATCAGGATGTTTGCAAGAAACTGATAACATTAAGGCACCCCTTCTTCCATCTTGTTGAACTTCTCTAGTTGAATTAGAATAGCGTTCCATATACAGAGGCATTCCCGCATTAGGGCCTAATGGTTCTCCATTTGCATCAGCTCCAGAAGGTCTTAGATGAGATAAATCTTGTCCAACTCCTCCTCTCCTCTTCATAAGTTGAGATTGTTCTTCGTCTGCATTTAAAATCCCTCCATAAGAATCAGGTTGTCCTCCTATAACAAAGCAATTTGATATAGATGTTAAAGCAAAAGGATTTCCTACTCCTTTCATCGGACTACCTTGAGGTATAATGTATTTAAAATTCTTTAGAAGATTATAAATTTCTTCTTCTGATAAAGGATTTTCATATTTTGCTTCTATTCTAGCAAATTCTTTTGCTAGTCTATGATGCATATCGTCTGGAGTTAATTCATAATAAATATTCTTGTTACGAAGACAATATTTATCAATCCATACATTGGTTGCTAATTCATCTCCATTAAAATATTTTAATGTAGCATTGTAGACTTGTTCTCTTGTAAACTGTTTGTTCATGTAAATTAATTAAAGTTTAAATCTGTGTACTGTGTTATTAAAATTAATTCTCCATATCATATTTCCTCCTGGCTCTTGAACTTTGAAAGCATAAGAAAATGGACATTCTTCTTTAACTGTTTCATCTATTGCTTTTAATTGATCTGGAATTGTTCCTAGATTAGCTAAATCAATATTCAACGTCAATTCAGCATATTTTCTAACATCGAAAATTAAAGCTTTAAGATAACTAAAATTAAAAAGATTTTCATCAAACCAAGCCATTTTTTTATCTGGAGATTTAATCCCAACAGCTTCTATTAACAACATCTTATCTAATTTAGATATTCTATTAGGCACTATGTCTTTACCTATCCATTTAGCATTGATGATTATCTCCTCTTCTTTATGTCCTTGCTCTATGAGGTAGTTGAACCATTGTTCTATTATATCCAAGCGAGGTTTAATAAATGCATCAAAATCTTTATCTTCAAAATTCTTTGATTTGAATTTGATTTTAATAACTTTGTCTTTGGAAGTAATACATACTAACTCTCCCGGTACTTCTACTCTCCCTAATAACTTATAAATTCCTTTATTAGGAGCTTGTTTCAATACCTTTTTTAATGTTTCAATTTTTTGATAATTCATTGATAATTGATTTATATATTTGTTCTACTTGTCTAATTAATTCTAATAAAGTCCCGTCGTTATTGATTACGTGATCAAATACAAATCCTTTATCTAAAGATGTCTCTGAAATACTATCTATTTTTGGTATTCCTTTTTCTTTCTACACGAATAGTAATTCCATTCATTTTTTCAACAGCTCTCATTTCATTAGGAAATCTCATGTCTGTAATAATCCAATTAGGAAATCTGTCTAATTTGCTATTACCTTCACTATCCCATTCCAAAGTCTGTTTTTTTGTATTCGTCAAATAGAGCCATAACCCAATAATCTTTACATATGCCTCTTAGTGCCATTGCTTCATTGATTAGCAATTCTCTCCTAGTCATATCTAAAGAATAGATTAATATATCTCTATATCCACTTCCACCTTTTTCCCATTTTTCTGCATTAAAAGCATTAGGAAATTTATGTTCTATACTACTCTTCAGTTTTCCTGCAAACTTTTTAATCTCCCATTTTTTACTATGATGTAATCCTGCCAATAAAACAGAATCTGCTTGCAATACCCAACCTACTCCTTCAAAATATTTTTTACCTCTAAATAGATTTTGAAGTATTTCTCCTACTGTGTCTTTTCCTGATTGAGCTTTTCCTGAAATTGATACTATTGCCATAATTCTATTTTTATTTTTCCCAAGGAAAAGTTATCCATCTATCATCACTTGCTTGTATTGGAGCAAACTCAACTAGATTCCATCTCTTGGCTATTAATACACACCATCTGCTTTCAGGTATATGTTTCTTAATCATTTCAATTGTTACTCCTGAATCGCAAATATCGTCTACAAACAAAGTAGACTTCATATCCATATTCATTAGTTTCAATAATTTGTCAGTATCATAATTTTTCCCATCTCTAGTTTGCCAAACTAAAGTCTCCATTGGAACTTCTAGCTTATGAGACAATGTAACAGCTAAAGGTAAACCTCCTCTTGCTATTCCTACTATTTTTTTGATTCCTTTATCTTTGTAGTATGCAACAATCTCTTCTACTAAGTTATTAAAATCGTACCAAGTTAATTCAAAATTTTCCATTAATTAAATATTAGTTGATATAAGTATTCAGTGTCTACTTCTAAACCTACATGGAATGAATATTTCCATTTGGCATCATTATATATCAAACCTAAATCTGACCTATACATATATTGGTGAGATGCTACAAATTTTAATCCTTCAACTAGATTTGTAGAATGTTCTAAAGTAAATAAATAAGTATCAGTTTGTAAAATTACCTCCTCTTACAATCCATCCATATTGAAAAGTTAAAGTATGTCTCCACCACATATCTTCTACGTCAAAATGTCTTCCTTCTAATATTCCATCTAATGAAGTACCTAAGCCAAAAGTATATCTTTTGAATCCATATTGCAAGGCTGCTGTTTCATATTCCAAAACTACAACTAATCCTTTAATTCCAGTCTTTCCTTTAGAAATATCATTACCTTCCCATTTAGATCTAATAATAATATCTCTAGTTATAGGATAATATCCCCTATCTTTATCTCCCCAAAATATAAATTTAAAATCCTGGGAAGCTGAAATCTTAACATTTCCAAATGGAGGTGCCTCTGTTTTGTTTTGTGAATAAGCCATACTAGTTATTAGCATAACTATCAATAATAATCGTTTCATTGTTTTCATGTTAATTAGTTTTAAATTAATAATATCTGATTCTAATAATTTTTTATGCCTTTTGTAATCTGCTAAAACATCAGCCATAGCATTTCCTATAATATGAGGATCTTTTAAAAGCTCTTTTCTTTTAATAGGATCCTTTTCTTTTTCTAATTGATGAGACTTGATGTGATGGAATTCTAATTTTAAATAAGTCCTTTTATTGATTTCTTTGATTATCAATTTCCACAAGTCTTTGTTTTTAACTTCTCCTGATGTATTTCTCCATCCTGCCTTTATCCATCGCTCTAATCGATTTTCTGTAAAAGATTTTACAACATATTCACTATCAGAATAAACGTGTAATAAAACTGGATAAAGACAAGTTGATGGCATCTTATTAATAGCATAGTATAATGCCATTACTTCCATCCTGCCTGTTTTTGTTTCTTTAAACCCTAAAGAAAATCCTCTTTTCTTTCCAAATTGATCTGGAAAATAAGTTCCAAAGCCTCCTTTACCTTTATTGTCTCCTCTACTAACAGCAGACCCATCAGTGTATACATACATTGCTTTCATATAGATAACCTTTCTTGTATAATCATTAATCTTGCTTGATCTGCTTTAGTAGCCCTTTCAAAGCTTACTAATTCTAAAAGATAATCTCTTATCTTAATCATCTTTTCTTTTGACATTGTAGCCAAAGACATATCTTCTTGAGCTTTTAAGATAGATAGTTCCTGCATTAATTTTGCCGGCATCCTATTAGTTTGATCTTTACTAAGTTTAGTTAGTTTTTTTAATCTTTCTTTATCTATGTTATATCTAGCTCCCATCTATAATAATCCTTCTCTTAATAATACATCATAAAACTCTTGCCAATCTTCAACTTCTTCTCCATTCCAAGTATACCAATGAGGTTTTTTAGAAATGCCTCTCATTAATCTTTCCACATTAAGAATCTTATCATCCTCATTAGGCTCAAAATCTCCAAAGGCTTCTTCGGGTATATTTCTATAGTTTAAAACTCTATAGTTGCAATTAAATTTTCTATCATCCATCTCCTGACAAAGAAGACGTAATCTCTTTTCAATATAGGCAAACTTATCATACCACATATAAGCATGACCTTTATTCAATATATATCTCTCACTGATTCTAGATTCTTCAATACCCTTCTTAGTATTACTAGATTTTTCATAATGAGCTGTACTCATCTTAATTGATCTATATTCATGTATCAATTGTTGATCTGATAAGTATTTTGGGTCAATTATGTTTACTCTCATCAATTAATTTTTGATAAAGATAATGAAACTATTTCATATAAACAAACAAAAGACCTAAAATTAATTAGGTCTTTTTTTTTAGTGTCCAATAGTTTTTAGACTTTTCGGTCTTTAATTAAGCTTTCATAATAGATGATTTAAAATTAATTTGAATCTTCTTTTGATTCTGTTTCAGTTATAAAGATAATTCAAATTATTATAATATCCTAATTTAATTTAATAATTTTTACATCATTCCATTTTCCTAAAGGCATTCCTTTATTAATTAGAATATCAATTCTTTTAGTATATCTCTTATTCATTTTATCTCTAACAATATAGATTCCATTATAGTTACCTACTCCTTCTATCTTTATTTTAGTACCATTAGGATACTTTTTCAATAAGTCTCTAGATAAAGCTACTATTCTATGTTTATAAGGATTAGATAAATCTAATTTAAACATAAATGCAGTATGCTCTGGATCATTGTTACATTGTTCAGGAACTGCGTGATATACTGTGGCTGTTACTATGTCTGTGAAATTATTATCTGAGGGATTAGTGTTTGATAGCAAATGAGCCAGTGACATTAATATATATGCAAATAATGATTTCATAATATATGTTTTAAATTAATAGCTTAAACGTGACCGAAGCCTCATTATTAGCTGTTCTAATAATATATATACCTCTATTCAAATAAGATACATTGACATTGTTCCTATTGGCTTCTAAAACCTTTTGTCCTGCCATATTATAGATACCTATATATTTTGCCTTCTCAATGAAGAGTAGTCCATCTTTTAAACTATAGCTTTTTAATTCAATTGTCTCTTGTGAAATGGATAAAGTAGAACAATTCAAATCTTTATCTTTATACTTAGGATTATTTT
>CBDEVQ010000121.1:0-68409 GCA_965243605.1 Flavobacteriales bacterium
CAACCAAATTTAAACTCCAAATTAAAGATTTAAAAACAGGACAAGTATTAGATAATAAAACCTTTACAAACACCAATACAATGAACGATTGGTTTAGTGAACCTAATTTTAAAGGTTTCCCTGTTAATCAACTTAATAACAAAACAAAAGAAGAACAATTTATTAAACGCCTTAATAAATTTAAACCCATATTATCTGTAAACAATAGCAATACAGACTACGTTATAAGAATGGGTGGATTAAGAAAAGAGTACCACTCATCAACACCAATATTTTTAGAAGAATACGTACAAGAAATGTGGTTAGATGAAAACTTCAATATTAAGAATACTCAAACCACAACGAGAGCTATAAAGCAAATCCTACAGTATAGAATACCAATAAACAATCCTCAAGGAATAATGAAATTAAAATATAAAGACTCCTATATCATCGGGTATTATGATGTCAACACAGAACGTTATATTTTAAAGAACTTTAAGGATAAACCTAACTATTAAAACGAAAAAAGCCAATACATTCAATTAATGTATTGGCTTTTTTATTTCAGTATTTTTTCTACTTTTTAAGCATGTAAGATTTTAAAGTATTTTGCATTAAAGATGCTATTGTCATTGGTCCTACCCCTCCTGGTACAGGACTAATAAAGCTACATTTCTCAGCAACTTCATCAAAAGCAACATCTCCTTTTAGGCGAAACCCTCTTGGAGCACTTTCGTCTTCAATTCTATGAATACCAACATCTACAACTACAGCGCCTTCTTTTACCATATTACCTTTAATAAATTCAGGTATTCCGAGGGCTACAATTAAAATATCTGCACGCTTACAGTGCTCTTCTAAATTTTTAGTTCTACTATGTACCATAGTAACTGTTGCATTTCCAACTTCAGCTTTACGGCTCATTAGTATACTCATTGGAGTACCAACAATATTACTACGTCCAACAACAACACAATCTTTACCAGAAGTTTCTATTTTGTTTCGCTTTAGCAATTCAACAATTCCGTTAGGTGTTGCTGGTAAATAAGCGTCTAGCCCTAAAACCATATTTCCTAAATTTTGAGGATGGAATCCATCAACATCTTTTTTAGGATCAATAGCTAAAGTTACTTTATCTTCATCTATATGCTTAGGTAATGGTAACTGTACAATAAATCCATCAACAGTATCGTCATTATTTAAACGCTCTATCTCACTAAAAAGTTTCTCTTCAGTACAAGTTTCATCAAAACGAATAATTTCTGAATCAAACCCAACATATTCACATGCTTTTACCTTTGCATTTACATACGTACGACTTGCTCCATCACTACCAACCAAAATGGCTATTAACTTAGGCTTTCGTAATCCTTGTTGTGCTAACTCTGTACAAGTTGCTTTAATTTCTTCTTTAATTTCTTGAGAACAGGCTTTTCCGTCGAGAAGTTTCATTGTGCTATTTTTAAAAAAGTTTAAAAAATAAAAAGCCAGAACATGATCTGGCTTTATATATAGTTTTTACAAACGTGGCATTTTAGGCATTCCTCCCATTCGTTTCATGAGATTCTTAACACCACCACCTTGCATCATTTTCATCATCTTAACCATGTCGTTAAATTGTTTCATCAATTTATTAACATCGGCAATGGTTGTACCAGACCCTTTTGCAATTCGGCGTCTACGAGATCCGTTTATAATACTTGGATTTTCTCTTTCTTTTGGTGTCATTGATGAGATAATGGCTTCAATACCTTTAAATGCATCGTCGTCAATATCAACATCTTTAACCGCCTTATTCATTCCAGGAATCATTCCAATAAGATCTTTAACATTACCCATCTTCTTAATCTGATCGATTTGAGCTAGGAAATCGTTAAAATCAAATTGATCTTTGGCAATTTTCTTTTGGAGCTTTCGTGCTTCTTCTTCGTTAAATTGTTCTTGGGCACGTTCTACTAAAGATACAACATCTCCCATTCCAAGGATACGGTCTGCCATACGACTTGGGTGAAAAACATCTAATGCTTCCATTTTTTCCCCCGTACCAACAAACTTAATCGGCTTATCAACTACAGTTTTAATTGTAAGTGCAGCTCCACCACGTGTATCTCCATCTAACTTTGTAAGAATTACACCGTCAAAATCCAATTTATCATTAAAGGCTTTAGCTGTATTTACTGCATCTTGCCCTGTCATTGAATCTACAACAAATAAAGTCTCGTCAGGATTAACTGCTTGCTTAATTGATGAAATTTCATTCATCATTTGTTCATCTATCGCTAATCGTCCTGCTGTATCAATAATTACAACATTATGACCATTAGATTTTGCGTGCTCAATAGATGCTTTTGCAATCTCTATTGGATCTTTAGATTCTGTATTTTTATAGATATCTACACCAACTTGCTCTGATAATACCGTTAACTGATCAATGGCTGCTGGACGATAAACATCACAGGCCGTTAATAATATCTTTTTATTCTTTTTTTGCTTTAAAAAATGAGCAAGCTTTCCAGAAAACGTTGTTTTACCAGATCCTTGTAAACCTGCCATTAAAACAACCGTAAGTCCAGTATTGATTTTTAATTCAGATGTATCACCTCCCATAAGAGCGGCAAGTTCATCATGAACTATTTTAACCATTACCTGTCCAGGTTGTAAACTTGTCAAAACGTTTTGTCCTAAGGCTTTTTCCTTTACAGTTTTAGTAAATTGTTTGGCCGTTTTAAAACTAACATCGGCATCTAAAAGTGCACGACGAACTTCTTTTAACGTTTCCGCAATATTTATTTCTGTAATTTTCCCGTGTCCTTTAAGTACACTAAATGCTTTATCGAGTTTATCGGATAGATTTTCAAACATGTTCTTTCGAGTCTATTTTTAAGTCGGTCAGAAAATTTCTAACGAATGCAAAAATACAAAATTTGTTGTGTATTTGCTACTTACCTATTAATTAAATATGACAACTTGAGCAATTATTATTAAGATTTTAAAGGTATTTTGCAATTAATATCTTCAGAAATTAAAAAGTTATCTCAATCTTAAATTAAATATCATTAGAATTCACTGTAGTTTATCAAATCTAAATTACATTTGTAAAAAAATAAAATCATGAAAGCAATAGAATTAGGTATTGGTATTGCCGGAATAAAATTCGGGATGACTAAAGCAGAAGTTGAACAGATTTTAGGTCAACCAGATGATAAAGAACAGGAGCTTTATGGTGAAGAGGAAGAGGCTATGCTAGAGTCTTGGCATTACGACGAAAAAGATCTTTCTGTTGGTTTTGATGAAGATGAAGATTGGCGATTAATAACCGTTGCTGTATCTGATGAAAAATACACATTAAAAGAAAAATCTGTTATCGGGCTTTCTCTTGAAAAAATGATTGATACTCTTAATAGTATTGGTATTGATGAGCTTGAATTAGAAGAGGACGAAGAAATTTCTGTTCTATATGCCGATGATCATTCTATGAAAATTTGGCTTGAAGATAAAGTGGTTACTGAAGTTCAGTGGGGACCTTTATTCAAAGACGAAGATACTATAGATTGGCCTTCAAAATAAAAAACATTATATCATAAAAAAAGCCGTTTAATAACGGCTTTTTTTATGATATAATTTAAATGACTTATAAGTAAGATAGTATTTTATCTTCTACTTCTTTAGAATCCCAAATATCCTCAATATTAGGTGTATCTGCCATCACTTTATCCATAATATTAGCCTGTGCTTTACCAATACTAAAAGCTTCGGCATATGGTGTATGACTAAATGTAACCATAGAATATAATGGAACCCATTTATCTGGATGATTAACTAATAATTTTTTCTCAATTTTCTTACGCAATAAGAAATCAGGATCAGCTGTTTTATCACGCATTTCAACAAAATTATACATGGCTAAATCAGCAATTGCATCACCATTTGGCTTACGCTCTTTCTGATACATATCTAATATTGAATCCCAATCGTTTTTATCTTCAATAGATTCAATAATATTATGTAAGATTGAGCAATCTTCAAATCCTGAATTCATTCCTTGTCCATAAAAAGGTACAATAGCATGAGAAGCATCTCCAATAAGTGCAGTATTATTTCTTACCCATGGGTAACAACGAATAATACATAATGTAGATGTTGGATTTTCGTTATATGTTTTAACCAAATTAGGAACTAATTCTAATGTATCAGGAAAGTATTTCTTAAAGAATGCCAACACTAATGCATCAGTCGTTAAATTATTAAATGACTCTTCTCCTTCATATGGTAAGAACAAAGTACATGTAAAACTACCATCCATATTTGGAAGTGCAATTAACATGAACTCACCTCTTGGCCAAATGTGAAGTGCATTTTTCTCTAATTTATGTGTTCCATCAGGATTTGCAGGAATTTCTAATTCTTTATATCCGTGGTCTATATATTCTTGTTGGTAATTAAAACGAGCAGTACGTTGCATACTTAACCTAACTTTCGAAAATGCACCATCGGCACCAAAAATTAAATCAGATGCTGTTTCCTTTATTTCTCCAGTCGTTGTGTCTTCTGTTTTAAGAATCGTATTTTTTAAATCTACTCCTAAACACTTATGGTCAAAATATACATTCACGTTATCATCACGCTCTGCTAAAGTAACCATTGCATTATTTAAACCTCCACGAGAAACAGAATAAATAGCTTGATTATCTACACCGTAATATTGTTCTGTTAAACTTCCATCTACAGCATGCATTACACGCTTATACATTGGAATGGCATGTTCTTCTATGTCTTTTTTAATCCCGACAATATCTAAGGCTTTCCATCCTCGATCAGATAATGCTAAGTTAATAGAACGTCCTGAGTATGCGGATTCCTTTCTTGTATCAGTTCGGGATTCATAAATATCTACTTTATGCCCTTTTTTTGCTAAAACCAAAGATAATAGAGACCCTACTAATCCTGCTCCGGCAATTTGTACATGTTTCTTTTCCATTGGTAATACTTTAATCTAATTTATGAATAGCGCTTTCTAATGCTTTACCAAAATTATAAATATCTTCAAAAGAATTATAAAGCGGTACAGGAGCAATACGAATCACATTCGGATATCTCCAATCTGCAATGACACCTTCTTCGGTTAATAAATCAAAAAATGCTTTATCGTAACCATGAACAAATAATGAAAATTGACATCCTCTATATTTTTCTTCAGTTGGTGTAATCATTTCGAAAACACGTTTACCAACGTTCTTTTCAACCTGCTCCAATACAAAATCCATATACTTTGTTAGTGCCTTAGATTTTGTTCTTAAATTCTGAAAACCTGCTGCATGTACTATTTCTAAAGACGTTTTATACGCCGCCATAGCTAATACTGGTGCATTACTTAACTGCCATGCTTCTGCAGATTCAATAGGAACGAAGCCTTTTTTCATTTCAAAACGATCCGATTTTCTATATCCCCACCACCCTGAAAAACGAGGTAAGTCCGGATTAGAATGATGTCTTTCGTGAATAAATACACTCGAAATAGATCCTGGCCCAGCATTTAAATATTTATATGAACACCAAGCTGCAAAATCGACACCCCATTCATGAAGTTTTAAATCAATATTTCCAGCTCCGTGAGCTAAATCCCATCCGACTACAATCCCTTTACTTTTTGCGTGTGCCGTTATTAATTCCATGTCAAAAACTTGACCTGTATAATAATTTACACCTCCCATCATTAATAATGCAATTTCGTCGGCATTATCATCAATGGCTTTTATTACATCTTCTGTTCTAAGAGTAAACTCACCTTCTCTAGAAGTAACTTCTATAATAGCATCTTCAGGTGAATATCCGTGATATTTCACTTGAGACTCTAAACTATATTGGTCTGAAGGGAATGCATTCTCTTCACATAGAATTTTATAACGTGTTGCCTTTGGTCTATAAAAAGACACCATCATAAGATGTAAATTCGTTGTAAGCGTATTCATTGCTACAACTTCTGTTTCTTTAGCTCCAACAAGTTTCGCTAACGCCGATGAAAACAATTCATGATAAGGCATCCAAGGGTTTTTAGCATGAAAATGCCCTTCAACACCTAAATTTGCCCAATCTTCTAATTCTGTTTGAATAGCTTCTCCTGCCTTTTTAGGCATTGCTCCTAAAGAATTCCCCGTAAAATAAATAGATTCTTTTCCTTTATATTTTGGGATATGAAATTCTTTTCTAAAATCTCTTAACGGATCTTGAGCATCCAACGATTTAGCAAAGTCTAAAGTATACTCCATATTGTGATATTCGCTTTTATTTTTGTGACCCTAAAAGTAAGATTTTATATTGAATTCTAAGAAAAAGAGAATGAAATAAACTATTGGTATTGATTCTAAATAAAATGCGTAATGCATATATGAGCTTGAAACTTTTGTTTTATTAATTAGGATTATAGCATATAATAAAACCAATATACTTACAACCCAATTTGATTCAGCTAAATAAGATTCTACAAAACACCATAAAACGAGAATAATTTGAGACAGTCGAATGGTTTTTAATTCTCCTATTGTATTTGCAAACGTTTTAGATTCATCTACCGGAATATCTCTTATATCATATGGTAAGGTAATTCCAATAATCAATAAAATATTGGACACAAATCGGTTTGTAATTTTAGGAGTCCATTCAAGGTCTAATAATTCTATTGGTAAATAAACGGAAACCATTGCCCAAATTAATGCCACTAAAAACACTTTAAAAAAAGGAATATCTCTCAATTTAATCCATTGGTGTTTAATCCTAAAAATTGGTATGGCATAAAACACAACCGAAATAAAAAGAATGGCTGTAGTTCTCGTAAAAAGAATATGTTGCTTAAAAAACAAAAACAAGCTTATCCCTCCACTTATAACAACCCAAGCCCAAAGAACAAACACATGTTTTTTTAACCACATATCTCTAGCCTGAAACGTAGATTCTCCTATAAGGACATTCCTAATCAGTCTATGAAAATGATAAACGGCATTTGATCCTAAAAAAACAGTCAATAAATAAATATATGAGTTTTCTAACGTTGAAAACTCAAGGTAAAACAATGCTGTTAGCAAGGTTATGCTTAATGACATCCAAACATTTGTTTGGCTCAAATTTTTAAACATCTTCCAGTGTATATTTCTTACTCCATTCAGCTAACATATTATATACTGGTAAAAGTTCCCTTCCCATATTCGTTAATTCATACTCTACACGTGGGGGTGTTTCAGAATAAACGGTTCTCGTTAGAATTCCATCGCTTTCAAGCTCCCTTAATTGTTGAGTAAGCACTTTTCTAGAAATGATAGGTATCAAAAATGCTATTTTACCAAATCTTAATTTACCTGTAGATAAAACAAAAATAATTATTGGTTTCCATTTACCACCAACCATTGACATGGCATTTGTTATTGGACATTGCCCAGTATTCTTAATCATAACATGTTACCTTTAGGTTACTAGAAATTATAAGTTACCTTTTGGTAACCTGTTTCTTTTTGTAACTATTATAAGTTACTTTGTGTAACAAAAGTAAATAAAACACTTTAAAAAAGAATATATGAACCATTTAATTGTAGTTGCACACTTTAATTCTGCAAGCTTTACACATGCTGTTGTTGATGTAATAAAAAACAAGGCTGAGAACAATAATGAAACCGTTGAAATAATAGATTTATATGCCGATAAATTTAATCCTGTATTGGATCTTGAAGATTTAGGTTGGATGTATCAAGGTGGTGAAGCTCCAGAAAACATTAAATCATATCAAGAACAAATTAAAAATGCAGATAAGCTTACAGTAGTATATCCAATTTGGTGGGCACAAATGCCCGCTATGCTTAAAGGATTTATTGATAGAGTATTTACTATGGGGTTTGCATTTTTATACGATGAAAATGGACCTCAAGCGCTCTTAAAAGGAAAACAAGCACATATTATTACTTGTTCTGGTTCTCCTAACGAATATTATGAAGCTATTGGTATGCATAAAGCAATAAAACAAACTATTGATTCTGGTGTTTTCGAATTCTGTGGATTCGATACTACACATACTTTCTTTGGAAATGTAATGAATGGTACAGATGAAGAACGAAAAGCATATTTAGATAGTATTCGTTAATTATACCACTATTAATACTAAAAAAGGATGACTTAATTAAGTCATCCTTTTTTAGTATTAATAGATTATTATATGTTCTATTCTAAATCACTCTTTATTCTTCTAAACGATTTTAATTCGTTTTTATAGGATTTACTTTGCGTTTCCCACCATGCAATCCAACGTTGTTTTGCTGTTTCGGAAGAACAAAAATGGATAACATCATTCTCTACAAAATATTGCAGTCGATTTCCCATGACATGTGAACAATACAAATAATCCCTATCATTAATGATCAAATATAACTCTAAAATACTCTCTAAAGTTCGATTATTATATCTAAACCAATAGCCTTTACTATTTAAATTGGTCTTGAATAAAGAAGCTTCTATACTTACATACCCTCCTAAATGTTCCTTTATAGCATTTAATACCACTTTTTCAATGTCTATATCGTTAGAATGTTCTTTTTCAACGTATATATAACATTTACGGATCTCCTCCGGAATATCTCCTTGCAAAGGTCCATTCACTATATCATACATAACTAAACAGTTTACCATTTCCCAACAATCATAATCTGAATTTTTAAAAACATCCATAATTACTGGAATATCACTTAGCCAAGGGGCTCTTTTTAACAAACCCATGGCTAAATACCGAATTCCCTCTTCATTAGATGATAAATACTTAAGTAATAAACCTCGGGCTATAGGGTTTAGAAACTCCTCATAATAACGACCTCCTGTCCCTCCATTTCTTCCAATTAAATGAATGGTATATAATCCTGCCATTTTACCATCTAAAGTGGTATTAGGATTATCTATTAATCTTTTTAAAAATGGTAATGCCAAATCATCATATTCGGCAATTGCTCTCATTAATTTGGTATATCCAATCCAATAGGACTTACCTGTAAATTCTAGACGTAAATTCTAGACGTAAATTCGTATCTAATTTATTAACCAAAGAATCAACTATAATAACATGAGAAGAATCACAACTACTCAATGAAACAACCTTATCTTCTTTACAAGAATTTAATATCAATATTAAAAATAAAAACCTTAGTAACATTTAACCATTCTTTTTAACAAACCAGGACATACACCAGATATTATAACCAATATTCTAATTCTTTACCTTTCTTATCCATTCTCTTGTATCATAGAAAAAAGCAATATATCCTCGAACGTTTAATTTATTCGAATTTTCTTCATCAATCCATATCTCAGCTCTATACTCCTTACCTGTTTTTGGATCAAAAATCTGGCCACCAGAATAACGTTCTCCATCTTTTTTTAGATTGTTAAGTATATTCATACCTAAAATGGGCTGATCTTTAAGGTTCCCTTTACACTTGGTACATAAATTATCTCTTTCTTCAGGTTTAATAATATGGATGATTTTCCCAAAGTATTCATTGTCTATTTTATAAATATTGATTACAGAATTAATTTCCCCAGTTTCTTCATCAATATTATTCCAATCGCCTGTTATATCTTGTGCTGTAAGACTAAGAGACAATCCCATGAGCAAGTTTAAAAATATTCTTTTCATTAATATGTCTTTTTAGAAATGGAAAACTATGAAAATTATAGAAACCATAGATAAAACTGAGTGAAAAATAAATTTATTAATTAGCCTTTTTAAAATTCTAAAAATCAAACTAATTCATTAAATACAATGTCCAATTCATCATTAAAAGCTTCCTTGAAAAACCTTTTAAATTCTTTTTCATACTGGGTTTTATTATATACAAAGTTTAACGTATCTATTTTCCAATAATAACATAGGTTATCTTTAAGAACCTGAATTTTATAACTCCCACACAAATCACAACCACAATAACACTCATAAATAGTTGTATGTTTAAGATTGTCTAAATCCAAATAATAATTCATATACCACTCTAAATTAACATCACTATCCCCATAGTGATTAACAAGGGTTTCTATAAATTTTTCTGTAAAATCTATTTTCAGATATTCAGCGATCCTAAATACTACACTCAATTTATTATCCATTCTTAAAGAACCAGTCATTCCAGTATCAAAGATAGCAACATCTCTTCTATCTATACCCCAAAGATTCTCTCCAAACCAATGACCTGCCAATGGTTGATCGTCCATATAAAATTCGTAAAAATTCACATATTGTGTAAACGCACTATTACTTTCGTCATAAAGATTTACAGAATGTTGACTTTTTCTTTCACACCTACTATGCTCATTTTTCTTTAGAATGCGGTTTATATTATGGAAATACCTCAATCGTAAAGTATGTAATTTCACCCTCATATTTATATTTTAAAGATGGAAAATCGGAATAATAGGTCCATTGATTAAATCTAATAGAAGAATAATATGACAGCCTATCATGAACCGGAAATAATTAAATAATACTATATTTCACTCAGACCTTATTAACTAAATACTAATTCAATAGATAAAATAACCTAAAAGTACATTTGTAGAGTTTGTGAATATTTCTCTTCCTAAAAGTTCAATTTTTTAGTCCAATTATATAATCCTACATTATTTCTAAGTTACCACCTCCGTTTTAAATTATTTGGAAGATTAATAATCCCTCCAAGTCCTACAGAAAAACTATAGTCCAATTTTCAAATCTCTTATGTTTTATCAGATCTATTTATAGGCAATTCATTTACTGCATCATATACCTGTTCATGTTTAAGAAGTATATCAAGGTAAGAGCCTCCATTTACAAAAAAGACCCCTCACCTAAGTAATCAGCGTACAAGAACTGGAATAGTAAGGTAATCAAACTTTAATTGCAAATATGTTAGACTTTCTAATAAACCTTCTGCTTCATTTAAAAAATTCAGTTCAGTAATACTTCCCTTATTTCATAAAATAAATTGGTTTTTATTGAAACCTGATCATTAATATGATACAACAAGTTCATTCCAGAAACGAATCCAATATCGGAATCAAAAATATAAATTAATTTAATAATTTAACTAATGGGCAATTATATTATAAAAAATCGTGATAATAATATCCTAGCATTGGCAATTTGGCTTTTACCACAGCTTGGTCTCCAACAATTTCTATGCCTTCTATTTTCATGTTAAAAACTTCTCCTCGTTCTTTAGGACTCTTCCTGTTTTTAACATCGTTTAAGTAATCTAAAACTGATTTATGGTAATACCGACTGTTATTATCTCCAAATAAAAGTGCTCCCTGATTAAAAACGGACTTTAATTTTTTAATATCTCCAGAATATACTCCTTCAAAATAGGTTTGTATCAAACCATTAATTTTTGCCAATTCTGAACTATCCATCCTTATAGTTTTAGTCTAATGTTTCATCATTTTTAGTTGATTTCGATAAACGGTATGACACCCCTAAAAGCAGGCTGGAAGTATTGTTTGATAAACCATCTTTTTTTATGATCAGCAGCCCCTTACTATCGTTATAGTTTTCTGAATCGTCTTTACCAATATTTTGCAGACCAAAATTACTTCTTAGTTCCATACTCATTATTAAATTATTAGTAATATTTATTTGCCCTCCAATACCTGCGGAAAGACCAAAATCCATTCGAGATAAACGCCTAGTGATATCACTTTCGTATCGTCCATGCTTTGGTACATTATGACTTATTACTACCGATTTTAATAAGGTTCCTACATATCCACCTGCGTTAACAAAAAAGCTCTTCTGTTTTCCAAAAGAATAACGGGCTAAAACGGGTAGTGTTAGATAATCTAATTGGTGTTTAGTTTCAAGTTCATCTTTAATATAAATTTCAACCAAATCATAAGGTAATTCGTTGAAGAAATACTTCATCATATTTCCCTTTCTTTCGTAAAATAAATTCGTCTTTAAAGAAAAATGATCATTAAAATGATACAACATACTAAACCCAGTCACAAAACCAATGTCGTTTACATTTCTATCTGCAATAAATCCATCACCGCTTAAAGATACCATGCTACCTCCACCTTCTATTCCCAACTCTATATTATTCGTTTGTCCTAAAAGTAATGTTGAAAACAAAATACCTCCAACTAACAATACATTCTTAATATTTTTCATCTTCTTAATTTTACAATTAAATTTAATAATAAATAAAGGTACTAATAAAAATAGATAAAATTCAATATTCTTACATTCAACCACTTAATACAATCACCATTATTCAAGTATATGAACCAATTTATATACACTCTGATAATAATATTGATCCATTTATTCCATTAAATTAACCGTATATATAAAGCATTCATCCCTATACCTGCATCAAACTTATGTGGTTTCCAATTTGTATTTGAGGATGTTAACAATTTATTTCCTCCATTTATATATTGATATTGATGTACTTGTCCATTATTATCTTTTGTTTGCCATACGATCTCTTGAGCTTTTAAAATTTTAAGATAAGTCTTAGAATAAAATATATGTCGAGGGGCAACAATTGTTAAAGTGCATTGGGTATTAAATTTCAAAACCATTATTTGCCTTAATTCATCTAACTGAACATCCTCTATTAAATGATATTCTTCTAATAATTTACCATTATGATCTCCCCAAATCGAAACTTTCCCTTGCCCAAACTTAAATGAATTATCCAAATATAACTGGTGAAATTCCACTAGATTTAATTTAAAAACTCCAATGCCTTCAGTCGGATCTAAATCATCAAGCTCATATGAAGCATTACCTCCTGTCATTGTTGATATTAAACCTCTTCTTTTTATCATATGAAATATGAACCGACTTCCCAAAAAGCCAATTATCACTATCATTGTAGCAACAACTATGTTGTAAGGAATTGTGAGTTCTTCGTAAAAAACAAAACCAATAATACCAACTCCTAGAAAAAACAGAAGCGCTTGATAATAAGCTACAAATGATTGAATAAAACCTTTCATAATATAATAATACGCTTAAAATTAAACCATATATTAAAATATTAAAACAAAAAGTGAACAATATAGGTATTCTCTAAAATAAAAATCGAACTGAAATTTCTTTCAATCCGATTTCAAAAATAAAATACACGCGGTATAAAACGAATTACTTTCTCACCTTATTAACCAAATTATACACCCATTCGTTTGGTATCATATCTATTGTAAGGTTGATACGTTCTGACTGACCTGGATTATTAATTTTATGTGAATCAGTCAATCTTAAATACCAACATTCACCTGGTTTCATATCTACAGTTGTTCCGTTAAGAAAAAACTCAACGCCATCTCCATTTAAAATAGGTACCGTTAATCTAATTACAGATTTATGAATCTCCAATCCTAAAGTTGGATCTTTGTGTTCTTTAACTACTGAACCGGGAGCTAATCTTAATAAACGTACCAAGGTTACATCCGTATGTTGTTTAAAGACATCTATTACCTCTGTTAAATATGGAGAAGATTTTAATTGATTTGTATCCATCCAATTTGTCCAGGATCCATCTGCATAATCTTCCGCTGGAGGAGGAAATGGTAAGGATGGATCTACAACATGCGCTGGAGATCTTAATGGTACAACATCATAATATTCAAATGGAGATAAATTTAAAGCCAAACATTCCTTATTTAATTTATCTGCATCAAACATTAAATCGAGCTTAATTCGATCTTCGTATGTAATAGATTCTGTTTTAGTAGAAGTCATAATAATTTCAATTAATAAATTATATAAGTTTCGATAGAATCAAAAATAAAAGAATAGATCATTTTAAACAACCGTAATATTACGTGGTTTATATCAAGTGAAATTACCTACCTCTAAATTGTGCTACATGAATGAATTACCTACTCTTATTTAACATTAACATCTAAAAAGTTTTTAAAACCTAGGCAATTCATTTAAATTTGAAAAAGATAAATGTAAATCCCATATGCATATTTCGTTTATTGGCTCAGGAAACGTAGCCACTCACCTTGCTTTAGCATTTCATAATGTTGGGCATAATATTGTTCAAATTTTCTCCAGAAATATAGAACATGCTAAAGCTTTAGCAACAACTGTTGAGGCTATACCTGTAAATCAAATGGATTCTATTAAACACCATGTAGATCTCTTTTTCATTTGCGTGCCTGATCAGTTTATAGAAGATATATCGCAACAATTACCAAGTCATATACCGCAAGTACATACATCAGGTAACACATCGTTGTCGCAATTAAAAGGAGATATAACTGGAGTATTCTATCCTTTACAAACATTCTCTAAGAATAAACCAATTAATTATGCCGATTTAAATCTGCTTTTGGAATCTAATAATGCCAATACAAAACACAACATAACCCAATTGGCTAAAGATTTAAATAGCAATATTCACTTTGTAAATTCATCGGAGAGACAAAAATTACATATTGCGGCTGTATTTGCATGTAACTTTTCTAATTTAATGGTTCAAATTTCAGAAGATATACTTTCAACAAATCAGTTAGATGCTAAACTTCTACTTCCATTAATACAAGAAACTACAAATAAATTATATACAATGTCGGCAAAAGAAGCTCAAACTGGGCCAGCTTTACGCGGAGATCAAAATACTATTAACACACATAAGTCATTACTTAAAGAATATAGTCCTTCGGTTCAAAATATATACGAAGTATTAACAAAAGAAATACAAAAACGCCATGGAAAACTATAAAGAAATCATGAATCGCATTAAAACTTTTATTTTTGATGTAGATGGAGTTTTAACAGATGGAACTGTAACCATTATGCCTGATGGAGATCAGCTTAGGGTAATGAATACAAGAGACGGATATGCTATGAAACAAGCCATGAAAATGGGATACCGTGTGTGTATTATTACTGGTGGAGCATCCGTTTCTGTTAGAAAGCGTATGCATTACTTAGGCGTATATGATGTGTACTTAGCCTCTTCGGATAAGGTTGATTCCTTAAACGATTATGCTGCATGTTACGATTTAAGCAAAAACGAAATGGCCTATATGGGAGATGATTTACCTGATTATTTTGTCATGAAAGAAGTTGCTCTTGCAGCTTGCCCAAATGATGCTGCCTCAGATATTAAAGAAATTTCTCATTACATTTCACCTGTTGAAGGTGGAAAAGGATGTGCTCGAGAACTTATTGAACAAGTCATGAGAATTCAAGGGACATGGCAAACAGATTCAAGTATAGAATCTCATTAATAGTTTCCATATTTTTATTTGTTTTAACAAACAAAAGCATCTAAAAAGGTCTAAAAACATCCTTTAATACAATGCTTTTGATAACTTTGCAAAAAAATAGACAAAATGTCAAACAAACTACATACTATAGAGGAAGCTCTAGCCGATATAAAAGCAGGAAAAATTGTCATTGTTGTTGATGATGAAAATCGTGAGAACGAAGGTGACTTTGTTTGTGCAGCTGAAACCATTACACCAGAGACGGTGAATTTTATGGCTACACACGGACGAGGTTTAATCTGTACTCCATTAACTGAAAGCCGTTGTAATGAGCTTGAGCTAAATTTAATGGTAGGTAAAAATACAGATCCTAATAACACAGCATTTACAGTTTCTGTAGATAAAATTGGAGACGGTGTTACTACAGGAATTTCTGCATCTGATCGTGCTAAAACAATATTAGCTCTAGTAGAAGACCATACAACTCCAGAAACATTATCTCGCCCAGGGCATATTTTCCCTTTAAAAGCAAGAAATGGTGGAGTTTTAAGACGCGCAGGACATACTGAAGCGGCTATAGATTTAGCAAAATTAGCAGGATTACAACCTGCTGGTGTAATTGTTGAAATTATGAATGAGGATGGGTCTATGGCTCGTTTACCTCAGTTATTTGAAATTGCAAAAAAATACGATCTTAAAATTATTAGTATTGAAGATCTTATTGCATATAGAATGAATGACGAAAGTTTAATTAATCATTTAGAGACAGTAGATATGCCTACTGATCATGGTCACTTTAAACTTTCTGCATTTGAACAAGTAAATACTGGACGTCACCATTTAGCTTTACATAAAGGTGAATGGAACCCAGAAGAATCTGTATTGGTTCGTGTTCACTCAAGTTGTATGACGGGTGATATCTTTGGATCTTGCCGTTGCGATTGTGGACCTCAACTCCATGCCGCTATGGAAATGATAGAAAAAGAAGGACGTGGAGTCATTGTTTACATGAATCAAGAAGGACGTGGTATCGGTTTAATTAATAAGCTTAAAGCCTACAAACTTCAAGAAAAAGGATTAGACACGGTTGAAGCCAATCTACAATTAGGATTTAAAGCTGACGAAAGAGAATATGGTGTAGGTGCTCAAATCCTAAGATACTTAGGTGTTAAAAACATGAAGTTAATGTCTAATAACCCAAAGAAAAGAACTGGTTTAATTGGGTATGGATTACACATTACCGAAAATGTTTCTATTGAAATAGAAAGCAACGAACATAACGATTTCTATTTAAAGACTAAAAAGGATAAATTAGATCATTCTTTAAAGCAATTTAAACACTAATACATTAATAATATTAAAAGGTTCTTATTTAAATAAGAGCCTTTTTTTATACCTCTTATTTATGGAAAAACATATATCCATTATTGGCCTCGGTTGGTTAGGAATGTCTCTTGCAAAATCTCTACATTCTGATGGACATTTGGTTCTTGGAACCTATTCTAAAATACAAAATGAAAGCAATTACAAAACGCTTCCATTTAAATGTCAACATATATGTTTTACACAAAATGGAATAGAAGGTAATTGGAAAGCCTTAATAGAATCGACTCGTATTCTATTTATTAATATCCCTCCTAAAAAAAATCAAAGTGGAGATATTCTTTTTTCTAAATACATTGAGTTTATTATAAATAATACTCCAGCAAGTTTACCTACAATATTTATTAGTTCAACCTCTGTATATGGTAATCTTAATCATAAAATTACTGAAAACGTACAACCTCAACCTAAAACATTATCTGGACAAGCATTATACGAATCTGAAAATGCATTAAAAGCGCATTTTAAAGATCAATTAACCATTTTAAGATGTTCAGGGTTAATTGGCCCAAATAGACATCCAGGGCGTTTTTTAGCCGGACGTAAAGACGTTAATAATCCAAATGGATTAGTCAACATTGTCCATCAAAAAGATTGTATTGAAATTATCTCTAAAATTATTTCTAAAAATCAATTTGGGAACACCTTTAACTTATGTACTAACGAACACCCAACTCGATCTGAATTCTACACAAAAGCAGCTAAGCTTTTAGGACTAGATCCTCCTCAATTTGCAACCGACACCAATGCTTCTGGCAAATGGATTGATAATTCCAAATCAAAAGAACTATTGAGTCATACCTACCTTCCGATAGAAGAAATGCTGAATAATTGTTAATTCTATTTTACTTTTAAAACTTAAGTAAGCAAACAAAGGTTTTACAACGGTAATAAAAACCCCAAATCTGACTCTAATTCAGTTTTAGTCATCATTTTAATAGATACTTTAAGCGGAATATCAACATTAGGCATATCATGTTGGTTTGTTGGCTCAACTTCTATAGCCTCTAACACATCAATTCCTTTTATAATTTGACCAAAAATCATATAATCACCATCCAGATTGGATAATCCAGATTCTTTATTGACAATATATATTTGACAAGCATTTGATTGTTTCTCTGGGTTTCCATCTCTACCCATTCCTAAAGCTCCATAAATATGTCCTAAACTGTCAACAAACTCTGGGTCTAACAAATATGGTGAATTCTCAAAGTATTGCACAGAATCCGGACAACCGCCTTGTATTACAAAATTCTTGATAACTCTATTAAACGTAAAATCATCATAATAATTCTCATTGGCTAACTCAATAAATTTTGATTTATGATTTGGAGTTGCATCGTGCAACCAAAAATACATATCTCCTAAACGTGTTTCTATATAACCAATTGGATATTCTTCCAATTTCGGCGAATTAGAATCTGATTTAGAACAACTAAATCCGATACTAATTAATAAGATGTAAATAAGTTTTATTGAGGTTTTCATAAGTCATGATCATTTAAAAGTCTAAGATATCATTTTAGAAAAAAACAACAGCAAAAAAGATATAAAAATACGAAAAACAAAACAAACAACATTGATTAAAATGAATTATAAAACAACGTTTTAACTGACATATTACTTAAATTTGAAATGGTATTTTTCATGACGCATGATAGATATGAATTGATATTTATCTCGCCATAAGTTCTATAATAAAACCATAAAAAAAAAATGAATATACCCGACATTGACTTGCCACGACTTGTAGTTATTGGTTGTGGATTTGCAGGCCTAAAATTTTCAAAAAAAATTGATTCAACCAAATATCAAATCGTTCTGATTGATAAAAATAACTATCATACCTTTCAACCGCTCCTCTATCAAGTGGCCAGTAGTGGATTAGAGCCCGACTCTATTGTTTACCCTATTCGGAAAATATTTAAAGGTAAGCCGCACTTCTATTTTCGCATGGCCGATACACTTAATATCGATCAAGAAAACAAAATGGTTATGACTTCAATAGGAAATTTATCTTATGATAAATTAATTATTGCAACAGGAGCAACATCCAATTTTTTTGGAATGCAAAACATTGAGAAATATTCTGTTCCAATGAAAAGCCTTATTGAAGCTTTAAATTTAAGGAGTTTAATTATTCAAAATTTTGAAGAAGCTCTAAATACTTCAGACTTAGAAGAAAGAGAACGTTTAATGAATTTTGTAATTGTTGGTGCTGGTCCTACAGGTGTGGAATTGGCTGGTGCTCTTGCTGAGCTAAAAGCACATATTTTACCTAATGATTATCCTGATTTAGACATTAGGCGTATGCAAATTCATATTATTGAAGCAAACACACGAGTATTGGCTGCAATGAGTGAAGAATCCTCTAAAAAATCTGAAACTTACCTTAAGAAAAGAGGTGTTCATATTTGGTTGGATACAATGGTTAAAGATTACGATGGAAAAACCATATTAACCAATAAAAAGACCTTTGAATCTAATACTTTAATTTGGGCTGCTGGTATTAAAGGTAGCTTTCCAAAAGGACTCGCAATTAACGCTTCAAGAGCTAATCGTATTATTGTAGATGAGGTAAATGCCATAAAAAACACAACGGATATATATGCCATTGGAGATGTTGCCCAAATAGAAAGTGAAGAATACCCTAAAGGGAATGCAATGCTGGCTTCAGTTGCCGAACAACAAGGTAGACATTTAGCTAAGAATTTTAATGCATTAACCAAGAACAAACCAATGGTACCATTTGTTTACAATGACAAAGGAACAATGGCCACTATAGGTAGAAATAAAGCCGTTGTAGATTTAGCCTATATTAAATTTGGAGGCTTTATAGGTTGGATGACCTGGATGTTTGTACATCTAATGCTTCTTGTTGATTTTAGAAGTAGACTTGTGGTTTTTATTAACTGGGTATGGAGTTATATTAATTACGATAAAGGAACACGCTTAATTGTAAGAAAATACAACAAAAAACAATAGACATATTGATCTGAATATTTTTATTAAGGTTTAATTAAAACCAAAACTTTCAGATCAAAAAAAAAGCCTGCAAAATTGCAGGCTTTTTTTATTCTTTAGGCTTTCTAGGAGCTGTATTTTTCTTTTTATAATACGGTTTTTTACGCTTATTACCTTTTGGTTTAGATGCTTTCCATTCTGGAGCTTCACCTAAGTTTTCTGGTGGGCTTAATTTTTCTAAATCACGTTCTATTAGACGTTCAATTTTAGAAAATTTATGCATGTCTTTTGGATTAACAAAAGTTATGGCCTCTCCTTTAGTATTTGCTCTGGCCGTTCTACCTACTCTATGTACGTAATCGGCAGGATCATGTGGGACATCAAAATTAATGACTAAATTAATTTCTTTTATATCTATACCTCTACTGATTACATCCGTAGCCACAAGAATTCTTATTCGTTTAGCTCTAAACTTACGAATAACTTCTTCTCGTTCCTCTTGTTCTAAATTAGAAGATATCCAACGTGCTGGAAATCCGTTTGATTTTAATGACCTAGTTATATCTGAGACTTTACTTTTTGTAGATGTAAAAACGATAATACTGTCATAGTGCTTCCTTTCTTTAAGAACATGGTTTAACAATCCTACCTTTTGGTTATCATAAGACAAATATACCTTTTGGTCTACCCCCTCTGCAGGTTTAGATATTGCTAATGCTATTTCTTCAGGATCGTTCAGAATTTTCTTTGCAAAAACACCAATACCTTTAGGCATGGTGGCACTAAACATTAATGTTTGTCTTTGTTCAGGCAGATAAGAAATAATGGTCTGTAAATCATCAATAAAACCCATGTCTAACATTCGGTCCGCTTCATCTAGAACAAAATGTTTAAGATTATCTAGTTTTATGTGTCCTAATTTTAAATGGGACAACAGCTTTCCTGGCGTTGCAACAATAATATCAACCCCACTCTTTAGTGCTTTTCTTTCAGATGTATAATCATTTCCGCTACCACCACCATATACTGCTATAGATTCAACTTGCACAAAATAAGACAACCCTTGGATCTGTTGTTCAATTTGCACCGCTAACTCTCGTGTTGGAACCATGATTATTGTATCTACACCTGGAGTCATTTTAAATATTAACTTATTTAAAATAGGCAATACAAAAGCACCCGTTTTACCTGTTCCTGTTTGGGCACAAGCTAACAAATCTTTATCTTTAAGAATTAATGGAATGGCTTGTTCTTGAATAGGAGTTGCTTGAGTAAAACCCATATAATCAATAGCATCCAATAATTCGTATTCTAGTTGGAGATCTTCAAAATTCATTAAAGAATGGTTTATATATTATAAAAAAGTTAGTATAAACCAACTTAATAAATAGAGGTTAATGTTATAAACTCAACATGTTTTAAACCAACATGTCTTATAATTTAATTAACAATCGTTATTGGTAAATGTAATTCTTTTTTTTGATGAAAACCACCTTTCTTGTTTTACTTTATAGACTTGCTAGAAAACCAATACCATTTTAAAATATCAAATGCTCTTAAATTATAAAAAAACGTAACGAGAATATGTAATATAGGAAGAATAGGAATCAAAGCCACTCTTATTAATCCTCTAAATTTCAGCTTTTCATGAAACTCGATCAACTTTGAATGCTCTTTTGTTACTTTATTTTGACTGTAGAGTTTATGTAAATTCCTAACCCCTTCTTTTGTTTTACGAATAAATACATCATCAGCTTCTAATCCTAAATGAAGTAATGGTGCATAACATGTTTCAATCGAAAAACCATTCTTTTCGCACTCAATGCCAAACAAGGTATCTTCATGCCCGTATCCTTTTATATTTTCATTAAATTGTACAGACATAAAAGCAGTCTTATCCATGAGGAAATTATTAGAAGCAAACCCTTTCTTCTCCAAGGCACCTTCCTCTCTTTCTTTTCCATATACCCAACGTAATGTTGGATCTTCTCCATCTAACAACTCATTATATGCAGTTCCACCACATAAAATTGTATTCTTATTATTAAACGTCTTTAAATACTGGTCTAAAAAATCAGAATTTTTCGGATACGAGTCTCCATCTAAAAAAAGTAAAACATCATATTCTGAATGACTTGCAAGTAAATTTCTTATTTTAGATCGCCCAATATTTTCTGCTAAAATTTGATATTTAACAAAAGGTAAATGATTAAACGTTATTGAGTGTTTTTCATCTGAAGCATCATCATATACCAAAATTTCGAAAGGGATTGTTAACAACGATGCTTGTTTATGTAACTCAACAATAAACGCGTTAACATTCCAATTATAAACGGGTATTAATATGGACAATCCTAAACCCATTCTGGTAACTCTTCAATTTGATCTAATTTTCCTTTAGAACACAAATACATGGTTGAAGGAAATTCATTAACAATAGAATAATCATGAGTAACCATTATTACGGCTTGACCACCTTCTTGTATTTGCTTTAACAACCGAACTATTTCTCTTGACGTTTTAGGATCTAAATTTCCAGTTGGTTCATCTGCAATGATTATTTGAGGATCATTTAATAAAGCTCTGGCAATAGCAATTCGCTGTTTTTCTCCTCCAGAAAGCTCATGAATGGATTTAAGCCTCTTGTTTTGCATCCCAACCATCAATAAGGATTCTTCTATTTTATGCTGTATCTTTTTCTTATCCTTCCAATCTGTTGCTTGTAATACAAATCTTAAGTTATCTTCAACATTGTACTCAGGCAGTAACTGAAAATCTTGAAACACAACACCTAACTTTCGTCTTAATAGATGCACTTCTTTACGGGCAAGTAAATTCATTTTAAAACTACAAACAGTCATATCTCCCTTTGTCATTGGAATATCTGCGTAAATTAATTTTAACAAACTACTTTTTCCGCTCCCTGTTTTACCTAGTAAATAGACCCATTCACCTTTTTTTATCTCTAAATTCACTTTTGATAAAATCAAATGATTATCTTGGTGTACATCAACGTTTTTCAAATCAATTAAACTCATCGGTTTCTTGGGTTTTATTAACAATAAAATTTTTACAAAGAAACACATTATTGTTTCAATTGTTTAACTTAGCCAAAATATAAAAATGAAAATAAAGATGCATAAAAATATTGCGATTTTTCTTTTTTCTAGCTTAGTAACCTATTCTATTTCGGCACAAACTACTAATTCTTTACAAGCCGATTATCAGAAATTACAAAAAATAGATTATCTCTTTAACGACGGACAATTTGCTTTAGCACAAGAGCAATTGGAAAATTATATTCAAAAAGACATTCAATTAAAAACAACAGATGGTAATGTTATTCACGCTCAAATGATGAGGTGTTTATGCGCTATTCGGTTAGAATTACCAAATGCCATGCAACTGTCTGAACGATTTTTACAAGACCACCCAATGTCTTCGGAAAAGAATTATCTAAATTATGAATTAGCCAACAATCAATTCAACAAAGGAAATTACGATAAGGCCATTCATTATTTTGAACAATGTGATTCTGAATTTCTAGAAAAAGACAAACAAGATAAGTTTCATATTTACTCTGCATATTCATTATTTAAACAAGGTAAAACAGAATTAGCTTTAGAAAAATTTGAAACATTAACTAAAGGTGATAATCGTTTTAAATATGAAGCCCATTTATATAAAGGGTTAATCCATTACGAACAAAAAGATTGGATAAAAGCCATTCATGAATTTGAAGTTGCAAAGACTAATTTAGAAGCGGACAAATGGGCTGTATATTATGCCCAGAGCCTTTATAATCTTAAACGTTATAACGATGCTTCACAATTTTGTAAATCCACTAATAATGTATCTGTTGATAATAAAAATCAATTAAACATTATTGAAGGTATGGGGTATAACCAAAGTGGTCAACATCCTAAGTCTATTAACATTTTACATCCAATAAATAATTTACCTAGCGATGCCCAATACGCTTTAGGATATTCATATGTAAAAACGGATCAGAATAATGAAGCTAAAGCTGCGCTAATTAAAGTGGCGACTAATCCTAATCCAGATATTTATCAGAATGCTCAATTCTTACTTGCTAAAATTGCTTTAGAAACAGATCAAAAAGCAGAAGCAATAACTGCACTTAAGAAGGTTATTGAAATTGACCGTGATAAAAAAAATTACGGAAAATGCACATTATCAAATTATAAAATTGAGTTTTGAGCACGATGATATTTTTACAGATACCGAAGAATTAATTCTTCAATTCACTCAAAAGTATCCATCCTCAATATATTTAGAAGAGGTATATGATATCTTAACCCAGAATTATGTTAAGAAAAAACAATATTCTAAAGCCATAAGTACACTTGAAGATTTAGAATCAAAACATATCCGCTTAAAAAAACTTTATCAAGAAATTTGTTTGTTTAGAGGAATTCAACTTTACAACAATCAAGATTATGATAATGCAATAGCCTTATTTAATAAGTCGAAACAAGAACCCGTAAATAAAGCATATACAGATAAAGCTAAATTTTGGACGGCAGAAGCCTATTATCAAAAAGGAGATAATAACGCTGCCATTTCCCACTATCTTTTATATGACAAAGTTCATTCTAATAAAAATAGTGCAGAAAACACTCAAATTTATTACAACTTAGCATATGCTTATCTAAACAAAGGTGACTATAGTTTAGCCATTAAGTACTTAAATAAATTTCTAAAGAATAAAGATTTGTCATCATCAAAAAAGGTTGATGCGTTCTTACGTCTTGGAGATGCAAATATGATGGTAGAAAATTATTCATCTGCTAAAACATATTTTAGAAAAGCCTCTATCATATCTGGAGATCATGCTGATTATGCAGCCTATTCAGAAGCTGTTTGTAATCGTTTATTAGAAGATTTTACTGGTGAAGTAAGTATTCTAACAAACTTTGATAAAGCATATCCACGATCTATTTATAAAGACGATGCTAAATTTCAATTGGCAGAAGCCTATTTAAATAAGTATAAGTATGACGAAGCTAGAGTAGAATACAAAGCATTAATCCAGAAATTTCCTAAAAGTGAATTTTACAGTACAAGTGAATTAAAGCTTGCGACTATTAATTATAACCAAGGATTAAATGAACTGGCTTTACAAGATTTTAAAGCTATAGTATCTAAATATCCAAATTCAAAAATCTCTAAAGAGGCTATACGTTTAATTCGAAATATATATTTTGATATTCAAATGCCTCAAGAATATCATAACTATGTAGCTCAATTGGATTTCCATAGCGAATCTGAAGAAGGCTTAGATGACTACAGTTATTTCCCTGCTCACAAGCAATTTACAAATGGTGATTATGTAGCTGCACAAAGTGGATTTGAATTTTACCTTAAAAAATATCCAAACGGAACACATAAAAATGAAGCCAATTACTACTTGGCTGAATGTTATTTAAAAACTGAAGACCTAGAAAAAGCTGAGCAAGCCTTACAAGAAGTCGCAAACTCTACTATGGGAGAGTTATCTGAAGATGCCTTATTAAAATTAGCTAAGATTAATTACAATAAACAAGCATATCAAACTTCTCGTGATTACTATCAACAACTGTTTGATCATTCAAGGTATCAAACGTATACACAAGATGCTCAAATTGGTTTAATGCAAACCAATTATAAACTTGGAAATTATCAGGAGGTTATGCGTTTTGCAACTAAGATTCTTAACCTGACTAATATAGACGAAAAACAAAAATCTAATACTCGATACCTATTAGCTATTTCTGCATTTGAAAATCATTCATTTAAAATAGCTAAAGATAATTTTAAATATTTCTTAGAAGATTATTCTCCAAAACAAGCAGAAGCGCATTTCTACATGCTTAAAATGCTTGATAACGAAGAAGAATCTCATCTAGTAATTGCATACATTCATAAAAACATTGATGTATTTAAAAAAGACGATCAAAGATTCTTATACCAAAGCTTAATGCTATACGGTAACGCTTTAACTGCGGTAAACAACAATAATTCGGCAATTACGGCGTATACCGGGATAATCGAAAAATGTAAGGATGAAAACATCGTTAATAAGGCTAAAGAAGCATTAAGTAAATTGCAATAATCTATTGTAAAAAAATGATACAACAGATGAAGACTAAACATATACTTGCAATTGGGTTATCCTTTTGCTTATTCAATACATTCGCTCAAGAGAATCAATCAGATTCTTTAGTTATAGACCAAATTGATATTGTTAAAAAGTATCAGTATGCGATTAAAAAAGTAAAGAAATTAGACTCTCAACCACAGTTTTTAGATTCTAACTTTATTACAAGTGCATTCTCCTATGAACTACCTTTGGTAGGAAACAGAGAGTCTGAGCCTATTACATCCTCAATTAATCAAGCGTTTTTTAAGTTAGATTCAGACTCAAGTAAAACGCCAACATATTCCAATTATATTATTGGAGCCTTTAGTACAAAAGCTAATCCATTTGCGGAACTTTCGTTTGCTGAAGAATTAGATAATTTTAAATTTGGACTTTTTGGACAATACCATGCCGATAATCAGAAAGATAATGAAGATCCATTTTTTGGGTTTGAACACGCTAGATTAAATGGATATTTAGATTATTTGAAAGAAAATTTACTGTTTCAATCCGAATTTGGGTTCAAAAACCAAGAGGAAAATTTAGTTCAAGATTTAGGTACAAGATATGATTATGATAAAATTTCATATCAAAATTATAATGCGAAAATTGGAATCGAAAACTTAAGTAAACGCAGTTTTTTAAAACACCTATTTCTGGAATATAAAGGCCTTCAAGAAAAAAATAACAATTCCGAAAATTACATGCATATTGGTGCTGGAATTTCAGACTATTTAGCCCAAGAAAGTCTTTTATGGAGAGTGAATTTCAATTATCACCTTTCTGTTAATGAAATGGATGACAATACGCTTGATAATAATCTTGGACTCTTGGATATAACTCCACAAATTCAAGGAGATCATGAGAAATTGTATTACACAATAGGTTTAAATACAATTATGGCTTGGGATGATAATCATTTGGGTAAAAATGGTACAACTTATCTTATTCCAGACATTTCATTAACGTACCGATTTGATAAGACCTTAAACCTAAATGCTGGATTTAAGGCCGATTACGAGTTATATAACTACATTAACATTCAAAATATTAACCCATATCTTACTGAGGATGGATTAAATACAAAAACACGAGTTTCTAAATTGGCTTATGCTAATTTAGATGGTATTATCTCAGGTATCAAATATCAAATTGGAGGACAATATAACATTGGTAGCAATCGATTATTTTATCAAACCGAAGCCATTAACTCTCATGTTTACGAAGCATATTATGAGACAGGTGATTATATGGCTTTAACTGTAAACTTAGATTACCAATACACCAAAAATATCAGTTTACAATTAAGCGCTACTGCTCAGCAATACCATTTAGATAGTAAAGCGAAGGCAAGTCATACTCCTGCTTTAATTGCCCATTTAAAATCGTTGTATCAAATGAACACCCAATTCGCGATTTATGGAACTCTAAATTTTGCAACGAAGCAATATATGATCAGTAATTCTAAATTTAATGATCCAACAGCTAGATCAATTCAAAAAACAATTGATCCAAGGTTCGATTTATCTTTAGGTGCACATTACGATATTAAGCCACAATGGCGTATATTTGCAGAAGTAAATAACGTATTTAATAATAAATATGAACGCTGGGGTTCTTACCTCCACAAAGGGGCTTATTTTACTGGTGGATTTAGATTCAAATTCTAATAAAATTATAGTCTAAAATTCATTAAAAAAATTATCTTTGTTAGGCTAATTTCGTTGGACTTTAATCATAAAAAAGCTCTAATTAAATTGTCAATAATTTATATTGATTGTTTAATGGACTTTCACCTTCGATATAGCCTATATATTAAACAAAATAAGTCGCTACTATAGCGCAGGTTTACAACAAACAAATTACGATGTCAGAAGAAAATAAAAATAAAGATTATTCAGCTGGTAGTATTCAGGTTCTTGAAGGATTAGAAGCTGTAAGAAAAAGACCAGCCATGTATATTGGTGATGTAGGAGTTAAAGGTTTACATCATTTAGTTTATGAGGTTGTTGATAACTCTATTGATGAGGCTTTAGCTGGACACTGTGACACCATTACGATTCATATTAATGAGGATAACTCAATTACTGTTAAAGATAACGGTCGTGGTATTCCAACAGCTATGCACCCTAAAGAAAAGAAATCTGCTTTAGAGGTTGTTATGACTGTTCTCCATGCTGGAGGTAAGTTTGACAAAGATTCGTATAAAGTTTCTGGTGGTCTTCATGGTGTTGGTGTATCTTGTGTAAACGCGCTTTCTACAGACTTAAAAGTTAACGTACATCGTAATGGTGTAGAATTCCAACAAGAGTATAAAATTGGTATTCCTCAATATGATGTTAAAGAAATAGGTACTACAGATTACCGAGGAACAGTAGTTCACTTTAAACCTGACATGTCTATTTTCACAGAAGAGGTTTATAAGTATGAAATTCTTGCCAATCGTATGCGAGAATTATCGTTCTTAAATAAAGGGATTACAATCAACCTTATTGATCTTCGTGAAAAGGATGAAAAAGGAGAATTTAAATCTGAAGTTTTTTATTCTGAAAAAGGACTTGAAGAATTTATTCAGTACTTAGACTCTAGCCGTGACGTTCTTACTAAGAATGTTATCCACATGGAAGGTGAGAAAAATGATATTCCTGTTGAAGTTGCCATGCAATACAACACATCTTACACAGAAAATTTATTTTCTTACGTAAACAATATTAATACCCATGAAGGTGGTACACACCTTGCAGGATTCCGAAGAGCTTTAACACGTACTTTAAAAGGATACGCTGAGAAGTCTGGAATGTTGGCTAAAGAAAAAGTAACCGTTACTGGTGATGACTTTAGAGAAGGGTTAACTGCAATTATTTCAGTTAAAGTTATGGAACCTCAATTTGAGGGACAAACTAAAACTAAATTAGGGAATAAAGAAGTTAGTGGAGCTGTTGACCAATTGGTTGGAGAAATGCTTACTAATTTCCTAGAAGAGAATCCGAACGAAGCGAAAGATATTATTCAAAAGGTAATTATTGCCGCTAAAGCAAGACAAGCTGCTCGTAAAGCCAGAGAAATGGTGCAACGTAAAACAGTAATGTCTGCAGGTTCATTACCTGGTAAATTATCAGATTGTTCAGAAAAAGATCCTGCTATTTGTGAGATATTTTTAGTTGAGGGAGATTCTGCCGGAGGTACAGCTAAGCAAGGACGAGATCGTGCTTTTCAAGCTATTTTACCACTTAGAGGTAAGATCTTAAATGTTGAAAAAGCCCTTCCGTACAAAGTTTTTGAAAATGAAGAAATCAAAAACATGTTTACAGCCTTAGGTTTAACAATTGGTACAGAAGAAGATAGTAAAGCTTTAAATATTTCGAAATTACGTTATCATAAGGTAGTCATCATGTGTGATGCCGATGTTGATGGTAGTCATATTGCTACATTAATCTTAACATTCTTTTTCCGTTATATGAAAGAGATGATTGAGAACGGGTATATTTATATTGCAACTCCTCCTCTTTATCTTGTTAAAAAAGGAAACAAAAAACGTTATGCTTGGTCAGACAACGATCGAGATATGATTATGCGTGAATTAGGTGGTGAAGATGGTAAAGGTGTTGGTATTCAACGTTACAAAGGTCTTGGAGAGATGAACGCTGATCAGCTTTGGGATACAACTATGAATCCTGAATTTAGAACACTTAGACGAGTAACTATTGAAAATGCAGCAGCAGCAGATCATACATTCTCTATGTTGATGGGTGACGAAGTTCCACCACGTAGAGCATTTATTGAAAAGAATGCAGCTTACGCTAATATTGATTCATAAGACGATTCAATATTATATAAAACATAAAAAAAGCATCCTGAGTTCAGGATGCTTTTTTTATGTTTTATAATTTAATTACCATGGAATTCCATATTAGGTAATGGCGATTGCTCTTTTAGGTATGAATTGAACCAATGTAATACGTCTTCGGATACTTCATCTCTAAACTCAAATAAACCATGATCTCCACCTTCAAATATTTTTAAACGATAAGGAATTCTATATTCGTCTAACTTCAATGCTAATTTTAAACTCTCTTTAGATTTTACTCGCCAATCTGCATTACCATGCAACATTAATATTGGAACCGTTTTCGGAAACTTACCCACTAAATATACTGCCGATCTTTTCCTTAATTCCTTTTCTTTATTCTCCCAATACTTAGGTATTAATTTTGCATACACGTTCAACTCCATTTTTGGTCGGTCTATATCTAATAAATCTGTACGTGCACCACCTGTAACAATGGCTTTCAAATTGGTCATTCTAGTTAAAGCAATATAAGTCATCATACCCCCTCTACTCCAACCATACATTCCTATTTTAGACGTATCAGCCTCTTCAATTTCAGCCAATACACTTGGCAATATTGTAATATCATTTACATCAGCACCACCAAACTCTTCTTGCCCTTCACTGTTTGCATTTCCTCTATATTGACTTGCAATAACCACATAACCTTCTTTTGCTAAATTTCCCATTTGCATTACAGCATTATATGGGGTCAGCTTACCAAAGTTTCTAGAACCTCCTCTATTAAAAATGATGCAAGGATATTTACCATGTTTTTTAGGTTTCACCACCATTCCATTAATTTTCAACCCATCACTTAAATAAGATATATGATACATCGATATATCTTCAACATATTCATACGTTTCTTTATATTCGGTATAACCACTCTCTGAAGTTGTGATATGTTTATAAACTGGTAAATCAGACGTTATTGTAAATGAATCTATAGACAAAAGCGTTTTATGCTCTTGAGCCTTACAAGACCAAATTATTATTAACAGCGAAAAAAGACTGATACGTTTCAACATTATTTAATATTTTAATTATTCATTAAATATAATGTGAAATAATCGAATTGGAAAACGGGGATAATAACCTATACCACATTATAAAATTATACTTTTGTTGAAATTTTTAGAAATATGACACTTTCGGAAAGAGATCAAAAACATTTGTGGCATCCGCTTACTCAGCATAAATTACACCCAGAACATTTAGCAATAACAAAAGCTAAAGCATCTACATTATGGGATGAAAATGGGAATAGCTATATAGATGGAATAGCATCGTGGTATACATGTATGTATGGGCACTGTAATGATTATATCATACAGAAGGTAACCGATCAGTTTAAAAATTTAGACCAAGTCGTATTTAGTGGATTCACCCATGAACCTGCCGTTAAAATGTCTGAAGAATTAATAGAGATTCTCCCAGACAATCAGAATAAAATTTTCTTCTCTGATAATGGATCTACTTCAGTTGACATTGCCATTAAAATGGCCTTACAATATCACTTCAATAAAAAACAAGCTCGAAAAACAATTGTTTGTTTAGAAAATGCATTTCATGGTGATACATTTGGTGCAATGGCCGTTTCTGGCTTATCTGTATACAATGGACCCTTTGAATCCTTTTTAATTGATGTAAAACGAATTGCTGTACCAACACAAGAAAATTTCGATGACGTATTAAAACAATTTAAATCATTAATAGATTCAGATGATATTGCTGGATTTATTTTTGAACCTTTAGTACAAGGAGCAGCAGCTATGAAAATGTATGATTTTGAATTATTAGACAACCTTATACATTACGCTCAACAAAATGATGTGATCTGTATTGCAGATGAGGTTATGACTGGATTCGGAAAAACTGGACGTAATTTTGCATCAGATTATTTAACACATAAACCAGACATCATGTGTTTATCTAAATCTTTAACTGGAGGAATAGTGCCAATGGCCTTAACAACGTGCTCTAATCACGTCTATAATGCCTTTTATGATGATGATTTATCTAAAGGGTTATTTCATGGCCATACATATTCTGCGAATCCAACGGCTTGTACTGCGGTTTCTGCTAGTATTGATTTATTAACATCTTCAGAAATACAAAACGATATAACACGAGTTAATCAGAAGCATTTAGGTTTTGAGAAAAGGATTGCAAGTCATAAAAGTGTAAAGTCAACAAGGGTTTTGGGTGTCATTTTTGCACTTGATATGAATATTGAAATGGACAGATATGGAAAAGTGAGATATCAAATCTTTGACTTTTTTATGAACCATGGAATTTTCTTAAGACCATTAGGAAATACAATATACATTCTAGCCCCATTTGTAATTACAAACGACGAATTGGAAAAAATTTACAAAACAATAGAAGATTGCTTAAATCAAACGTTTATTGTTGAATTATTACCTTTAAAATAAAAAAACAGCAAAGCCAAATTGGCTTTGCTGAATTATAAAAATCATTAACTCTACGGTTTTATTCTTAGGGATAGGCATCTGCTCATAACGAATTACTTTCATAATTTAACTCATGATTATTTTGAACAGTTTAAATTATAGCCAGCTACTACTAAATACAATTGATATAGCTATAAAATATGATTTAATCCTAATAACAAATTTTGCTCTAAAATATCGAACTTACCATCTGAAAGAAATAGTTTTTTAGCATCATACATTAAATACTCTACGTCTTCCTTAGTATAATTCAATCTCTCAATAGTATTCGTTATTTTCTGAATACTTTGATAGTCATTATCCTGATCATATTCTGAATGCATCTTATCTAAACATAATCTTCCATGTTTAGCTTGAATAAAATCCAATTCCGAAACAGACTCTGTAAAATCAGAATTTGCACAATAAATTAAAAGATAAACTTTTAACTCTTCACTTGTCCAATTTGTCATAAAATTCCCCATAACATTTTCTTTAGAGTTACTAATCGAACACATCGAAGTAACCTCTTAAAATTTTGATTTCTCGACGAAATCTAACGACTAAACTACGGTTATTTCAATGTATATAAATATAATAAATTTTAATGAATCCTGAAAGTATTCGGCTTCCTATTTCCCAATAAAATCGATAATAAATCATTATTTATCAGCACATTCTATTGTTTATTCAATTTCTTCAAAAATATATTCTTTTTCAAACTAAAAAGTAAAAACATATTATAGCTAAATACAAAAAGGGTTACATGAATATGTAACCCTTTTCTAAGCAATTTAATCTCAAATGCGACTAAAACTCTAAATCAACAACTAAATCAAACTCATCATAAATTGCTTTATCCTTTAGGCCTTCAAAAAAGCTTGTAGATCCGTATTGAACATCAAACTTTGTTCTATCAATTTTTAAAGATGCAGTAGCCTTATTTCCGTATATAGACATTTTAAATGTAACAGCATTTGTTTTACCCTTAATAGTTAAATCTCCTGTTACGGTATAAGAATTTTTCCCATCTGGTTTAACCTTTTTAAAATCTAATTTTGCTGTTGGAAATTTCGATACTCCAAAAAAGTCATCCGATTTTAAATGTCCTTCTAATTTACCTTTATATTCTCCTTCCATATCTGTATTAGAAATAGATGTCATATCAATAGTAAAAGAACCATCTGTTAATTTATCATTTTTAAAAGATAGAGATCCTGAAGTCATATTAATTACACCTTCATGAGATCCAGTAACCTTATATCCTTTCCAAACAATTTTACTTTTTTCAGTATTAACCTCTTTATCTCCTTCATTTAATGTTGTAAAAGAAAATGATACAAGGGCTACTATAATGGCTAGTGCTAAATTCTTAATGGTAGTTTTCATGTGTTTTATTTAATTTTGTTATGGTACAAAGGTCCACAATGAAAACATTTTATAAAATAATCTAGATTAACAAATGATGTTAATCTAGATTAATATCATTTATTAATCTAGATTTTCAGAAACAAGTTCCTTTTTCAATTTACTAAAAAACTCTTTGGTTATACCTAGATACGAAGCAATCATATATTGAGGAATACGTCGTTCTATTGAGGGGTACTGTTTCTTAAAAAGAAGATAACGTTCCTTTGCCGTATGGCTTAAATTGAGAATTATTCGACGTTGTGCACTCACAAATGCCTTTTGTATTTTTTTATGAAATAAACGCTCAACTTGCGGCAACTTATCCATAAGTTCATCTTCGTTTTGTTTAGTAAACTGAATGACTTCAGTAGGTTCAATACATTGAATATTATAATCGGCAGGTACTTGATCTATAAAACTCCCTAAATCTGAAACCCACCAATCTTTAATACCAAACAAAACAATATGTTCATGTCCGCTAGAGTCAATATAAGTCATTTTCACACAACCAGAAACTATAAAATTACTATACCTACATATATCCCCTTGCTGTAAAATATACTGTCCTTTAAGATATTTCTGATATCGAACTTTGGAAATAAGAAAATCTTGTTCTTCTTTATTCAAATCAATATACTCCGAAAAATAATTTAGTAATGGTTTAGCATCCATATCCTTATATTACATATTTTTTAATGCTTCTTTTAATACTGTTACAGGATGTTTCGCTTTACGTTTTGTTCCATCAAAAATTTGATGCCTACAACTTGTACCTGCAGCGATTATCTCAACATCTTCGTCCATTCGTCTTACCACAGGGAAAAGCGTGTCTTCACCTACATTCATACTTAGTTTATAATGTTCTTTTTCATATCCAAAAGACCCAGCCATTCCACAACAACCCGTCGCTAAAATACTTACCTTATAATTCTCAGGAATACTTAAAACCTTATAACTTGCTTGAGTTCCTGATAATGCCTTTTGATGACAATGTCCATGAACTTTTAGAATTTTATGATCAGATTTAAACTTAGAAACATCTATATTTCCAGCATCCAATTCTCTATTTAAAAACTCCTCAACCGTAAATACATGTTTAGATAGGTATTTTACAGACTCAATATCATCTGCTAAACGTAAGTACTCATCTCTAAAGGTTAAAATTGCAGAAGGTTCTATACCTATTAATGGAATGTCCTTAGAAACTATATTTTTAAAGATATAAACATTATTGTTAGCAATTGTTTTAGCCTCATTTAAAAATCCCTTTGAAATAAAACTTCTTCCGCTTTCTTCATGCTTTACAATATTAACTTTATAACCTAGTGCATTTAATACTAAAACTGTATCCTTTCCAACTTCTACATCATAAAAGTTAGTGAATTCATCACAAAACAAATTTACTTCCTTTGAGCACTCTTCTTGAGGAAATGATTTATACCATGCTCTTAATGTTTTTAAAGCCAATTTAGGGATATCTCTTTCTTCTGCTACACCCATTATTTTTTTAGAAATATTAGAGCTTAAAAACAAATTAGTAATCCTTGGGAGTAAACTTCCAAGTTTGTTGTATTTAGCATTGTTTGCAAACAATCGACTTCTGAAAGAATATCCATTTGTTTCTTGATATTGATACAAAAACTCAGCTTTTAACGCTGCCATATCAACATTACTTGGGCATTCGCTAGAACAACCTTTACAGCTTAAACATAAATCTAATGATTCTTTAATTTCTGGATGGTTAAAACGGTTCTCTTGATCAGAATGGGTTAAAAACTCTCTTAGAATATTTGCTCGTGATCGTGTTGTATCTTTTTCATCTCTGGTCGCTCTATAACTTGGACACATCGTTCCACCAGCTTTGGATGTTTTTCTACAATCTCCAGCTCCATTACATTTTTCTGCAAGTCTTAATATACCTTCACTATCATCAAAATTTTGAATCGTTTTAATGTCAGGTTCAATTCGATCTATTTCATACCTTAAACTTTCATCCATAGAATAGGCATCTACTATTTTACCTATGTTAAAGATTTTATTTGGATCAAATACATGTTTTATTCGCCTAAGCAATTGATAATTTTGATCCCCTATCATTAAAGGAATAAATTCCGCTCTAACAATTCCATCACCATGTTCACCACTAAATGATCCCTTATATTTTTTAACTAATTTAGCCGTATCTGTTGTTATAGTTCTAAATAGTTCAACGTCTTCTTTCTTTTTTAGATTTAGTATCGGCCTTAAATGCAATTCTCCTGCCCCAGCATGCGCATAATAAACAGCTTGTTGATCATACTTTTTCATTATTAAAGAAAACTCCGCAATAAACTCAGGAAGATCTGATAGTTCTACTGCTGTATCTTCAATACAGGCCACAGCCTTTTTATCTCCAATAATATTGGCTAATAGCCCTAAACCTGCCTTTCTTAGTTCTAGAACTTTCTTAATATCTCCCCCATAAATTTTAGGGTGAGCATAACCTAAATTATTATTTTCTAAATCCTTTACTAAATCTGCAGCCCGTTGTTCAGCCTCTTCTTTAGAATTGGCACTAACTTCAAGCATAAGAACAGCTTCTGGATCTCCTTGTATAAAAAATCTATTTTTTACCTGTTCTCTATTACCTTTTGTACAATCTAAAATAACCTTATCCATGAGTTCACATGTGTACAGATTATGTTTCATGGCTACAACAACAGCTTCTAAACTCTCTCTAACGGTTGTGAAATGAGATGTAACCATTACACTTTCCGAAGGAGGTAAATCGTCAAGCTGAATTTTAATAGACGTAGAAAATGCCAATGTACCTTCACTTCCGGCTAATAATTTAGCCAAATTAACGGTTTGTTTAGATCCTCCAAAAAGTTCAAAATCCAATAATTCATCTACTGCATACCCCGTACTTCTTCTATGTATACTAGGCTTTGGAAATTCATTTTTAATTTCCTCCTGTTGATGTTTATTTGATAATTCAGCTAATAATGTCCTATAGATTTCTCCTTCTAATGTTTCCTCCTTCGTTTTTGACAGATAGGTTTCTTTAGAAATTTCATTGAATTTCACATGGGTTCCATCACTTAAAAAAGCCTCTATTTCTAAAACCTTATCCCGTGTTACTCCATATTGAATAGATGTTGTACCTGATGAGTTATTACCAACCATACCTCCGATCATACATCGATTAGAAGTCGAAGTATTTGGACCGAAGAATAGCCCATATTGTTTCAATTCAGCATTTAACTCATCTCGGATAACTCCAGGTTGAACAACAACAGTCTTATTACTTCTATCAAGGTTTAATATCTTAGTATAATGTTTAGAAACATCTACAACCAATCCTTCTCCAACACACTGTCCAGCAAGTGACGTTCCGGCTGTTCTTGGTATTAGTCCAATATTATTCTTTTTTGCAAAGCCAATAATGGTTTTTAAATCATCATTACCTTTTGGAAAAGCAACTCCCAATGGTAATTTTCTATAAACAGACGCATCTGTTGCATAAATTACCTGATGAAGTTTATCATCTTTTACTTCTCCCTTTATCTTAGAGCCTAATAGGGCTAATATAGTTGTATCCATTGTTGTGTTCTATGGAATGATTGGTACATTTTTCTTAAAGCCAGTGTCAAAACAAATAAAAGTATCGGTTCCTGCGACTCCATTAATTAAGTGGACTTGTTTATACAAGATGTCTTTCAAGTGTTCATTATCTTTTGCAAAGATTAAAATAAAAATTGCATAATTACCCGAAACATAATTGCATTCAACAATTTCACCTATTTGAGACAGTTCTTCCATTACAGATTCTGCAAACCGTGCTTCTCTCAAACGAATACCTGTATACGATTTCGTATGGTATCCTAATTTTCGTTCATCCAAGATAAATTCAGCATTCTTAATAACACCTTCAGCAATCAATTTTTTAATGCGCTGATGTACCAAAGAATTGGAAATATTCAATTCTTGGGCGATTTGTGAGTAAGGTTTTCTAGCATCATCTCTTAATTTGATAAGAATTTGCTGATCTATATAATCAAATTGATTATCCATGCATGTATATTAAGTTGATTTGAATAAAGTTAATCGTATTACCTTGTAATACTAATCAAATTAACACAAAACATTAGTTAATAGTGTAAAATTAATCATTTAACACCGCATTAATGTATAATTACACTTAAATTTGCCAAAGATTTTAAAATATAAGCATGACAACTGCGCAAATTTTCGACAAACTTTGGAATGAATATATCCAAAGAACACCTTCAGCTGAAAAAATTAAATCCTTATTTTCTGATCAAGGAAATACAGTTTTTAATGACCACGTAGCATTTAGAACATTTGATGACCCTAGAGTAAACATTGAAACTCTAGCGACAACATTTATTAATGCTGGTTATGAAGAAATAGGTGATTACACTTTTGAAAAGAAGAAATTATACGCTAAACATTTTGAGCATAAATCTGACAAAGATGCGCCACGTGTTTTTATTAGCCAATTAAAGACTGAAGAGTTTTCTTTGGAATTACGTGCTAAAATAAAGGCTATGATTGATAGCATTCCAACTGAAGAGTTAGCATCTGGTGATTTAGTATTTAAAGGGAGATTATGGGATACTCCATCTTTTGATATATACGAAGGTTTATTAGAAGAGTCTGAATATGCAGCTTGGTTATATGTTAACGGATTTTGTTCTAACCACTTTACTGTAGATGTAAACAAACTAGATACATTTGAGACATTACAAGAAGTAAATGCCTTCTTAAAAGACAAGGGACACCAAATGAATGTTTCTGGTGGAGAGATTAAAGGTAATCCAGAACAGTTCTTAGAACAATCAAGTGTACTTGCTGATCGTATTCCTGTTGAGTTTAAAGAATGTACTAAAGAAATAACTTCATGTTATTATGAATTTGCTTTCCGTCACCCAATGGCCAATGGAGAGTTATTTTCAGGATTTGTTGCAGGATCTGCAGATAAGATTTTTGAAAGTACAGATATGAATGTTGAATTACAACAGGCATAGTATTACATATATTTTCACACAAAAAAAGGGCTAGATATTATCTAGTCCTTTTTTTGTTTATTACATTTTCATAAAAAAACCATTCATAGTAAACTATGAATGGTTTTTGTTTTATAGCGATTAAAACAACAGTTATGCTTTAATATTCTGTTTCTTTCTAGCTGCAAAATAAATAACTGTAACAACCATTAAACTTAATAGAACCATGATGATTTCATTATGATCTACAGATAAAGTTGAAATAGAATTTTGCGTTGGTGCACTTGTTGATGCTCCTGGGCTATTATGAGGATTCTGATTAGGCATTGGTTGTGCTAAAGATAAACCAATAGTCATAACAGAAACGATTAATGTAACTAAGAATTTTTTCATGATAAATCTTTTTTAGTGGTTATTATTGTTAAGAACCTTTGCATTATATACCTTGTTATTTGCTGTTACTCTAACAAAATAAACTCCTTTTGGATGATTTCTAATATCAACTTCGTAAGATTGGAATACTCCTGGATATAGATCTAAAATTAAACGTCCAGAAACATCATACATTTTAAATTCTTGAATTTCTGTATTCTGTGAGTTTGAACTAATATATACGAAGTTACCTTCCTTAGAGAATATATCAATTTCTTCAACAAAATTTTCTTCTTCTGAGTAACCAAAACGCATAAAGAAACGATCTTGTTGTTTACTTTGCTTAAACACATTAAAACGGTACGGACCATCTTTAGAGATGTTGTGCATTGTATTTAATAATCTATCAACAATAAATACGTCATAGTCTTCTAAGTTTAAACTTTGAGGATCTAATTCAAATTCATAATCTACTCCACCAACTTTTGTTTCAAATCCGATTGGAATATTTTTATTGATATATGACTTATCTACAGATTTAATAGCATACCCCCATTCACTAGAGTGATTATCCTGAGTATAAATATTAATATCACGCTTAGACATTACGTCATCAGCATTGATCGATAAATCTTGTTTTAATGTTGCTGCGTTAAAGAATTCCGGATCAATATCATCTGATAAAGCTACAGCTAATTGATTCCATTTTCTAGCTCTAACATTTTCTGAAAGGTCACCAGATTGTTTAATATTTAAGAAAGCGATAGGCTCTGAAAATTCTTCCTTTTTAAATAAGCTCTCATCAGCTGATGATCTCATAGAGTTATTAAACTCCGTTGTTACAGTTGCATCTTTAGCAGTTGTATGAAAAACGAAGAACCCTTGCCCTGGAGCTAAGTCATTAATAGCTGACATTCCTGTCACGTCCTCACCTTCTACATTATCTACCCCAACTACAACACCTGCAGCATTTACAACAGCATATCCAGCACTATAATTAGCACCATCTCCTAATACAACATCTGTTAGAATTGAAACAGTACGACCTCCGTAATATCCATTTACTTCTGAATTTGAAGCACCTGTTAATGGTTCTGCTAAGTAAGCTGATAAATCTAATGAAGATCTATATGGATTACCTATCATGTGCCAGTGTCTATAAAAAGCATCGGCTGGAGCTCTATTTGTAATATCTAAAGTAATTGTACCATCATGGAAACCATCAAATGACATAATACTATCTCTAGTAACAGAACCAGTATAAGCAGCAGAAGTATCACCATAATAAACGACAATTGCACGTCCATTATCTACCATTTGTGGCATAAACTTTTCAGAGAATATCTCTAATCCATTATCTCGTTCAACATGCTGATATGATTTTTCTGAACTATTATAAATAGTAAAATCTTTTCCATCACCTAGTTCATCAGATCCTGAAGAACCAGCTGAATCAATAACAGCTAAGTTAGCAGTATCGGTATGATGTCCTGTAACAAAAGAAACGGTCTTGTTATCCCACAAGTGGATAGAGTATAACTCTCCATCTGCTGGAGTACCAGTTCCAGACCAATATCTTAAAGAATCTCTTTCTGCATTTTTTAAAGAAGGAGCAATGATTGTTGAACGTCGATTCTCGAATTCTTCAACATATCTGTATTGTTCATCATCTGTAAAATGTGTATATCCAGGCCCTGTATTTAATATTTCAGAATGATATCCTAATTTCAAACCACCTTTAATTTCAGCAACACCTACAGCGGTTGTGCTTTCATCAAAGTCTAATTTCATATTATCTGATAATTCTAAAATAACATCAGTAATATCTGTTTTAATGGCTACAGTTGCAGCTTGCATTTTAACAGTACTACCAGACGCATCAACCCAAAGATGGGCAGAATCATGTCCTGTAACTGTGATACCTGCCAATGTATCAAACATTGAATACAGTGTATCCGTTGATGAGCTAATGTGAAAAGGAACACCACTTGCTCCAGAAATATCCACAATTTGAGCATGAGTGGCAAGACTTCCCAAACTAAGTCCTAAAATTAATAATTTTGATTTCATAACTTTATACAATAAGTTCTATTTTATTTTCTTCCAGATAACCTCTTTTGAATCTGAGATCACTTTATCTATTTCCTTCTGAAAGACCCTTAATTCTCTTGGACCAATACCATTATCTACAACAGATTTGACTTTTGATCCTGTTCTTACAGTTACACCACAACTTGGAATATCAGCAACATCTTCCATATAACTGTCCTCCAAATTAAAAAAATCAGATGTTTTGACTAATTCTTCAAATTTTTGAAAATCAAAATCAGTCTCTACACTATAAGATCCAATATGTTCAACAAACATATTACCTTTATACAAAATACTTCCGTCTCTATTTAAAGTAATCTGATAAACCGGACATTTACCATAACATCCAGATCTAGATAAACTTATTGATTCGATCTGGTCATCTTGTCCTTTAAACAATGAACAGCTTGTTAATAATAATACTGTTAGTATTTGTATTAGTATCCTCATAAAATATGTTTATTTATATACCTAAGACTCTTACATCTAGATATACTCTCTACAAAATTACAATTAAATTTTATTTTCTTCACTAAACTCGGTGTTAAAAAGAAAAAAAAATAATCATTAATATATTCATTTACAAAACAAAGAGTTTTTTTGCTATTGATTTACCATTCCAACGGAATGTTAAAGCATATTGCCCTTTACTTAGGTTTAGATCTTCAACATTTGAACCATTATGAGGTGTTATGTTTTTAGATTGAACTAACTTTCCAGTTGCCAATTCATATACAGACAACAACATTTCATTCAATTCCTCGCTATTCCAATTGTAATATAAATCTCCTTGAGATGGGTTTTGATTAATAACTAATACGTCATCACTCAATACTCCAAACTCTTCATTAAGTCCAATTATATCAGAAATACTTGTAATGTTGGCTGAAAATATTCCATTACCGTGTGTTGCAACTAAGATTAATCCATCTTCTGGTCTTGTAATAACTTGTTCAACAACTACATTTCCAATTTTATCAGGACTTATTTGATACCAAGTTGTACTTTCTGCATTTAATCCAATAGTACCATATAATCCAACAGAAGTACCTACTAAGTATAATACCTCTCCATTATTTAATGGCATGATACTCGCCCATCTCGTAGAAGGACCATCTCCTTGTCCATTCGATTCCTCTTCTAAATTTCCTGAAACATTTTCCCATGTAACACCTCCATCTAAAGAATGTGCTAAACTATTAACACCGTAATTAGAAAGTACAGTTATTACTTCATCTCCGTTATTAGGATTAGATGTAATACAAGATGTATAACCAGCATAGTAAGCAATATTGTTATCAGCATCTCTAAATCCTAATTGCGTAACAATAGGATTTGATGAATTGGCATTATCGATTCTAAACGTATGTCTTTGAGAAGTCCCTAAGTATACTCTATGTTGAGGGTTTTCTTTGGTAACATGTACAGCTGTAATAGAATGCGAACCATTTAAGTTCAAATCATCAGCAATATAATCCCAATTATTACCCCATGCATCAATTGATTCATTTAAAGGTATAGTAGATAGACTAGATTGTCTATATAAAGTATCCTTAACTGGATAATACATATAGTCTTCGTCATTTGGATCTACAGCAAATGGATGAATAAATTTAACTCCATCACGATCTATTCCTGCTGGGTCTATTCTTTGATAAGCAATTCTATTTCCTTGATTATCCAATGTGAATTTACCGACCTTACCTCTTTGTATAGATAAGTAATAATAATCTTCTGCTCCATTTACGTATGAAAACGAACCATCTCCATTATATGGCATTACCCAATCATCCGTCAATACATTACTTTTTGTTACAAAATTTCCATTATCCTGAAATCCTCCAATAATGGTATTAGTCGCTTGGTTTTGGTTAATTCCAACAGCATATAATTGTGTCGTAAAATATCCATTATTAAGTGATATCCAATTTTGTGTATTACTTAATGGAGCATTAGATTTAAAAATCCCACCATCGTTAATTGAATACAACACACTGGTATCACCTTCATGAAAATAAATAAAATGCTGATCTGGATGATGATTGGCCGTAATATCCCAATTGGTATCAACAGATGTTGGGTCATACCCTCCTAAAAATTGTGTATTTTGATCTGTTGTAAAACCATCATCAGAACGGTAAATATTAGTTCCACCAATATAAATTACATCCGATAATGTAGGATGTACCTTAATGGCCATATCATATCCATTCTGTGTATATAACGTCGCAAAACTTGTTCCATCATCAGGTAAATTATCACTTAAATCAGTCCAAGTCCCTTGTTCCGGAGTTGTGTTTGCAGAATCATATGTATATTTCCATAAACTATTCCAGTCTTCTCCATCAAAAAATGTATTTGTATGTTTACCAAAATTTGGTGTATTCATAAACACATATAGTTCATTTTCATCAGATGGGTTATAATCAAATACTCCACGTTCATAAGTACCTGGGAAATTTGATGGTGTAATATTATCCCAAGTTACACCATGATCATCAGACCTCCAAAGTCCTTTATCTGAAGTAGATGCATCTGAATTTATAAATGCATATGTTACACCTGTTGGTGTAACCATAACGTTAGTCGTATAAGCAGGATCTGAACCGGTATTTCCTAAAATTTGAGCCCAAGTATCACCTCCATCAGTACTTCTCTGTATTCCTTCATAAGTTGCAGCATAAACGATATCTAATGTATCTATACTGTTATCTACAGATACATTCCACATTACCTGCCAAGAAACATTAAATAGAGTTGTTACGTCTGTAGATGTAGATTCTATTGGAGACCACGACTCTCCATTATCTTCTGACTTAAACATTCCATTACCAAAAAAATATGCACCAGTAGCACTTGCAGAGTTTCCATACCCTTCACCTGTTCCGTAATACCATGTATTCGTTTTACCAGGACGTTTGTCTTGTACTATACAAGTTACACTTCCAAATTGGTCATTTGCTGTTTTTTTCTGCCAACTCGCTCCTCCATCAATAGACTTCCAGATACCTCCACTAATACCACCCGCTATAAGCGTTTGAGAATTATTAATATCTGTTGCAAATGCACGTGTTCTACCACCAACATTAAATGGACCCCTATGCTCGAATTCTACATCAGCACTTAATTTTGGTAAAGATTTTGCAAAATCCAATTCTTTAGTCCTAATATTAACAGGTATATCTCCTGTAGTTGGATTTGAATATTTTAAAGTATTCTCCCTATCTAAAGCTTTTTTATTTTCTTTCGTTAATCTACTTTCAAGTCCTTCAGGGTAAAGTCTACCTTTCTTTTTAGCTTTTTTATCAGCTATTTTCTGTTCTAAAACAGTAGTATTAGAATCAACTTTAACCGTTGAATTATGATAAGACCACAATAATGCACCACCTAATAATAACCCAAATGAAGTAATGTATAATGTTTTTTTCATGTTTTAGTTGTATTTAGTGAATGGTACATGTTGAAACTCACCCTCTACTTTATACAATAAAATTGGAAGATCATTAGTATCAACAGACATTCTATGGACTCTGAAATTACCAGAAACAAGATCTAAATCATTTTTAATGTCTTTCACATATACGAAAGAATTAACATTATCTACGCTATCCATCTCAGGAATAAGCGTAGAAACCTTGTAAGGTTGAGAATCATAAGCATAGAATAAAGTATCTATTTTCATTATAACCTCACCATCTTCAAATGAAAATCTACCTTCTTCAAATTTAGCTAAAATTAATGTCAAGTTTCTTTTTGTATAAATATCTTCTATCTGGTCTTCTAGACCTTCCATTGGAATTTTAGCAGAATATGCGCTAATAATTAAATTACTATCCTCACTTAAAAAAGCATAGTAATCATTAACTGGTTGACTCTCTGAATCATGCTCATAACTAAATGATGATTCATAAGTTACTCCTGAATCGTCATCAGTATTACAAGCAACTTGACTTAAAGTCAATATAAAAAAAGCCGAAACGTATGAAATGATCTTGTTTATTTTCACGATAAAAATGATTTAAATTTGGTTTAGCTAAGATATGATTATTTTTTCAGTCTATCTATACCTTCATTAGCAGGTCTATAACCTGGTTTTAATAATAATACAGATGAGTAATCTTCTTTTGCTTTCGAATTCTTTCCTAGCAACTCATAAATATAACCTCTTGCAAAGTATGCTTGGAAAGCGATATTGTTAACTTCAATAGCTTTAGAAAACAATTCTATAGCTCTTTCATATTCTTCAAGTTCCGAATTAATAAACCCCATATTGTAATAGATACCATCATTTTCTGGATCTACCTTTATGGCTAAATTATAAAAGTTAAGACTTTTGTTATAATCTTTTCTTTGTTGATAAAAATATCCAATATTAAAATATATGGTTTTATCATTAGGACGCAAGCTCAATAAATTCTTATAATAATCTACAGCTAAATCATCATTATTTTCCGCATAAACTTTAGCTAACATAGCTACAGCTCTAGAGAAATCTGGTTTCATTTCTAGTGCATCATGAAAACTACGAAGTGCTTTTGTTGTATCACCATACTCAAGCATAGACATTGCCTTGAAATAGCTTGCTAAATGCTTCGTTGGATCCAATTCTAGAACTTCATTGGCATACTTAACACTCGTTTCAAAATCTTGAACAAAAAAGTATAATTCTGAAAGTTTAATTCTACAAGAAATATTTTTAGGATTAAGTGCTGCACATTTCTCCCATAAATCTCTGGAGTTTCTGGTATTATTAACTAAAGCACTGTGATTTCCTAAAGCGAGTAGATATTCTTCATTTGTAGAATCTAATTCTAAAGCTTTCTTTAAGTCATGTTCTGCTGGTACAACTCTTTTATTATCGAGCCACAATTCTGCTCTACTAATATAAAGTTCAGGATTATTAGGGTCTTTATCAATAAGCGTTGTTATAGAATCTATTTGACTAATAAAACTTGCTGTACTTTTCACATTTCCTTGTTCAGTATTTTGATCTTGAACTGGTTTTTCAACAACGGTTTTATCTTTCCCTGTATCATTTGCACACGACAGTAGCATTGTAGCTAATAGAACTGAAAAGAATCGTTTAATATTTTTCATAAAAAAATTCGGACTGTAATTACAGCCCGAATTTAATCAAATTATAGGTAACTTATTCTAAAGTGAAAAAATTATGCTTCACCATTGATCATTTCAACTATTTTCTCTTCAACTTCATCACATAATTCAACATTATCTAATAAAATATTTTTCACTGAATCTCTTCCTTGACCTAGCTTAACATCTCCGTAACTATACCAAGATCCACTTTTCTTTAAAATATTAAACTCAGTTCCAAGATCTATGATTTCACCTATTTTAGAAATTCCTTCTCCATACATGATATCAAATTCAGCTTTACGGAATGGTGGTGCTACTTTATTTTTAACAACCTTAATTCTTGTTTTGTTACCAATAACACCATCACCTTCTTTAATCTGTGTACTTCTTCTAATGTCTATTCTTACAGATGCATAGAATTTAAGAGCATTACCTCCAGTTGTTGTTTCTGGATTACCGAACATTACACCAATTTTTTCTCTTAACTGGTTAATGAAAATAACAGTACAATTTGTTTTACTAATAGAACCTGTTAATTTTCTTAAAGCTTGAGACATTAAACGTGCTTGTAGACCCATTCTAGAATCTCCCATATCACCTTCAATTTCAGCTTTTGGAGTTAAAGCTGCAACTGAATCGACAACTAAAATATCGATTGCACCAGATCGAATTAAATTATCAGCAATTTCTAAAGCCTGCTCTCCGTGATCTGGTTGAGATATTAAAAGCTCATCTGTATCAACACCAAGTTTTTCTGCATAATATTTATCAAAAGCATGTTCAGCATCAATAAAAGCAGCTATTCCACCTTGTTTTTGAGCTTCTGCAATTGCATGAATAGCTAAAGTTGTTTTACCAGAAGATTCAGGTCCGAAGATCTCAACAATTCTTCCTTTAGGATATCCACCTATTCCTAAAGCTAAATCTAAACCTACAGATCCACTTGGAATGGCTTGAACATCAACAACGGGTTGATCACCAAGTTTCATGATTGATCCTTTACCGTAAGTCTTATCTAACTTCTCCATTGCTAATTGCAATGCTTTAACCTTTGCTTCTTTCTCTTTATTATCGCTCATAATGTTTCTTTCTAATTCTTATACAAAAATAGATTCTTTATACGACAACTTGTGTCATTTATATAAATCTAATATTTGCTCTGTATGTAATTTTGTTTTAACCTTCTTAATTACATGTTCAATAACTCCTTTTTCGTCTATGATAAATGTAGTTCTATGAACGCCATCATATTCTCTTCCCATAAACTTTTTTAAGCCCCAAACACCAAATAAATCCATAACTTTATGGTCTTCATCTGCTAGTAAATCAAACGGAAAATTAAATTTCTCTATAAACTTAACGTGTCTCTTCGGCGAATCTGGACTTACACCAAGCAATTTAAACCCTTCCTTAGTTAAAAGATCAAAGTTTTCGCTCAAATTACAAGCTTCAGCGGTACACCCAGGTGTATTGTCTTTCGGATAAAAAAATAAAATGAGTTTCGATCCTAAAAACGATTCACTATTAATTTGGTCTTCATTTTGGTTTACACACTCAAAAAAAGGTGCTTTCTCACCAACTTCTAATGTTTTCATGATCAATTTATTTTTTATAAAATTAAAAAAGTCATCCTAATATAGGATGACTTTTTCATATTTTATTTTAAAAGATAAGTAAATTACTTAACCATTAATTTTTGTGTGTAAACGCTTTCACCTTCTACAACGTTAACAATATACATTCCAGCTTTAAAGCTTCCTGTGTTAATTGTTAATTGTGTTCCTTCTGCAGTTTCAGCATAAACTGTTTGTCCTAATGAGTTAATTACTCTTACAGTTCCATTTTCATGTCCTTCTTCGAAGTTAACAGTTGTTGTTCCGAATGAAGGGTTTGGAGCTACGTTAAAGATTCCTTTATTAGTTTCTTCAACAAATAAGATATCTAAATCATCTTTTAAGAATGAAGCTACAACAATATCATTTGGTTCAGCAGTATGCTCTTCTCCTCTAACGTGTAATCCTGGAGTTTCATCTCTTTGGTACATTACATAAACTGTATTGTTATCAAATGCAACATTACCAAATACTGTTTCAACTAATGGGTTATCATCAATAGCATAAAAACGAGTTAAATCTTGTGGAGTAGACCAGTTTACACCATTATCTGTTGAACGGATAATCCATTGGTGTCTTTGGTTTTTGTTATAAGGTGCTCCTGCCGCATCTTGATCTTCTGATAAAGTATCAATAATTGAAGAATACGTTAAGTACATATCTCCATCATCCGTTACATGTGTAAATGGTAAAGATGTTAATGATAAGAAGTAGTTAGCAATATCACCAGTAATTGCATCATCACCATTTTGGTCTAATACGAATGCTACTGTATCTAATTGAGAGAATCCTAAGTTAGATCCATCTATTGTTGCAGTACCGTTAGTTACATAACCATAAGACGATTTCCAGTGAAGTAAATCACCTACAGCTGGGCTAAAGTTTGTTACATCAACATCATTTGTATCAACATTAGAGAATAAATATCCTCCAAAGAATGCATGTAATTCTCCAGTTTGGTCATATGTTAAGTTATATGAACCATCCGCCGTATAATATGCACCAAAATCATTTTCAGTTACAACTGTTGAATCTACTAAGTCTGAAGTATTTTCAAAGTCATCAATAGGGAAATCCCAAAGAATATTTTTAGTCCAAGTAGATCCATTATCTGTAGATGACATAAGAACTACATCCTTACTTCCACCACCACAAATAAATGAAACTTCGTCACCTTTAGAAACAATACTGTATGAATCTCCAGAAGTCGTTCCAAATAAAGTATCAGCTATTGAAGGAATTTCAACATTTACAAGATCCCAAGTTGCTCCTAAATCAGTAGAACGGCTATAACGAATGTAATATTCTGGATCAGCATCTGTACCTATATTTTCAGCTCCAATTACGTGTAAAGAGTTACCACTCGCTCCACCAACTGTCATTCTGTGCCAAACATTAGATAATGTATTTGTTCCATCTGTTACAGTACTATTAGCCCATGCACCTGTTCCAGCTACATCTCTTTTAGCAAAGTAAGAATCTCCACCTGAAGTATGACAAATATATGCTTCTCCTCCACCTGGTAAAGAAATAAATGATGGCCATCCTGTACGTTCATCTTCTAATCTTTCTGATGGTTCAGAACCCCAATCAGTTCCGTCATAAAAGTTATATCCAGTTCCACGGTCAACGAATGTACTTGTACCATCTAAACTCATTGTCCATGCTGCTGAAATAGATCCATTAGGGTGAACAATAAAACGTGGCTGAACAGCACTGTTAGTTTGTAAATCATATAAAGAAGTTCCAATCACTTCTTCATCAACATTACCACCTCCTAATGCTAATGCACTTTGAGATGAAGCAACTGTATTTCCTTGAATATTAATACTCTCAGTATTATTAATAGCCACTGGCTCTACTGTATGCTGTGCCAATAAAGACGTTGAAGACCCTATTAATAGACATGCTAGGATAGAATGTATTTTCATAGTAAATTAAGTTTATTTTTTCCAAATCTAACTAAATATATGTTAAATTGAAAGGAAATATTAGACTTTTATCCGCCTTAGATCCACTTAATTCTAAAAAAATCCACTTATTACATCCTCATTATTTTTTAAATAATTGTTAAAAAAATAATAACGACATAAAAAATGGCGATCAAATACAAGAATTGATCGCCATTATTATGGTAATAAAGGTAAGCTTATCTAATTATTTTTTTACAATTTTAGATGTAGCAGTTCCTTTTTCATTTCTGATAGTCACGAAGTAGATACCAGCCTTTTGGTCAGTAATATCAACTTCGAAATTTCCATTTTCAATTACAGAAACAACTTTTTGCCCTAACATGTTGAAGATTTCAACTTCAGTTTGGTTAACATCAGTATCAATTTTGATAACACCTGTTGTTGGGTTAGGGTACATTGTAGCTCCAATTTCATTTAAGTCTTCTAATCCAACATTAGGAGAAGAAATCTTAGTTCTGATGTAGTAGTGTTGGCTACTGTAAGATGCATACCATAAGAATGAAGTTGGTAATAAAGTTGCATTCGTTAAAGCTTGAGTATTCAATTGGTAACGAGTTCTGTTAGATAACTCATAAGAATGACTCTCTTCGTTTGCATAAACCATTTCATCTGGTACAGCAGCTTGATCATCTTCTTGGAAAGCTGTTACAGCAAAGAAATTATCTAATGTATCACCTAAGTTATAAGATTGACCTGGCTTAAATGTAACAGTAACTCCTACTCTTTCACCTGCAGTATAATTAAGATCAGCTACATCTAACATTAACGTTTGGTATACAGTTGTACTTGTATCAGCTTCTGTTAATAGAACAGTAAATGTTTGCTCTGTTAAAGCTGGAGCAATTTCTCCAAATTTAGTTAAATCAGTATTCGTAACATAAGGAATTTGTTGAGCCCAACGGTCTTGCGACTCAGCTGTCCATTGAATTCCATTTGTTTGAGAAGAAAGAACTTTTACAATTGCAGTATCAACTACTGAAGATGCAGAGTTTCTGAAATAGTTATATACAACCTCAACTGAATCTAAAACATAATCGTTATTTTCATCAAGGTAGTCATAGTACTCATCTGCTGGATTAATAACTACAGCAGCCGAATGTACTTGTACTGGGAATAATCCATTAGAATATTCAATAACAGCGTTAGTATCAAGATCCATGTAACCACGACCTCTTAATGCAAATTCGTTATCAAGTAATACATCAAATCCTCCGAATTCATTTTCAATAATTGCTTCACCATAGTTTAGCCATCTTGATTCTGCACCTGCAGCAATAGCTTTAGCGTTAGCAGCCATTCTTTCAGAAACCTGATTACCTATTACTCTATCAGAGATTGTTTTAACTTCTCCTTTGTTTTGAGTTTGTGCAGTAGCTGCAAATGCCATAGCTGACATTAATACTAGTATACTTTTTTTCATACTATATCTCTTTATTTATGTTTTCAATTCAACAAATTTATACAAAAGTTATCAATTTCTGTATTATTTAGATGAATTAAATTGTTATTTTTTTCACAATAATTTAATCTGCAACGTTAAGTAATGTTACAATTGAATCACAATTTTCAAATGTAAAATTATAAGTATTTGAATGAAAATCGGAAATTAACCTATAGGTCTTACAGGGAATGGCATCTCGATCTATCAATTCAGCATCAAAAGAACCTTCATCTATTTTTTCCTTAATAGTGACTTTACTTATAGAGTATTCATTAAGCTGTTCAACTGATTTTGGAGAAAATTTCAACTCTTTTTTTCCAAAATCATGTAGTATTCTAGAGGATGGAAAATAAGTCATTTTAATATCTTTCTGATCCCAAAAGAAATTCACGGCCAATAAGCCTAAGCATACGCCGAAGCCATAATACAGAAATTTTTTACCTAGTTTCATTTTTTAATATTTAGGGAAAAACATGTTAAGGTTAGTATATGGCAAATCAAACAAATCTGATATGATCTTATTGGTAGATTTACCCTGGTATGTATATAAGCTATTTCTAAAATTTTCGTTTTCAGCAACTAAGTTGGCGACTCCTCCATTTTCGGAAATAGATAATAATAATGGTGCAAAAATATTACTTAATGCATAAGTAGCAGTTCTAGAAACAGTAGATCCTATATTAGGAACACCATAATGAATTACTCCAAACTTTGTAAAAACAGGTTTTTCTAAAGTTGTTATTCGTGAAGTTTCAAAACATCCTCCTCTATCGATACTTACATCAATAATCATTGAACCGGTTTTCATTCTACTAACCAAGTCACTATTAATAATCATTGGTGTTTTTTTAGATCGGGCTCTCATAGCACCAATAGCAACATCTGCACTTAATATTGCTTTCTCAATAATTTTCGGCTTAACCAAAGAGGTGTATATACGATCTTGAAACATAGATTGAAAACGTCTCAATCGATCCATTTCTATATCAAAAACTTTAACTGAAGCCCCTAATGCAATGGCTGATCTTGTTGCATATTCAGCAACTGTTCCAGAACCTAAGATTACAACTTCTGCTGGAGGAACACCAGCAATACCACCAAGGACTTTACCTATTCCACCACCAGTATTACTAAGGTAATGACTGGCTATTTGCATTACAGAACTCCCTGCAATTTCGCTCATAGCCCTAACAATAGAAAAAGTAGATGAATTATCTCTTAGTATCTCAAATCCAATGGCCGTAATTTGTTTTTTGGCTAAAATTTGAAAATAACCTTTATCAACAATATGAGGCTGGATCGCTGATATTAAAACTTGACGTCCCTTCATCCAAGATAATTCTATTGGTGTAGGTGCATTAATTTTTAATACAATTGGACAAGAATATATTTCTCTAGGATCATAAACTATCATCGCTCCAGCTTCACTAAAATCGGCATCGGAATAATGTGTTCTCACACCGGCTCCAGTTTCTACCATAACTTGATGCCCTTGCTTAACTAAAAAATCTACCCCATCTGGATTAAGACCAATTCTATTTTCCGAGTTGGAACTTTCCTTTGGGATACCTATACTTAATTGTCGTTTAGATTTAGCAATCGCCAATTTTTCTTCTTGTGGAACAAATAATGATGATATATCGATTTTAGCCTTCATAGAAATACATTTTCACAAAATTATTAAATACAAAATGAAAACGGGAAACTGTCTGTTTTTTTTTATTCATATACTCCGAAAATTAATTATTTAAAATTAGTTTAAATAAAGATAGGTAAATTATAAATCCTGTTTTAGCTTTGCAAAAAAAATAAATACCATGTTAAAATCACTATCAAAATTATCAATAATTGCACTTACAACTATAGCTGTTGTTTCATGTGGATCTGATGACGATAACAATAGTTATAATGTCCCGAATTCATATAATTTTAGTAATGTAAGTTATTCTGGACAAATATCTAGAATTGACATGTTAAAAGAAATGACTTCATATATGAAGACGGCTCATGATGGTGTAGCAATTGATGCTCAACAACTTAAAAACATGTATGCAAATACAAATTATACATGGACATCTAGTCCTTTTACTGTAGATCAACCTACAAAACAGCTAAAGAACAAAACAGCTACTGGAGAATCTATTTCAGTTGAAAACTGGATGGACAAACTTGCGGTTATATCAGCATCTTCTACAACTGGATCTAACGGGACTGCAGGTTTAGTAACATCACTTTCTGGTAGTAAAAAGTATATATTTGACGAGAACGGATTTGAACCTATTCAATTAATTGACAAAGGGTTAATGGGCTCTGTATTTTATTACCAAGGAACATCAGTTTACCTAAGTGATTCTAAGGTTGGTGGTGCTAACAATGATGATTTAGCAGAAAACAAAACGTATACAGACATGCAACATTACTGGGATGAAGCCTTTGGATACGGGTCTTTTCCTATTGATTTAACTGGTGCGAATATCGGGACTAAAAATTCAGCTGGAGAATTAAGTTATTACAGTAAGTACTTAAAGAAAGCACATGATGCCAACCTTAACACTGTAGATCAATTAATGAAAGATGGATTTATTTCTGGACGTGCTGCTATCAACAATAAAGATTATAACACACGTGATGAAGCTATCATTCTAGTTCGCAAACATTGGGAAATGATTAATGTAGCTGCAGCTTTACATTACTTAAACGCTTCGTTAACTAACTTAGGAGATGATGCTTTAAGAAACCACGAATTATCTGAAGCATACGCCTTTATTAATGCTATTAAATTTAACGAAGGGAGAACTATGACTATTGCCGAAGTTGATGCTACATTAGATGCTTTAGGTACTAACTTTTATACAATTACAGCTACTCAAATTAACAATGCTAAATCAATGCTAGCATCGAAGTTTGAAGTTACTGCAAACGACTTTTAAGAAGAACAAACTACTCATTGTCAAGTATCTAAATCCTACATTAGATACTTGACTTTTTAAAATTACAGTTCTATGAAAATGCAAAAAATCATCATACTATCTCTTGTTGCTTTATCTATTATTTTTTCTTGTGGAAAAGATGATGCAGATGATAACATCAATTTTTCTGATCTATTTATAAACACATCAGAAAACATTATTCAACCTCAATACTTGAAATATAAAACTCATTGTCAAGAGGTTAAAGATGCAACAGAAACGTTCATCAATGATGTAACCGTAGTAAATTTAGAAGATCTTCAAGCGCTCTTCATAGAAAATTATAAACTTTGGCAACACACTTCTTTATATGAATTTGGGCCTGCAGTTGATGCAGACATCTTGTTAAAAACAACCATCAATTCATATCCAACAAACGCCAATTTAATTGACCAAAATATTACATCAGGAAATTACAACTTAGATGCGGCCAATAACATATATGCGATTGGATTACCTGCCTTTGAATACCTAATTTATGGTAGTACTAAAAATAACAATTCGGTATTATCATCTTTTTCTACTGATTCTGATGCTGAAAATCGTAAGGTTTATCTGACTCAATTAATAGAACAAATTCTAAATAAAATTACTCTTGCAAGTAACAGATGGTCTACATATCATGATCAGTACATTTCTAACAAAGGAACTGGTAATGGATCATCATTAACATTATTGTTTAATGCTTACTTAAAGGATTACGAAGAAACCAAACGAAATAAGTTTGCACTACCTGCAGGATTTGCAACTGAATTTTCTATTCCAATTGCAAAAGACGCAAATAAGGTTGAAGCTCGATATTCTGATATTTCATTTGAATTAATGATTGAAAGCATGAAAGCTCATAAAGCATTTTTTCAAGGAATTGGTCCTGATGGAATAAATGGAATTGGATTTCATGATAAACTAAAAGAGTACAAAGCAGAATCTACTATTATTGATGGAGATTTAGCAGATGTTTCCTTAAATCAAATGGAAATTGCAATAACAAGCTTAAATAATTACACAACTTCATTTTCTAATGAAATCCTTAATTCTAATGCTCAACTAGAAAATACAAGCTTAGAGTTACAAAAATTAGTTCCACTTATTAAGGTAGATATGAAATCTTATTTTGGCGTACCTATTACAAGCCAAGATACAGACGGAGACTAATATAAAAGAACATAATGTTTATTTATACTATAGTTTTAGTTTAAGACCTCTTCTAAGTTACAAGAAAAAAGTAATTTTGCCTACCAACTTTTGTTGGCAAACTTAGAATTTAACCATATTGATGAGAAAATTTCTTTTCATACTCTTACTCCTTTGTAGCTTTCATAGTATTGCTCAATATAATGTAAAGGGAAACATTTACGAATCTGGTAGTCTAAATGTAATTCCATTTGCAAATATTGTAGTTAATGAAACTATATACACCACAGCAGATGCTAATGGCGCATACGCTTTATCTTTTCCAGAAAAAGGAAAGTATACGATTACCATTTCTGATGTGGCTCATAAAAAACTGATTACTTCCGTTTCTATTAAAAAAGTAGAAACAACTAAACACTTTAGTCTCGTTTCGGATAACAATATATTGAATGAATTTGTTCTCTCAGAATCTGGATCTAGAAATTCTTTAAATAGAATTAGCATAACAAGATTAAAAGCTATTGATGGTACAACTATTAATGCAGGTAAAAAAAATGAAGTTATTCAGCTTTCAAAATCTACATTCAATACAGCCACAAATAACTCACGACAAATTTACGCCGAAGTTCCAGGTTTAAACATTTGGGAAAGTGATCAGACAGGACTTCAATTGGAAATTGGAGCTAGAGGGTTAAGTCCTCAAAGAACATCAAATTTTAATACTCGTCAGAACTATTATGACATTAGTGCTGATGCTTTAGGGTATCCTGAAAGTTACTACACACCTCCTTCTGAGGCCGTAGATCGTATTCAACTTATTAGAGGTGCTGCGTCCTTACAATATGGACCTCAATTTGGTGGAATGCTTAATTTTATCATGAAAAAAGGTAATCCTGATAAAAAAGCAGAAATAACACTAAGACAAAGTGTAGGATCATATGATCTTTATAACACATTTGCCAGTGTTGGTGGACAAATTAAAAAAACGAATTATTACGTTTTTGGTCAATACAAATCTTCTGGCGGATGGAGACCTAATTCTAGTTTAGACTCTTATACTGTATTTGGAGGTATTGAACATAAATTTAATGAGCACACATCTCTAAATTTAGAATATACACGACTTTTTTATACGGCTCAACAACCTGGTGGATTAACAGATCAACAATTTGAAGATGACCCTAGTCAATCCAATAGAACAGGAAATTGGTTTCAAGTTAACTGGAATGTATTTGCATTACGTTTAGAACATAAATTCTCAACAAATACAGAGTTATCTTCTCAATTCTTTGGTTTATATGCCCAAAGAAATGCACTAGGATATCTTCAAGATATATCTCATGCTGAAGATCAAATCCTATTAAATAGAGACCTTATATTATCAACATTTCAAAATTTTGGTAATGAAACTAAAGTTCTGCATCGTTACAAAATAAAAAATCAAATTTCAGCATTATTAACTGGAGCTAGATATTACCAAGGGTACACCGAAAAAGATCAAGGTTTTGGTCCTGATGGGAAAGACAGTGATTTTGAGTTTAACGATAAAGAAAGAGAAGCTGGATCGTTTTATGATTTCCCTAGTAAGAACCTTTCTATTTTTATGGAAAACATATTCCAAATAAACACATTATGGAGTGTTACACCAGGTATTCGATATGAGTATATAAATACAGAATCTGAAGGTTTCACACAACTTATAGATGTTAATAATAACGGAGAAGTGATTAATCATAACAATTCTAAAAATTTAGAAAGAGATGTTTGGTTATATGGTGTTGGTACATCTTATAAACTTACTGAGCACATAGAATCTTATGCTAATTTCTCAAAAAATTATAGAGCTGTAAATTTTAATGATTTATATACGATCAATACGAACATTAAGATTGATCCAAATCTTTCTGATGAATCTGGATATAATATTGATGTTGGTATAAGAGGTAATATTAAAGACATATTAACGTTTGATGCCAGTGCTTATTATTTAAAATACGCCGATAGAATTGGTAATATTATTCAAGTAGATACTACTAAATTCCAACCCTATACATTTAAAACGAATATCTCTGACTCAAGAACATTTGGTATTGAAGTCTTTACAAGCTTAGATTTAAATAAAGTTTTAGAATTACCTAAAGGACATTCATTACGTTGGTTTAGTAATATGACACTACAAGATGGACGATATGTAAACTCTTCGGAAAGTTCTATTGAAGATAAAAAGGTGGAACTTGTGCCTAATTTTAATTATAAGACAGGTTTCATTTATAAAGTGAAAGGTTTATCAACAAGCTTAATGTACACCTATGTTGGTGAACAATTTTCTGATGCGACCAATACACGCATAGCAAGTCAAAAGGCACTCTATGGTATTATCCCATCTTACCAAGTTATTGATCTTTCTCTAAAATATAATTTCAAAAAAGGATTTACCCTAGAAACAGGGGTTAACAATTTATTGGATGAAAAATACTTTACGCGTCGTGCAACTGGATACCCAGGACCTGGTATTGTACCATCATCTAATAGAAATATATACTTCTCGATAGAGAAAAAGTTCTAAACTAAAGTATTACTTATGAAAAAGTACCTTATCGCTTTTATAGCTATTATTGGATTAGTTTCATGTGGAAACGATGATAAAAAAAATAATCCAACTCCAACAGAAGCCAAGAATGATAATGTTGTTAATGTTTACACGCATCGTTTTTACGATACAGATAAAAAGTTAATCGACTTATTTGAAAAGAAAACTGGTATTAAGGTTAATGTTAAAAAAGACAAAGCAGATAAGCTTATTGCATTACTACAAGCTGAAGGTAGTAAATCTGAAGCTGATTTGTTAGTAACCGTTGATGCTGGACGTTTAGGGTATGCTAAAGAATTAGATTTATTACAATCTTTCCATTCTGATTATATTACGAATACGATACCACAAACAATGATTGACCCAGAAAACAAATGGGTAGCCTTAACGCAAAGAGCTCGTGTTATTGCATATGATAAAGAAAAGGTTAAGCCAGAAGAGTTATCTACATATGCTGATTTGACTTCTGAGAAATGGAAAGGACAGATTAATGTACGTTCTTCAAATAATATTTACAACCAATCTTTAATGGCTTCTATTATTGCACATGAAGGTGTTGATAAAGCTACAAATTGGGCTAGCGAAATGGTTGCCAATATGGCTAGAGAACCTAAAGGGAACGACAGAGATCAAGTAAAGCAAATTGCTTTAGGAGAAGGGTCTTTAGCTATTATTAATACATATTACTTAGGGAAATTACTAGATTCTAAGAATGCTTTAGAAGTAGAGGCTGGTAAGAAAGTAGGTTTATTTTTTCCAAACCAAAACACAACAGGTACACATATTAATGTTTCTGCCGTTGGTGTGGCTAAATACGCTCCAAACAAAGAAAATGCTATTAAGTTTATAGAATTCTTATTATCTCCAGAGGCTCAAAAAATGTATGCTGAAAGCAACCATGAATATCCAGTTCACCCAGATGTGAAACCATCTGAATTACTTCAATCATGGGGTGATTTTAAGAAAGATGATTTAGACTTAGGTCATTTATACAAATATAATAAAGCGGCGGTTGAAGCATTCCAAGTCGCAGAATGGAAATAGATAATAATCTATATCCTTAAATAAGTGATGTTTTCATAAATTTAAGGTGTATTTATCCTAAAAATACATTAGATTTGCAGCTTATTATTAACTGGAGGTCGAGTACCTCAAAATGATTGTTATGGCAACAAGAATTAGATTACAAAGACACGGTAGAAAAGCGAGACCTTTTTACCACATCGTAATTGCTGATGCACGTGCGAAAAGAGATGGACGTTTTATCGAGAAAATCGGTACTTACAACCCAACTACTAACCCTGCAACTATCGAATTAAACAACGATAAAGCTTTAGAGTGGTTAATGACAGGAGCTCAACCTTCTGATACAGTTCGTGCTATTTTATCTCATAGAGGAGTTCTTTTACACAAACACTTATTAGAAGGTGTTAAAAAAGGAGCACTTACTGAGGAGCAAGCTATGGCTAAGTTAGAAAAGTGGATGGAAGGAAAAGAAGGAGCAGTTAATGCTAAGATTTCTGGAATCACTTCTGCAAACGAAGCTTCTAAAGCTGCTGCATTAGCACAAGAAAAAGAAGTAAACCAGAAAAGAGCGGCTGATATTGTAGCTAAAAACACTCCAGAGGTTGAAGAATCAACTGAAGAAGTAGCATCTGAGGAAACTCCAGAAGCTGAAGCATAAGACGCACTTATTCAAGTTATTTAAGCCTTTAAATTCAATAGAATTTAGAGGCTTTTTTAATTAATTATATTCTGAATACACCATGAATAAAGAAGATTGCTTTTACCTAGGAACGGTTTTAAGAAAACATGGATATAAAGGTGACTTTATTGCTAAATTTGATGCTGATGACATCCTAGCCTATGAAAATATTCAAGCCGTATTTTTTGATTTCAAAAAAGAGCTTGTACCATTACCATTAACTAAATGTGAGCATTTAAAGAAGGATACCTTTTTATTACATATAGATGGATACGACTCTGAAGATGATTTATATAAAGTTCTTGGTGCTGAATTATATCTTCCATTAGATTTACTTCCTAAACTTGAAGGAGATGAATTTTATTACCATGAGGTTTCTCATTTTGATGTTATAGATGAGAACAAAGGGAACATTGGTAAAGTGAAAGATATTAGAACAGATACAGCTCAAGATATACTATATATAATAAGCGCTGAGGATGACGAAACAGAAATATTGATACCATTAGCTGAAAATGTTTTTAAAGGACTCTCAAGAGAAAATAAAGAGTTTCATATTAAAGCTCCAGAAGGGCTAATAGATTTATACTTTCAGACACACAAACAGTCTGATGAAGAATAAAAAAAGGTTAACTGAATATTCAGTTAACCTTTTTTTATTATTTCGGAAATACAAACCTTTGCTTAGGTTGTTCTTTATTGTTTAAACATTCAAGAAAGTAATTTTCTGAGTTTTGACCTTCATTACATAATAAATCTAAAATACTAAGATTAGGTTGAAAGTCAAATTTCTCGGCAAATACTTGCTTATATGGTTGTATTATTGATTCATCCTGCCAAGGCTTTTTAGGATGAATTACTTGTCTATAATCTGTTTCTATGGTATTAATAGGTGTAAACTCCTCTCCTAATTTATAGGTTAAATCCACTTTCATTTTAGATAAAACATAATCGAATAGTTCTAAATTAAAATCTAAAAGAAAGTCATATTTCTTATGATAAAATTGTTCTAATTCGGATTGGTAATATAAAAAATACGGTGATGACAAGTATGCAGAAGTAATACTTCTCCAATGGTTGTTCTGCCAGTTTTCATCATATTTAATTCTTAAATCTTTAATACAGGTTTTAGAATTCGATTTTTTCATTACTGGAATACTCAAAGCAAACACGCCATTTGCACCCATTAAATGGCATCTATTTCTATATGTTTGTTTCGTATAATGTTCATGCTGCTCAATACAAATATCATCTATATTAGACATCATTTCTAATACATACGCCAATGGTGGTAAATAAGCCGTACTAAATAAACTCATGAACTATATTTTAATTTGTAATACACCTTCTGCGCACATCTAATTATGACCAATTCGGCCACACATTCATAAACATCTTCAAATACTTGTTCCTGGGTATAACTCTGTATTTGTTCATTTGAAATATCAATACGATACAAAAAGTGTGTAAAAAGATGTGTGTTTTGAGCATAAAACTCATCCAAATCATATCTTAAATATGATTTTATTCGATTTATATCTCCATCAGAAAAATCACCTTGTAAAACTTCCCAATCAAAACTTACAAACTCCTTTCTTATTTGAGCTATAAGCCTCTGAATAAAATCGGGACTTAGCTTCGTAAGATCTTGGATTGTATTTGGAAGTTGAACTGTCATAAACAATTAAAAGTTGCGGTTAACTATTTTATCGTTTAACTCTACTAAAATTGTTTTATACGACTCCTCTATCTGCATTTTTGAAACCAATAAATTGGATGTAACCACTAGGTCATCTGTCATCGAATTTATATAAGATTTCACTCCACAACGTTCAAAAATCTCCAATACTGTATCTATCTTTTCTTTCGGACTAAAATCTTTACCAGAATAGTAATGAAGTAGAGTTTCTTTATCTGCAATAGAAGCTTGCTCTAAAGCATATAAATACAATGCTGTCTTCTTATTGGTTAAGATATCTCCAGCGGCTTGTTTACCTACAGCTTCATCTCCAAATACATCTAAGTAATCATCTCTTAATTGAAATGCCAAACCTATTTTAATTCCGTATTCTTCAACTAAGGCCATTTGATCTTCATCAGCACCAGCAAACATAGCACCTAACTTCATCGAAGCCGCTAATAATATTGCAGTCTTATTCTTAATCATATCAAGATATTCATCCAGACTTACGAGATCTTCCTTCTCAAAGTCCATATCTTTCTGTTGACCCTCACATACTAAAAGAGCCGATTTATTAAAATAATCAAGTAATGCCTTAAACCTTGGTGTATCCAATTGTAACAATTGTTGATAAGCAACAATCATCATACTATCCCCGGATAAAATAGCGGTATTAATATCCCATTTTTCATGAACAGTTACCTTACCTCTTCGTAAAGGTGCTTCATCCATAATATCATCATGAACTAACGTGAAATTATGAAATATCTCAATAGAACTCGCCAATGGAAATGCATCTTCAACTGTTCTGCCATAAGCTTCGGTAAACAATAATGCCATACAAGGACGAATACGTTTACCTCCCAATTTCATAATATAATCAATAGGTAAATATAGATTCTGAGGTTCTTTTACAAAGTTCATCGCATTAAGATGATTCTCAAATTTTTGTAAAAAGTATCCTAAGTCTTTCATGATTCTTCTTTTTCTTTTTTGATTTTTAAAGCATCAAAGTCTATATCTTCTTCCTCATCCCAAGTTTCGAAATAAGGTTCTTTTAAGATCTTTTTTGAAAGTATTACATCTAAACTCATTAACAACGTTGGTAATAAGATTAGATTAGATAACATAGCAATAAGTAATGATATAGAAACGAGCATACCTAAAGCTACGGTTCCTCCAAAGCTAGAGGCTGTAAAAATACTAAACCCGAAAAACAATACGATTGATGTATAAATCATCGACACTCCTGTTTCTCTTACTGCAGCTATAATGGCCGATTTTAAATTCCAACGTTTATTTCCTAATTCTTGACGATATTTTGCCAAAAAGTGAATGGTATCATCAATAGATATTCCGAAAGCAATACTAAACACTAACACTGTAGATGGTTTAATAACAATACCAGCATATCCCATAATTCCGGCTGTTAAAATAAGCGGTAATAGGTTTGGTAATAAAGAAACCAATACCATTCTCCAAGATTGAAACATAAAAGCCATTAGAAAAGCAATAATTACAATCGCTAGTCCCAAACTTTGGTATAAGTTATTTACTAGATATTCTGTTCCTTTATAATACATAACTGAAGACCCAGTTATGATTACATCATATTTTTCTTTCGGGAAAATTTCATCAATATCTTCTCTTAAAGATTTTCTAATTTCACGCATTCTAACCGCGCCAACATCTTTAACAAGCATAGAAACTCTTGCAATTTGCTGAGTAGAATCTACTAAAGAATTAATATCAAACTTCACTGGTGAATCAGAAGTATCTTCCAGTTTTGTGTTCTTAATAGCACTTAAAACCCAATCCTTCTCAAAACGACTTGGTAACGTATAAAACTTCTCTTTACCATTAAAATATGCCTGTTTACTAAACTTAAGAATATCTACTAAAGACTTAGGCTTGGCAATATCAGGGTATGTATTAATTTTATTTTGAAGCTTATCAATTCGCTTTAATGTTGATAATTTTAATACTCCACCTTTTTTCTTTGTATCTACTAGAATTTCGAATGGCAACACCCCTTTAAACTCATTTTCAATAAAATGCATGTCCTTATAAAGAGGATCATCTTTCGGAATATCATCTGTTAAAGTACCACTAGTCTGTATTTTTGTAATACCAATAACACCAATAACTAGCACTATTCCTGTTACTATATATACAGCGGGTTTATAAAACTGAACAACCTCTACCATCCAGCGTATGATGTAATTCATCCAACGACGCTTTAAATGCCTAAGATGCTTCGCCTTAGGAGGTCTTAAACCTGTATAAACAGAAGGGATAACTATTAACGAGATAATAAAGACCAGAATAATATTCATTGAAGCAATAACTCCAAATTCAATTAACATTTGGTTTCCAGTTAAGATAAACGTACCAAAACCTGCAGCCGTGGTAAGGTTAGTCATAAAAGAAGCCTTACCTACTTTTTGTATAACACGTTTTAGCGCTAATATCTTCTGACCATGTTCTTGATATTCGTAATGGTATTTATTTAATAAGAATACGCAATTTGGTATACCAATTACAATAATTAATGGTGGTATCATACCTGATAATATAGTAATACTATAACCTAACATGGCCATAGTACCCATACTCCAGACTACTCCAATACCAACAACAAGAACTGAAAATATTGTAGCTGACAATGATCTAAAGAACAAGAACATAATAATGGATGTAACCAACATGGCTAGACCAATAAATATTCCTATTTCGTCCTTAATTTTTATTGAATTTTCTATACGGATATGTGGCATACCAGATTGCCTGATATCAATCCCTGTTTTTTCTTCAAAAACATGAATTAACTTCGATATTTCAGCAGCCATTACTTCACGTTCTTTGGTATCTAGAACTTCCTTATTTAAAGTAATAGCGGTAATAAAAGCTTCTGATTCAGCGTTATATAATAGCCCTGAATAAAACGGGTATTGCTTAATTTGATCTAAAAACCCTTTGATTTCCTCCTTTGAATTAAGAGTAGACACATCAGCAATAGGCTGAAATTCAAAATGATCCTCAGTTTTATTATAGATTATTTTTTGAAGTTTATGGTAGGCTAATACTCCATCAACACCATGGGTATTAGATATCTGATCTATTAACTGAATCCAAAGTTTAAAATTCTCTGGTTCAAATGCGGCTGAATCTTTAAATCCTAATACGGTTAAATTCCCATCCCCTTTAAAAAGGGTATTAAACTTCTCAAAATCTTGATAAGAAACATCCTTCTCAGGAATTGGTGCTTTAAATTTATACGTTGGTTTTAAATCTTTGGCCATAAATCCCATTACCAGAGTAATAGCACCTACTATAATTAGCCAAGTGACTCTATTTCTTATGATTATATGTGCAATTTTATCCCACATGTATATATAAAGGTTTCTTTTTAAAGTTCAGTAATCAAAATCGGATTACGAAAGTAAGAACAATCTTTATAAAACTAGGTAAAATATGCTATTTCTTCTTGTTTTTTAACAGATTCTTAGAGTTTCATTTTTACTGAAAACCTACGTTATACAAATAATTAATTATTTAACAGATTCAAAATAGGATGTTTAGAATTAAACCTATGCTAATTCTCTCATAAAAGGATTAGAAATTAAAACTCAAACAACTGTTTTTCAAGTAATTCTATTTTTTTTATTTCATCCCTAAACTTTTCAATTTCTTTATTTAATCTAGAACGATGTTGGTCTGTAATTGAACCTTCTTTAATTTTTAACATTGTATTTATTTTCTTCTTAAACTCTTCAATTTTCGCAATATGCTTGGTTTTAATTTGTTTCTTTAATCTTTTCTGTTTCTTTTTAGAAAGCGCTAATAATTCTGCAAAATTCTTACTCATTTTTTGAGCCGCTTCAAAAATATGAGAACACCTATCTTTACCTTTCACATTAGAATGGTAAAAAAAATCTTGTTGTAAATCAATATCTTTATGTTTTTGCAAATCTCGATCTAGAACTTGAATTAAACGTTGGTAAGAGAAATTTAAAGGATTTGAATTCCCAGATAATTTTAAGCTTTTTATTTGAGTAAAAATATGCGGAGTACTTTGATCAATTGTATTTACATTTCCATTCTTAGGATTAACAAAATCTATTTTTTCAAATTCATCGTTTAAAACATGTTTGGATAATTTTGAATTAAACACATATATTTTACTAAACGTAAATCCTTTCGAAATATCCTCCTTTAAAACCCTATTATATCTTTCTATTTTCTTAACATACAAATTATAAGTACTTGACTCGTAGTTTCGTTTAATGTAATTTTTTCCATTTTCAAAATCTTGTATTCGCAACAATACAACACCACTATCTTGTACTGCTGTTAATAATTCGGATACGTATTTCCATTTCTTATAGTTCTCAATTTTTGATTCTTGACCAAAAAGTTGACTAAATAGAAACATGCATAATACGAGTAAAGTATTTTTATTTAATAGATTCATAGATAAAATTTTACGATTAAATTAATATTTACAATTACACCCTTAAACACGTGCTAAACCAAATGTACACAATATTCACTTCAATAAAACTACTTTTACATCCACTTCTTCATTTTCTAAACACTAAATTCTAAGAAACTTTATACATTAGCCTTTTAAACGTGATGAATGGACAAGAACAGGAATTTACATTTTGAAGATAAATTAAACTTAAGATCTAATCAATCTGAATTGAGAACATTAAGAACTCACCAAGCACAAATTGATTTTTCATCTAATGACTATTTATCTTTAAAAGATGAACCTATCTGGGAGGCTTTTTTGAGAAAAGAAATTCCAGAAGAATTCTGGTTTAAAAATTTAAGTTCAAGCAGACTTATTAGTGGTAATCATCCAATAAAAGAAGATACTGAAGATTTTTTCGCTCAATTCTACAATGCGGATTCTGCCCTTTTTTTTGCATCTGGGTATAACGCAAACCTTTCTATTTTTAGCACAATAGCATCTAAACACGACACCATTATTTACGATAGTGACTCGCATGCATCAATAAGAGATGGCTTACAACTGTCTCATGCTAAAACTTTAAAGTTTAAACATAATGACCTGAAAGATCTTGAACAAAAAATTCTTAAATCACAAGGTCAAATATATATAGCTATAGAAAGTGTTTATTCTATGGATGGTGAAATTGCACCTTTACAAGATATTGTTGCTCTATCTAAAAAATACAATGCCCTTTTAATTGTAGACGAAGCTCATAGTACCGGAATATTTGAAAAGCAAGGAAAAGGTCTTTGTGTAGAGTTAAACATAGAGCAAGATGTATTCATAAGAATAATGACATTTGGAAAAGCTATTGGATGTCATGGAGCAATAATTCTTGGGGCAGAGAATTTAAAGCAATTCTTTATTAATTATGCTCGACCATTTATCTATTCTACCGCACCGTCTTGTTTTGATTTTTTAAAAGCAAGGAAAAGTGTTGAATGTATTCGTTTACATCCAGAATGGATTGAACAATTAAATGATAATGTAAAATCGTTTTCAAAGATCATAAATTCAATTCATTCCACTCATAAAACATTTAAGACCCCTATTATTCCTTTTATCAATACAAATAAAGAGGCTTTACTATCGTTTGAAAACCTAGGTTTACAACATAACTTTCAATTTAAGAGCATTCTCTCTCCAACTGTAAAAAGAGGAGAAGAACGAATTCGATTTTCAATACAAAGAAAACATTCCGAAGATCAATTTGCTAAAATTGGTGAATTATTAAAATCCCATTTTGAATTGTTGTAATTTTACCCCTTTAATTGATAACAATGAGTAATTTTAAACGCATATTTTCATTTATTCGCCCTTATAAACATTTAGCTATACTAAATGCTGTGGGAAATATTTTATCTGTTATATTCGGTTTATTTACCTTTTTAATTCTAGGTAAAGTAATTGGTATTTTATTTAAAGTAGAAGATGAATTAAAGCCATTAACAGAGGCGTCTACTTTTAAAGACCGGATCTTATACGAATTAGAAATTATTATTCGTGATTTAATATATTCTTCTGAAGAAAGTGATGCTCTTTTATTCATTAGTATTATTCTGGTTGTTAGTTTCTTTTTTAAGAACATCTTCAGATACATGGCTCAATACTACTTAGCGCCATTACGATCAAATATTATTCAGGATATCCGTTCTGCTGTTCATAAGAAAATATTAAAATTACCTATATCCTATTTTTCAGAACAACGTAAAGGAGATGTCATAACTCGAGTTACGGCAGATGTTGTAGAAATTGAATGGTCTGTTATAAGTATCTTAGAATTAATAATTCGAGATCCATTTACCATTATTTCTTCCATTATATTAATGTTAGCAATCAGCTGGAAATTGACAATTTTTGTCTTCATCTTCTTACCTGTATCTGGGTTTATAGTTGGTAAAATTGGAAAAAAATTAAAGAAAAAATCAAACGAAGGACAACAACAAGTTTCCCTTATTGTTTCTATTTTAGAAGAAAACCTGTCTTCATTAAAAATTATTAAAGCTTTTAATGCTGAGAAAAAGGTGGACTCTAAATTTGAAAAAGAGAATAAAAAATTCACCGAGATTAATAATTCTATTCGTAGAAGACATGACATGGCTTCTCCGATGAGTGAATTTTTAGGTGCTATTATCATGTGTGTGGTGTTCTGGTATGGAGGTTCTTTAATATTAGAAGATCCGGAGAATAGCCTAAAGCCAACATATTTCATTTCCTATATTGCTCTATTCTGGCAATTATTAGCTCCAAGCAAGAATATATCTCAAGCTTATATTCGATTACAAAAAGGTATGGCTTCTATTGATCGTGTGATGAATATTATTGACACGCCTGAAGAATTTGAGAATCAAGAAAATGCAAAACCATTTACAGCATTTAATGAATCTATAGAATTTAGAAATGTTCATTTCAGATATATTAAAGACATTCCTGTACTTAAAGATATTTCGTTTACAGTTAAAAAAGGAGAAACAGTTGCCTTAGTTGGACAATCTGGTAGTGGAAAATCGACGATTGCTGATCTAATAGCCCGTTATTACGATATTAATGAAGGAGAAATATTCTTTGATGGAGATGAGATTAAGACTCTAAAATCCTTTGATTTAAGACAACATCTTGGAATTATCACTCAAGAATCTATATTATTTAATGACACTGTAGCCAATAATATTTCTTTGGGTGTGGATCATTATACTCAAGAAGAACTTATTCAGGCCGCAAAACATGCCAATGCCTATGAATTTATTCAGAAATTGGAACATGGCTTTGATACCATTATTGGAGATAGAGGATCTAAATTATCAGGAGGTCA
>CBDEVQ010000122.1:0-13734 GCA_965243605.1 Flavobacteriales bacterium
GCAAAATTTTTTAAAGAATATTGAAGAGAAAAAACGATTCAATAAATGCTTTTCTAGAAGTTTATAACCAAGAAGCTCTAGAGCAGGCTGTTCTTGTAGATGAAAAATTTAAGCAAGGTACACAAGGTAAACTTGCAGGTTTAGTTATTGGTATTAAAGATAATATCTGTTACAAAAACCATGAAGTTTCTGCATCTTCTAAGATGTTAAAAGGGTTTAAAAGCTTATTTAGTGCAACCGTTGTTGAACGTTTATTAGCAGAAGATGCTGTTATTATTGGACGTTTAAATTGTGACGAATTTGCAATGGGTTCTACAAACGAAACATCGTTTTACGGCCCTGTTAAAAACCCATTAGATTTAACTAAAGTTCCTGGTGGTAGCTCTGGTGGTAGTGCAGCTGCTGTTGCAGCCGATCTATGTCATGCGACATTAGGATCTGATACTGGAGGTTCTATTCGCCAACCTGCATCATTTTGTGGTGTTGTTGGTTTAAAGCCTACTTACGGACGTGTATCTCGTAACGGACTTATTGCATTTGCATCATCTTTAGATCAAATCGGACCGTTCACAAAATCAGTTTCAGATGCAGCTTTAATTACTGAAGTTATTTCTGGAAAAGATCCTATGGATACCACTTCATCTTCGGAACCTGTTCCTTCATTAAAAATTGAACCTGTTACTGAAAAGAAGAACATTGCATATTTAAAAGAATATGTAGAAAGTGAAGGTCTAGATCCTGAAATTAAAGCGAAAGTAGTAGCTTCTATTGAAAAACTAAGGGCTGAAGGACATACTGTAGAACCTGTGGAATTTCCATATTTAGACTACGTTGTACCAACATATTATGTATTAACTACAGCCGAAGCTTCATCTAACCTTGCTCGTTATGATGGTGTTCATTTTGGATACCGCAGCGAAAAAGGAACCGATTTAGAAACGATTTATAAATATTCTAGAACCGAAGGTTTTGGTCAAGAAGTTAAACGTCGTATTCTATTAGGTACATTTGTTTTAAGTTCTGGATATTATGATGCTTACTTTACAAAAGCTCAAAAAGTAAGACGTGTTTTGGCAGACCATACAGAGAAAATTTTCTCTAATTACGATTTTATTATTGTACCAACATGTCCACACACAGCCTTTGAAATTGGTAAGGAAGTAACCGATCCAACAACGTTATACTTAGAAGATATTTATACCGTACATGCTAACCTTGTAGGTAACACGGCAATTTCATTACCTGTAGGAACACATTCTAATGGTTTACCATTCGGAATACAGTTAATGGCTGATAAATTTAAAGAAAAAGAACTTTTAGACTTCTCAGATTATTTGATGAAGACAATTTAGGTTCTCTATATACTACCCATAGAAAAAGCTGTTAAAAAAGTTGTTATATTTACACTTGTTTAACAGCTTTTTGTTTCTAATACAAGGCTGTTTTCTGTAATTATTCCCCTACTTATAAGTACAATTTTCAGACATGAAATACATTTATTCTTTACTTATTACTGTATTCACGATATCCCAAACATTCGGATATACAGATCCTGACTCTACGCTTATTAACCGTACTAACGAACCCCTTTCGGAGGTTGAAATACGGTTAAACAAAATAGATAAAGAGCGTTTTAATTCTTACCGATTGGTTGATGCTAACCATGATTTAAACATTGGTATAACACCTGTTGATAAAGAACTTTCGGATAGTTTATTATCTGAGCGTATGGCCAAATTAAATGCCTACTCGCCTGTAGAATTCCAAAGCAATCCGATTGTTAAACGAGAAATTGAAAAATATTTAAACTCGCCAGCTACTGGCTTAAGTGTTTGGATGAGTCGTTCTAAATACTATTTCCCGTTGTTTGAAGAGATCTTATATAAAAATAAACTGCCTTTAGAATTAAAAATACTTACAGTATTAGAATCTGGATTAAATCCACATGCAGAATCTAGTTTTGGAGCAAAAGGCTTATGGCAACTTATTTTCTCTACAGCCAAAGCAAATGGACTTACCATGTCTTCTTATGTAGACGAACGTTCAGACCCTAAATTATCAACTATTGGGGCCTCTAAATACCTTATTTATTTATATGACATTTATGAAGATTGGCTTTTGGCTTTAGCGGCTTATAATGCAGGTCCTGGTAATGTAAATAAAGCCATAAGAAAATCTGGAGGAAAATGGAATTATTGGGAAATTAGAAAATTCCTTCCTTTTCAAACCCAAGATTATGTTCCTAGATTTATGGCTTTAAATTATATATTTTCTTATGCTAAAGAGCATAATATTGGTATGATTAAGCCTAAATTTTATTTCGAACAAACCGATACAGTTAAAGTGTACCGAAATATGCCATTAAGCTTTATATCTGAAGAACTGGATATTACAATGGATGAACTAACGTATTTAAACCCTTCGTATATCCTAAAAATTATCCCTGGAACGTTTCAAAAGAAATATTCTTTGGTTTTACCCGTTGATAAGTTAGGTATTTGGATAAGTCGTAAAGACGATCTATTAGCTAAATTAGATACGCTAGAAAGCAAAAAGAAGATGGTTTACCCAACATTAGAAGAAAGCAATTTTAGAACTAGGTATACCGTTAAAAGTGGAGATTACCTTGGTAAAATTGCCAACAAATATAATGTTAAAGTATCATCAATAAAAGAATGGAATAATCTTAAAAATTCCCATAAGCTTAAAATAGGACAACGTTTAACAATATATACAAACCATAGATAATGATGTTTAAACAAAACCCAATACAATATATTATTGCTGCCATTTTTGCCCTACTTACAATAACATCTTGTGAAGAGGAATCTAATGGAGGACCTATCTTACCAGCGAATACTGGAAGACATTCTGAAATATTAGTTGTTGCAGATTCGGCCATTTGGCAAACCCAATCTGGACAAAGTTTAAAGGGCATTTATCAAAAACTTTACCCTCTCCTATTAAAAACTGAACCCTTTTTTAATTTAATTGTGTTTGAGGAAAAAGATTTTTCTAGCATTATTAAAACCCATAAAAACATTCTAATTCTTACAGAATCTGATTCTGTTAATGAAATTAAGACTTACGAAAATCGTTGGGCTAAAGATCAGCAGTTGTTATACATTAGCTTAAAAGACGATGCTATAATAAACGAACAGATCCTAAACAAAAAAGAATCTCTATTCGATTACTTTTACAAGGCCGATTTAGAACGTATAGCCGATAAAAATGTAGATCATAAACTTGGAGGATTGCACTATGAAATGCAAAAATCAAAAGGTGTTGAGTTTATTATCCCACAAGATTTCTTCATTGTAAAAGATACGGCGGATTTTGTTTGGGTTAGACGTGAGAAACCACATTTAACAGAGTCGATTACATTTTTTGAAGAAGATTATACCAATGAAAATCAATTTGGATTAGATCATATTTTAAATGTTCGAGATTCCATTTATAAAATTCAGGTCGAAGGAAATTTAGAAAATAGCTATATGACGACCGAACGTCGTTTTTCTCCAGAAATTGATACCATAGACATTAACAATGAGTTTGCTATAAGAACACGTGGTTGGTGGAAAATACAAAATGATTTTATGGGAGGTTACTTTGTTCGTTATACAATACCAGATCTAGACCGACGTAAACTAATTCATGTTGAGGCTTTCTTATATTGTCCTAAGTACAATAAAATGTTTTACCTACGAGAACTAGAAGCCATTTTAAATAGCTTTGCTTTTACAAAGAATATCAAGAAAGAGAAATAAATGATCATTCAAACCAAAACGCCCAAAATCAAAATTGATTTTGGGCGTTTTGGTTTTATGAACATGGGAATGAATTTACTTATTCTTTTATCGCCCTAAAAAATATACCCACACTTTTCGGCTCCCCAAACTTGCTCATCCTTATCATCCCATCCTAGATTCCAAAACACAACATTATTTGCACAGATTGACACATAAATCACCCTGCTGAACATCTTGAACGACATGTTATTTATAAGTCCTACTGTAATCTTTTTGCATTCGTGTAGTATAGTCCTCAATTGGTTTTTACATAAGTAATATTATTTGATGCATCTCTATTTCAGAACGAATTATTGAAAAGAAAAACGATCATAAAAATCTACAATAAAATTCACTAACAACCACAACAATAGATTGTTACACAAAAATAATTTAATAAAATATCTTAAATTTTATTAGAAAAAAAAGTCTAAAATCATACGATTATTTCATATATTCGGAATAATAATTATATCCCTAATAACAAACTTATCACGTTTACAAAACAGTTTGAAGAGAAGATTAAGCCGTTCACTTCTTCTAAAACTTAAGTTCTATTCATGAATAGCACAATATATTTTATTATGCGAAAATTAAATTTAAATGAAATGTCTAAACTAAATGGAGGAGCCCAAATTTCAGCATCTGACGTAGTATGTGGTGGAGTTGGTCTTATGTTTGGATTTGTTACTACTGACTTAGGGTTACTTGTAGGTGTTGGTTGTTCTGCTTATTGGGACGATATCGAAGCGAATAATCCAATATTAATCACATGGTAGTATTATGAAAAAATGTGTTAACTGTAATGAAACATTACCGTTTGAACGATATTTAAACATATCTTTTCTTGGAAAAGATAAATGTCCGAACTGTAAAACTGTTATGAAAGTTAGTCGAAAAAGGAGATTTATCATTGCTTTAATTATTGGTATTATGACTGGATTTCTAAAACCTCTATTAAACTCTATCGACTTATTTCCAGGAAGTAAGATGATATTTCTAATATTCTATCTTTCTGTTATGGTTTATGTTTCCTTTTCTGATAAGTTAGAAATTGTAAAAAAATAAATTAACCATTAATGCACCCGTTTAATTAATTACATTTTTTGAAGAAGATTATACCAATGAAAATCAATTTGGATTAGATCATATTTTAGATGTTAGAGATTCCATTTATAAAATTCAGGTCGAAGGAAATTTAGAAAATAGCTATATGACTACCGAACGTCGTTTTTCTCCTGAAATTGACACCATAGACATTAATAATGAGTTTGCTATTAGAACACGTGGTTGGTGGAAAATACAAAATGATTTTATGGGAGGTTACTTTGTTCGCTATACAATACCAGATCTAGACCGACGTAAACTAATTCATGTTGAGGCTTTCTTATATTGCCCTAAATACAATAAAATGTTTTACTTACGAGAACTAGAAGCCATCTTAAATAGTTTTGCTTTTACGAAGAATGTGAAACAAGAAAAATAGCATAGAAAGCCCGGGAATATTATTCCTGGCTTTTTTTTATATAAAAAAAATCAATCTATTTTTAGTCTATGCCTATTATAATATCTACAATCACACATTAATATAAGGCGTTAAAACGGCATCCTAAATTAAATACCTTTTACATATTCACCAATAAAATACTTTCCATGTTAAATATTTTATTTACATTTGTTCCATCCTTATAGATATGGCAAAAATAGACGACATACTAAAAACAAAGTTTCAAAACGATAAACATCGGTTTATTGCGAATTTGATTCATACATCAAATACATTTCAAAATTTATTTGTCACTTTTTTAAAGCCGTTTGATTTGTCGCCTCAACAATTTAATATCTTAAGAATATTAAGAGGAGCGAATAACTGGGTAACCATGAATAAGATTAAGGAACTAATGATTGACAAAGCCCCAAATGCAACAAGGCTGTCAGACAAGTTATTAGATAAAGGATTAATTGAACGTAAACGTGGTGATGAAGATAGGCGAGCGGTTTACTTAAACATAACTGAAAAAGGACTTGAGCTTCTTAAAGAAATTGATGAAAATGACACAGGTGAACATGAACACATCAATTATTTTAGTCGAATATCAGAAGAAGATGCAAGATATTTTAGCGATGTGCTTGATAATATGAGAGGCTAAAAAAATTTACTCATTTATTCTCCATGTAAAATATAACCACAACAAGTAAAAAAACTTAAAAAACAACCATCATGGCCATCATTAAATCATTAGAATTCTTAACTAAAACCGATCTTAATACACGATCTGAACAACAGAAAAATACATAAAGATTTATTAAACAAAAGACTGAAAAAATTTACACATTTATTTTCCGTGTAAAATATAACCACAACAAATAAACAAGCTTAAAAAAATCAAATACTATGAACATAATTGAATCACTAGAATGGAGAGCAGCAATTAAGCAATTCGATCCAACTAAAAAAGTAAGCCCAGAAAACTTAGAAGAGTTAATTAAAGCGGCTAATCTTACAGCAACTTCAGGAGGTTTTCAGCCGTTCAAACTTATTGTTGTTAGCGAGGGTGAGTTAAAATCTAAACTTGCTAATCATGCTTATGGTCAACCACAAGTAAAAGATGCTTCTCATGTCTTAATTTTTGCAGTTCAAACTAATATAGACGAGAATATTGTACATGAGTATATTGATCGTGCAGCAGAAGTTAGAAATGTTGATAAATCAGCTTTTGAAGGGTATGCAAATTCTATGAAGGGTTACCTTTCTTCAATGGATAGCGACACAAGATATGCTTGGAGTAAAAACCAATCTTATATTGCTCTTGGAACATTACTTACCGTAGCTGCAGAAATGCGTATTGATACATGTCCTATGGAAGGATTTGAACCATTAAAATACCAAGAGTTACTTGATTTAGAATCTAAAAATCTAATGCCTGTATCTATACTTCCTATTGGGTACAGATCAGAGAATGACGTGCATTCTAAAGATGCTAAAGTGAGAAAAACAAGAGAGAATTTTGTTATAGAACTAAACTAAAACACAATGAATAAAAAAGACTTATTGATCTATAGAATAATTACAGGATTATTCACAGCACTTGTCCTTTTAGGAGCAAGTCAATATTTTTTCATGTATGAGATGGCTGCTGAAATGTTTACAGCACTAGGATTTCCTCCCTACCTTATATATCTTATGGGAATTGCTAAAGTTCTAGGGATAGTTGCCATATGGTTTAATATTTCTAAAACCCTAAAAGAATGGGCTTATGCTGGATTCGTGTTTAATTTCCTGCTAGCTATTTCTGCACATATTAATGCTAATGATGGAGAATATATTGGAGCTGTTATGGCACTCGTATTAGCGCTTGCGTCTTATTTCTACAGTAAGAAATTAACAGCACAAAGTACTTCATAATGTACTTGATAATTACTTCTAACTTAAAAAAGCGATATAGTAAATACCATATCGCTTTTTTAATGTTTAAAGATTTTCTAATATTTAAAACCCCTTTTCAAATATTGTAGAATCACTTTCACTTATTAGTTTTCTAATTTTCTTTAAAGGTTGGTATTCTGGGTCATTATAAAATCCTTCCGCATCTGCTTTAGATGGAAACTCTAAAATAACCAATCTACCTTCAGGTAAAGTCCCTTCTATTGTTGGTGGATTATCGGCAACGGCAAAAGTTACACCACCATACTTTTTAACAATAATAACGGCCTTTTCTAAGTATAAACTTTGGAAATTAACAAAATCTTCAACACGTACAAAGGCTAACATATAAGCAGGCATTTTTTTCTCTAACGTTTTCATATCGTTTTATTTAATGAATAATTCAATAACAAAATTAGAGTATGCCACATGGCTGTGCATTAATATATATTAAGAGTTTATTTTACCTCCTAAATAAAATAATCGAGTTAAACCCTTAATTTAGGAAGCACCAAAAAATCGCTTAATTTAACTTCTAAATTCCAAAATTCAAAATCATTAACATCAAAGCAATGTTCTCCACGTTCACTAATCACCTTAAAATTTTCCCCTTCGGATTCTACAGACAATATTTCACCAAATTCATGATGGGAAATGGAATCTATAGTACATGAAGCTCTAAGATTTGTTGAATGATTATATTCACCCCACGAAAAACACAATTTATCAGATTTATTAAAAAAGAAAACATTAGACGCTCCTTTCTTAAGCGATTGTTTGCCTTTATAGATCTCTGGTCTCCAATAAGATTTACATCGTATTTTTAATAAATGGTAATCCTTAAATACATACTTCTTTTCTTTACTGTATCCTGGTCTCCAACCATTCTCAGAAGCTAGGATTATAATTTGACTGATTATTGAAGGTGAAATCGTCTTTATCTCATCAATACACACCACACCTTTTATCTGATAATCAGAATTCTCTCCATCCTCTATTAAATATACACCATCATTATTTGGTAATACTTTCCAAAAATAAACGATATCATTCACAACAATTTTTCTACGACCTTTCATTGTCATTGCCATATCTTACTCTCTTAAATTATGTATCGTAATTACATGTATAATATACTAATTTCCTTGTTTTATAGGATTGTCTCATCTTTATTTTCAGACGTTATTATCTTTAAATCTCTCCATTCTATGATATAAGGTCTAAAGTTAACAGTTTCTACCCTCACCCAGTATCTAAACAGTATGCCTTCTTTTTCAACATCAATCACTCTCGTGAATAATTGCTCTCCATGCATCCCAAAAAATTCAGTTTGTAATTCCCCGTATCTAATATTCTTTTCATAAAATGGAGATGCACCATCAAACCTTGTAGGTGCTCTTAATTTTTTAAATATCCAACCTTTACGCTTTACTTCTTCTTTTATATATCTATCTACACGTTCTTCTAATGTTAAGAATTTTTGTGCTCCATAGTATATTAGAATCACAATCAAAAATGCTCCAATAAAAATCATATTAATCTAATAATTCATTTGTAATATCTAAGGTATAATACCCTACAGACTTATCGGCTTTAAACTTCCAATATTCATATTTTTTAAATTTATAATAATCAACTGTATCGTCTATCGTAATTAGCAAACTATCAATATTCCATTCTTCTTCTTTATGTTTTTCTATTGTACAGGTTGTACAAACTATACCGCCTTCTTGTGAATACAGTTCAACAATACTTAATGGAGGAATTATTGTATCTATACTACTAATAGTATCTCCATAAGGTGGTTGATTTTCAGGAAGAACTGTAAACTCTATATATATGGGTTTATCTGAAGTGTTTTTCACTTTATAAATATTGACTTCTAAGTATTCACAAGAAACACACATGAAACAAAAAAGTAGTATTGGTATAAGTTTTATTATCTTCATTATTATGTATTTGATAATATATTATTCTATTTGATCGCTTTCTCTATTCTTTATAATTTTAGTAAATATAAATAAATGTATTCTACATCAAAATGGTATTATGGTAAACATTATAATTATACATTAACCATTCTTAATGTAGTTTATATCTCCAAAAATTTAATATTATCAGTTAGGAATAAGTATATTTGAAATAACAAGACGTATAATCGCGTTATTGTCTTTATGATATTAGAACATAAAATCTATGAAACGATTTATTTTACCAGCTATACTTGTAGCCTCTATGGCCTCATGTATATCTCCTAAAAAATATGAAGCTTTAGAGCAAACTACACAAAACTTAGAGAGCCAATTGGCTCAAAAAGAAAGTACAATTGCTCAACTTAAAGGAAGTCAAGAGAAGTTAAATGACGAAATGGTTGTTACAAAATCTGAAAACTCTGGACTGCATAACAAGGTGGCCGTTTTAGATAAAGAAAAGGACTACTTTAAAAAATTATATGAAGATTTAAATGTCGATTATTCTAACAATGTTGAAAAGAATAATGCCGATTTACAAAAGATTATTGGTGAAAACGCTAAATTAATTGCAGAGCTACAAGTTCAAAATTCTAAAATGAATGAACTAGAAGCCTCAATTGAAGCCACTAAAAACCAACTGAGTGGATTAAAGAACAAAATTTCTGCTGCCTTAAAACAATTTGAAGGTAAGGGAATGAATGTCTCTCAAAAAGATGGTAAAATTTATGTTTCGGTGGAAAACTCTTTACTATTTCCTTCAGGAAGTTGGAAAGTACAAAGTAAGGCTATTCCATCTATTCAGAATTTAACAAAGGTCTTGGTTCAAGATAAAGACCTAGAGTTTTTAATTGAAGGACATACCGACAATATCCCTTATGGTGGTAGTGGTGCCTTAAAAGACAATTGGGACTTAAGTGTAAAGCGTGCAACAAGTATTGTTAAGGAAATGCTTAAGAACAAAGAATTAGATCCATCGCAAATTACTGCGGCGGGACGTGGAGAATTTAATCCAATTAGTAGTAATACAAGTAAAACTGGGCGTGCGCAAAACAGACGAATAGAAATTATTATTCAACCTGATTTATCAGCCTTCGAAAAGCTTATTGCTGAATAAAGAATCTTTAAAAAACCATCTGTAGATGGTTTTTTTTTGAGCCTTGTTCTTAAGATCTAAACCCAAGAAGTTTAAGATTTTTTAAAATTGTATTTTAAACAAGGCATTTTAATATTAAATTGGCATTTATCCTTTATATTTCTCTAAATTTGCGTTTTGATGATCGTAAGTAATCCAAACATATTATATTTTCTATTCGCCATAATATTGGTGATACTTATTCATTTATTAAATCTTCAAAAATTTAAGAAAGTTTATTTCTCTAATACGCGTTTACTAAATGAAGTGGTTAACGAGAAACGTAAACGTTCTAAGCTTGAAAATTTTATTCTTATTGCTTTACGTTCACTTATTGTAGGGTGTTTAGTTTTAGCATTTAGCCAATTTTTCTTTTCCGAAAATAGTAAAATAGAAGACAATAAAAGTGTTTCTATCTACCTTGACAATTCGTTAAGTAATAGTCGTAAAATTGGAGAACCTACCTTATTAAGCTTACAAAAAAAATACGCTTCAGATCTTATTGTTGCCCTTGGAGATCAATATGAATACCATATTATTTCTAATGATTTTTACTCGGGTAAACATGCACGATTCTTAGATAAATCTACAGCATTAGAGAAAATTCAGGCCATAAGACTGAGTAATTACACTAAATCATCTGATTTTATTAGCAATAAAATTAAGCAAACTCAAAGCCTTAAAAGTACGAAAGGTTCTCACTTGCAATTTATCATGTCAGATTTCCAAAAGAATCAACATGAGGTTTCTGATTTTGCTAAAGATTCTACAGAAACGTATTTAATGCCTTTTCAATCGGTACAAAACCAAAACATAAGTATTGGGTCGGTTAAAAGCACATCGCCTTTTTACATTAAAGGACAACCTATAAGCTTAGACGTTACACTTAAGAATCATAATTCAGAGCATTTTAAATCGTTACCCGTAAAAGTATTTACAGGAGAAAAGCAGAAAACTATACAGAGTGTAGATTTAGAGCCTTTAGAAGAAAAGACAATCACTCTAAACTTTATTTTAAAGCCAGAAGAGCAGAAAAACATCACGATTAAAATTGAAGACAATAGCTTTGAATACGACAATATATTCTATACGTCTATTAATACCAAAAATGTTTTAAAAATAGCTCATATATATGGGCAGACGCCAAACCAAGCCTTTAAAAAGCTTTACAATTCTGAGGCGTTTTCGCTTGAACAAATTCAAGAAAACAATATTAATTACCAAGCCTTATCCAACTATCAGTTTATTATTCTTGATCAATTAACGCATTGGAATACTGGACTGGCCCAATACGTGTCTGAAGCCACTAAGAACGGAGCTAATGTCTTTATTATTCCGAACTCATCTGTAGCGCCATTAAATACGTTTTTAACTAATACTGGGCTAAATCAGATTGCCTTAGAGCCGAGTGCTTATACCATGGACCCTAGGTTTAATGCCAACTTAAAACATCCTATTTTTAAACGCATGTTTAAAAAAGGAATAGAAGACATTAGTCAGCTGTCCCAAACTATTGCGTATAAAGCTAAATTTCAAAACTCGAACGAAAAGCATATTATTTCGTCTAACAACCAACCTTTTTTAAGTTCTGTAGAGCTTAATGACGGACTGGTATACTTATTATATTCCAATTTAAATACGGGGTCTAACTTAACCAATCATCAGCTTTTTGCTCCGCTTGGTATTAATATGGCGTATTTAAATAAAAACCAACGCAATAAAGATGTGACCATAGGAGAATTCCAACGGTTATACCTACCTAATAACATACAAGATAAAGATGTTAATATTCTTTATGAAGGTAAAGAATTACAAGCCAATATTACACATTTTAAACAGTCTAAATTTATATCTATAGACGATCAGTTTAATCGTGTTGGATTTATTAATATCTTTAACAAAGAAAATTTACTTACTACGTATGGTTTAAACCAAAACCGCAACGAAAGTGAGATGATATTTTCTGGAAAAGAAGACATTAAAACAATTACTGAACAAGTGGAGCACCTCCACTTTCTGGATACTAAAAAAAGTAAATGGGACACCTTTATTCAAAATCAAACTCAAGAACGTTACGATTGGATGTATTTTTTAATTGGCGCGCTTGTGTTTTATATTTTAGAAATGGTGTTTGTTTTATTTATCAATAAGAATACAACTCATGAAACTGCTCATTAAAAACGTTACTGTAAGTGATTTAGAATCTTCTCACAATGGTAAAACACTGGATATTTTACTTGAAAATGGTAAAATTATCGAAATGGGAATTGGTTTAACAACGGCTTCGGACGAGGTTATAGATGAAAAAGGACTCTATATTTCCCCTGGAGCATTTGATCTTATCGGATCTATTCCAGAACCTGGAGAAGAGTATAAAGAAAGCTTATCTAGTGGTATGCAGGCTGCCCAAAATGGAGGGTTTTCTGCCATCGGATTAATACCTCACCATTTGGCACCTTGCGATAGTTTAGAAAAGGTTCAATACCTTAAAAATTCAGCAAAATATTCTGGGGTAGACATTCACCCCATTGGAGCACTTACGAAGGGCTTAAAAGGTGAAAACATGTCCGAACTTTATGACATGAAATCTAATGGTGCTATAGCATTTGCAGAAAATAGAACCTTCCTTACAAATACCGAAGTCATGAAAACGGCCGTAGAATATAGTCGAATATTTAACGGGACAATATTTAGTTTTCCATACGATATGTCTATTTGTAAAGATGCCATGGTTAACGAAAGTAAAATATCCGTATTTATGGGTATGAAAGGGAATCCTTCTATATCTGAAGCTATGGGTATAGACCGTGATATTTCGATTGCAAAATACACAGAAGGACGCATGCATTTTGCTTGTATTTCTACAAAAGAAAGTGTGGGGAAAATTCGTCAGGCAAAAGCTGAAGGTTTACAAATTACAGCGTCTGTACCAGTAAACAATTTATACTTTAACGACGAGCATTTATTAGGGTTCGATCAGAATTTAAAAGTAGTCCCTCCTATTCGTTCTAACGAAGACAAAGAGGCTTTAATTGATGGTATAGTTGATGGTACAATAGATTGTATTGTGTCTAACCACCACCCACAAGATTTAGATGCTAAAAAGTGTGAATTTAGTGTGGCTAGAAATGGGGCAATAGCTTACCAAACAACTATTCCGGCAGCATATAAGATATTAAAAGATAAAATGTCTTTAGACGAGTTTACAAGCATTTTCACCCATAGAGCAAAGTTTACAGTAAACATACCTGTAGATTCATTAGAGGTAGGAAACAACGCGAATGTTACTCTATTTAAGATAGAGGATTCGTACCAGTTTACCGAAAAAACAATTTTATCTAAATCTGTAAACTCACCATATATAAACGATACGTTTACATGGAAAGCTTACGGAATTTATAACAAAAAACAATGGAC
>CBDEVQ010000123.1:0-81683 GCA_965243605.1 Flavobacteriales bacterium
ATAAATACTTGTAAAATTACGATATCAATCAATTAACTTTACATTGTAATTTGATGCTATAGGCTTAATATCTATTTCTAATTAGATTAATTTTATTCCATTTGGAAAAATATATGCTAATTGTTACCAAAAATAATTTTAGGATGATAAAAATCATTACTCAAGGTAATACAGATGATACATATACTCTTGCAAGTAAACCTACAGATATTAAGAAAGGTGAATTCTCTCCCCAATTAATAGAACATTAACAACAGATTTATTATAAGAATTACATGAAAAAACTTTATAGCGCTGCAGCTAATAAAACTAAACATAAGAAAATCTCAACAAAAAAAGGAAAACAAAATAAACAACGAAGAAAATACGACCCCACTAGAAGGCCAATTTACTCGAATGGACAAAAGGAATTTAAAGAAGGGAAAACTGTTATTGCACCAGAGAACTTATGTTTATTGGATAAGACTGAGGATTGCTTAACTTTTTTCAAGGAACTCCGAAGCCAAAAAAACATTTTCAAAGAAAACTATCAATGTTATACTAGGATTTCATTAGTTAATGTTAAACTTATTGATTACAGTACTATTTGTGTGTTTCGTGCAATAATTGAAGAATTACGAGTTAAAAGAATTGTAATACATGGTAGCTTACCGGTTGATCAGCAATGTGAAAAAGTAATCCGGGAATCAGGTTTACTGACAACATTTCTTGATGATGCAGGTAAACGATTCCCTAAAGGTGTAAAATCAGATTTTTTATTTTTGGAAAAAGGATCGCATTCTCTTTCGGCTACTGAAAATGTAAGGATTAGTACAACTGTTCAAAATATAATGCTTCATTTAACTAATGTTAAGAAACATTGTCCTGCATTAAGAACTATTTTACTTGAAATTTGTGGTAATACGATTGAATGGAGCGATGCGATTCATAAACAATGGATATTAGGAGTTAATTATGAGGAGAATCAAGTTGTCATTACTATCACAGATGTTGGTATGGGTATATTAAATAAATTACATCGAAATTTTGGAAAAATAATTAGTGACTTGTTAACTGTGAAAAAAAATGATGAAATTTTGAAAGGTGCTTTTATTAAAAAATATGGTTCAACATCTACAGAAACCAATCGTAATAAAGGACTACCTGCAATAAAGGGAAGTTTTAATGATGGGTTAATAAAAAATTTGAAAGTACTTACAAATAATGTAATTTTGCATTTTGATGATGATATTAATTCAAGAGTGTTGAATGATGGCACTAAATTTAATGGAACATTTTATAGATGGGTCGTAACAAAAGATTCATTAACAAAAAAACGAAAAATATGAGTGTTTTATACGTATCAAAATATACAGAATTCCCTGGTCTTAGGCATTGCTCTATTAGTGATTTTTCTGGTGAGGATTACTATCATAATATATTAAATGAGGCATTTTTCTTAGCTACCCAAAATAAGGAGATTTTAACTATTAATTTAGATAACACTGCTGGATTTGCACCATCATTTCTTGATGAAACTTTTGGTAATTTAATTTATGACTTTGGAATCGATTTGGTTCAAAAGAATATTAAACTAATATCTGAAGATGAACCATACTTAATTAATTTAATTAAGAACGAAACTTTTATTCAATGGGAAGAAAGGCGTAAAAAAAATATAACTCCTAAAAAAACAGAAGATCATAAGTCATGGCATCGTTATGATAATAATAAGTATATAATGGTAAAAAATCAATAACAATGGAATTTTCATCATCAGACATAATAAATATAATTAATATCATTGTAACAACAGCTACAACTATTATTATTGTTGTTATTGTTACAAAAAAGATAACAGATGATAGAGTTTTGAAAAATCACTTAATTAGTGAAATAAACGGCATTAGATTGGAATATAGAGATTTCCTGAAAAACATAAGTACTGGTAAGATCACTCCTAAAACAGTTTCACCATGGTTTAAGTTAATGAATATTAAGACTCAAGATTTAATGATGTTAATTGAGGAGAAATATAAAATTGATAAATCTGTTTTATCACCATTTCAACTAGAATTATTAATGCTTATCACAGAAATGGATGAATTTAATTCAGCTTATAGTTCAAATGATGCAATATCACTTAACCCCTCATCCTTAAATAGAATAATAAAGTTTCAACAGAATTACTCGAATCGCTTTAATAAATTAATTGTTAGCATTAATGATAATTAACATTCCGCTCTGAATGTATCGTCCTAAAATAGGCTTACACATAAAAAAATATTTAATGCCTGGAATTTAACTTCTGGGCATTTTTGTTATATACAAAATTAGATGTTTTATAGTTAAGACTCAAATGTGGTCTTTTTGGATAATAAGTATTTATCGAATCTTTAATTAATACTTGTAACTCCCTATACAATTATAGATTAAAAACTCTTGCTATAAAATCAATATACGAATCATTTAACAGCAGATTAAAGGATCCATTTATTGGAGCTTAGTTCTTTGCTTTCATTGTGTTCAAATGGGAACAAATAATCATATTGTTAAGCTCTCATTTGAACAGTGAAGAAAAAATTGTGTGTATAAAAGAAATGAACAATGAACAATCTGACATTGTATATATTTATATTTTCCTATTAGCTGCAGCTTATATGTATATCCAAAGATTTCTTATTCTTGGTTTTGAAAAATTTGGTCGTAACTGGATCGATGAGGCAAGACTAAAATCATCTAAGAAACTGCTTTTAGCTAAATATGAAGTAAGCAATATTCCGTCTTTGAATGAACAGATTGATCAATTTCGTATTATTATAGAACAAACCCTGAAGCTATATAGGCTTTCTAATGAGCAAATGCATTTATTACGAGAAGCAAAGAATGGTAAAATTGATCGAGAATATGTAAATGTTTACATAAATGAATTACAATCAGCCCCACACAAAATTAATTATCTAGAAGAGCTGAATAAAGGCAGATTGTTACGTATGAAAATTAATGGGTATGATATTACATTCTTAGGTGAATTGGTAATTTCCAATTCAGTTGAAGAAATCCTAGACAACATTAAGAACCAAAAACCCTAGAAACCTGATTAATTAATTCTTTATCATCTACTTTGTCATACAGCATTAGAGTTTCTATCTTTTTTATACCAGTTATCTTCATTACTGCTTTGTAAGTCATTCCTCTTTGCAAAGCTAGGGTTATAAATGTTCGTCTTGCTGTATGACTTGAAATAAGCTCCCATTTCTCATAAATAGCTATATCCTTTTCTGTTCCACGATAAACCGTTTTTTTAACTAGGTCATTAATACCAACTATTTTACAAGCTTCTTTAATGTACTCATTAAACTTCTGATTAGTTATTTTGGGAATGGTCCATTCATATTTATCTAACAAAGCCTTTAATCTTGGATTAGCATCTACAGGAATATAAGAGAAGCTTTCTGTTTTTTCAGCTCGCTTGATGATCATACCGGCTTTGTAGTCTGCAATTTCAAAAACAGAATAATCTGAAAAACGTTGTCCTGAGAAACAACCAATACAAAATAGATCTTTAGCTCTGTTTAAATAATCATGATCGAAATCAAAATTGTAAAGCAACATTAATTCGTCATAACTTAAAGCAACTGTATCAGCTTCTCGTTTGAATTTCTTAAAATCTTGAAACTTTTCATTGTTATGAAATTCCTTTTTTAAAGCCCATTGCATAAGTGTTTTCACAAAACCAATGTATCTACCCACTGTATTGTCAGAATGCTTTAAAACATTGTATGAGAACTCTAAATAATCATTGTAGAATGTATCATCTACATCTTCCCACTTTAGTTTTTTCTTTCGGTGTTTTTCAAACTTCTCCAGACACCCTTTTACGTGTTTGTATTTCTTGATGGTTTCAGGAGTAATTGTTTTGGATCTCGTTTTCTCATCAATCATGATTTGATAACCTTCGAGTACCTGGATACGTTTTGTTTTCTTTACTGGAGATTTCGTTCCATTCTTAAACTTATTAAGTTGGTCACGTACATATTTAGTAGTTAATTTAACATCATTCATTTTAGCATTATGAACAATTGTATTAAATTCGTTTTCAAGACGATTTAATTCTATTTCAATATGTATAAAATTGGAATTACCTCGTTTAGAAATAGGTCTTTGTTTATTGTAATCCCAATCTTCTGGATTAATTGATAAACCTGTTCCGTATTTTAAGGGTTTCCCTTCAATCTGTACTCTAAGAAGTATTAACGATTCTAAAGCTTTCTTATCTCTGATATAAAACATACGCAAATATAATAAAGCGGGGCAAGATTCGGGGCAAGAAATATGTTATTTCTTTTATCTCTATCAAGATAGCATTAAGTACAAGAAGACTGTATATCAATAAAAACAAGGAGTTAACGAACATACGCATTCATACAAAAGATAATTCAAGGAATGAAAAACAATTCCCTCCGACTCCACACAACAAAAGGCTTATTTTTAAGAATTTACTCTTCTTAAAAATAAGCCTTTTGTTTTTTTTAATAATTAATGACAGACTCACTATTTAGATGGGAAATGTCAATTCGAGTGTTTTTTGACATCAGAAACAAAAATATATCGAGAACTATTTAATGGATAATAACTTTTGATTATACAATAACCTCTGATGATTTCACACACTCCTAACCCCCGTATATTCTATTTCTTCCAATAAATGAACAAGCTTATCCCGTCAAAATTAAGTTTAAGGGAATGAAGAAGTGAAATGGCGCTTCGACGAAGGAGAAGAATGAATGATCTTTTACAAAAAGTAAAGATCCAGTGGATCTTTAAATGAATGAAACGGCGGTAGCCTAAAGCCTGTAACTTCGAGAATGAACGTTGCGCAGCATAAACCTTATTTTGACTTGATTTTTTTTCGTTTCCTTTTTTTGATTAAGCAAAAAAGAGGAAAATCATAGCGATAGCGTCACAGTAAAACAATAAAACATCTTATTATTCTCAATACAACCCCATTACACCCCATAAAACCATTCCTACAATATTTCATAAAATCATACCGCTACGTTATCACTAGGATTTTCATTTCTTTTGCTTGTCCAAAAGAAACGGAAACAAAGAAAACGACACTTTTTGAAGGCATTCTTTACTTTCGTAAAGACCATATTCGATTTCCTGAATTCCTTCCAAGGTTTCAGGAATTCTTAACGGAAATCAAATATTATACTGACAAAAAGATTTTAATGTATCGAGAACTATTTAATGGATAATAACTTTTGATTATACAATAACCTCTGATGATTTCACACACCCCTAACCCCTCTCAAGAGGGGAAGTATATCGTATTTCTTCCAATAAATGAACAAGCTTATCCCGTCAAAATTAAGTTTAAGGGAATGAAGAAGTGAAATGGTGCTTCATAACATGAGAAGAAAAGACTGGATTTTGACTTTGTAAAATCTTCGTTTATTATCGACATTCAGGTAAATATATGTTCTATCAAAGAAAACCTTTAGTAAAACTTTGAAGCTAAGAACTTGTTCGAAGATCACAAAGCTGCACTTAAGGGATTCGACGATAGGTTATAGATTTTCATGGAAGTCTTGATTTTTTTTCGTTTCCTTTTTTTTATCAAGAATAAAAAAGGAAAATCACAGCGATAGCGTCAAAGTAAAACAAAAAAACACCTATAAAACAGACAATAAAATGAATAAAAAAAGAGGGAAATCATAGCGATAGCGACACACTATAACCATAATATTGCTTATTATACCTCGACGCTATAGCCGCTTTGGCTATTTCTTTTTGCATTGCCAAAAAAGAAATCAAAAACGCTAGTCAAAATAAGGTCTTTCCGATGGAACATTCTCTTTCGGCACTCCGGGCTACCTCTTTCCTGACGTCAAGACGCCACTGCGTGCCTTCGTTCTCTAAGACTGGATTTTGACATTACAAAATCTTCTTTTATTATCGACATTCAGGTAAATATATGTTCTATCAAAGAAAACCTTTAGTAAAACTTTGAAGCTAAGAACTTGTTCGAAGATCACAAAGTTGCACTTAAGGGATTCGACGATAGGTTATAGATTTTCATGGAAGTCTTGATTTTTTTTCGTTTCCTTTTTTTTATCAAGAATAAAAAAGGAAAATCACAGCGATAGCGTCACGAAATAACAATAAAGAAAACCTCATAAAACCATTTAAACAGACAAATAACATGTCTTGATACATAATTGTTTTATTAATACATTTGCATTCGAATAATGAAAAAACTAAAAATGATGAGATTTAAACTTTTATTAATTTTTGCCTCTGCATTCCTTACATCAGCTGTAAAAGCGCAAAAAACGTATGTTCCAGATGATAACTTTGAACAGAAACTTATAGACTTAGGCTACGACAACATATTAGATGACAGTGTATTAATAGCAAACATAGATACCGTTACCATTTTAGATTTACAGCAACTTTTAATTGAGGACCTCACTGGAATAGAAAACTTTACATCTTTAAAAGGGTTAACGTGTTATCATAACAACATAACAACTATTGATCTTTCAAATAACTTAAACTTAAGGTTTTTTGGTTTATCATATAGTGATCTTACCGATATTGATTTATCTAACAATACACAATTGGATGGTTTAGGTCTAGATGCAACCGATTTAATACATTTAAATTTATCAAACAACATCAACTTAAAGAATATATCCTTACAGAACAATCATGATTTGATTTCTGTAAACTTAGCCAATAACCATAACGATAGCCTGGAAGTGGTTTATGTAACGGATTCGCCCGCATTAATTTGTGTACAGGTAGATGATACAACTAATTTGGATAGTGATGTTTGGCTTGTTCCCCAACCCATGTTGTTGCCACATCCTATTTTGAGCGAAGATTGCGAAAACATTATTGGTTTAGAAGAGGAAATCGGAAATTCATTTGAGTTATTCCCGAATCCAACATCAAACCTTATTACCGTGGAATTAGAAGAGTCTGTTTCTTATAAGATATACTCTATTCTAGGAAAAGAGGTCTTACTGTCAGGGGTTTTACAAAAGGGAAATAAGACCTTAGACTTAGCCGATTTGGACAATGGAATGTATACCATTCAAATGACAAATGAACACGGTTTAACAACAACCAAGAAGATCATAAAGCAATAACAACGATACTGTATTATTTTCTGAAAGCCTGCACTTAAACCGTGTAGGCTTTTTTTGTTTATCGATACGTATAGATGGCAACTATTTATTAAAGCGATTCCATTCTTCCAACTCTTCTTTTTTTCGGCGTTTTTCTTTTAAAAGATCACGTAGAACTCGAACCACCTGAAATCCTAAAATTAGAATAAGTCCATAAAAAATAATTGTCATGCTTTTCTTTTTAATAAGACTTTATTGCCATTCGTTTGGATTTTCAATACGTACGTGGTCTATTTTTCCATTGGTAATAGTATATGTTTCATTCAAATCTTGAGTATTGTATACTTCCCCATTAAATGTTGCGTTTATGGTATTATTCTCAACGCCTTTAATCTTCAAATTTAGGGTTGAAAATTTTAGTATTTTCAAATTTGGAGCATCATAAATTGTGGTGATTAATCCACTAACATATGGAGGATTATAATCTGAATTCAATGAAATATCATGCCCTATAAAATCTTGAAGGTAGCTATCTTCTGGTAAATGAATTGTAATGACACTAGTATAATGTGAACTATCAGAATCGATTAACAACTGAGGCTCTCCTCCAAAAACACTTAGTCTTCTTATTTCTGCATTACTGAAAAGCGAATAGGTATATTCTGTTTCTGTTAAAAACTCTACATTTCCGACTTTACAGTATACTCGACCACTTGTATCTATATTGGATTCATCACTACAAGAGAATAAACAAATATTAATGAGTATAAATATTATTATCTTTTTCATTTGGTTTTATCTATAATTGGTTCAATATTCAAATATACATTTTAAAGAAGAGTATACAATTCATTGAGTTTGGCTTTAATGATTTTGTTATTATGAGTTGTTATGACATTATTGGCTATAAATTCTATACTTTATATAACACTATTAATTTTATCTCTTATTAATTTAAGATAGTCATTCGAAACATTAAAGCACATTTGTCTAGTATTAATTAATATTCTTCCATCTAATTTATTACGATAAATAGTTAATTTCTCATGAGGTTTAGAATAATTTTTCCAAAAACTCACATCATAAATCTTCTTAATTTCACATGGTTTTAAATAATGACCAATTGCCAAAATAGTAACCTTAAATCCTTGGTTTGTAGGATTTGATTTTTTAGGCCGAATCTTAATGGGTATAGGAATATTTGAAACAATAAGATCCTTTAGGAAGTATACAAGAAAATAGGATAAAGTTTTTTGATTAAAAAAACACCTCTCATTACTGAAAGGTGCTTTTTATATAGTTTTATTTATAGCTTTTTGAAACTTCAGAATAACTCTTCTTATCTAATGTTTTTCCAGTTTCTAAATAGTATTTCATACCAAAAAGGTGCATTCTCAATCCTTTTGCTAATTGACCTTTTATTAAATAAATCATAAAACCAGGAGACGTTGCATTAAAAGAAATCATTTTAACTTCTGTTTTATTGGCATCAATAGAAGTTAATTCATAAATAGCTGACATTTCTTTTAACAATGGAAGGTTGTGATTAAAAACTTCTACTTTAAAACTTTTATACGGATCTACTTCAGTTATTTTTTCATCTACAAATAGCTTATCATCAAACATACAATGTCTTGAGCTGTTTAATTCTCCTTTTGTAGAGTTACCTATGTAGTTAGAAGTTGGCATACCTGGATTATGAATATGTATATCTCCATATTGATTAAATAATACTTCCCATGTTTTTTCTAATGAGACATTAATAACCACGTTAAATTCCGACCTTTTCATAATTACTGTTTTAGTTAATTCGTACCTTTACTTTCTAAAAGGAAGTAAAATTATAAAAATAACTTTCAAAATGGAAGTAAAAGATGAAAAAAAAATATTTAGGTCTGATTGCCCAATAAGTTCGGCATTGGATCTATTTGGAGATAAATGGTCATTATTAATCATACGTGACCTAGTATATTTTGGAGAACGAACGTTTAAAGACTTTTCTAATGCAGCCGAAAAAATATCGTCAGCCCGTTTAGCTGATCGCTTATGTAAACTTGATAAACTTGAACTTATTAATAAGTCAAAACACCCAACAAACAAGAAGGTTTATTTATATTCTCTAACTGATAAAGGAATAGATCTATTTCCTGTAATAGCAGAGTATGTAAGATGGAGTAATAAATATCTACATGACCATATCGCCGAACCAGGAAAAGAATTCGCTAAAAATCTTGAAAACAATAGAGAAGAAACTCTAAATCAATTTATGAAACGATAATTACAATTTTTACAATGTTTTTAAACACAAAAAAGCACCTGTAGTAATTTATAGGTGCTTTTTTGAAACAATAAAATCTTTTAGGAAGTATACTAGAAAGTAAGACTGAACTTTTTGATAAAAAAAACACCTCTCATTACTGGAAAGTGCTTATATCATTTTAGTTTCTTAAACACTATTAGAAATCACGAGACTTAGAAGGTGTATATTGAGCTAATTCATCAAGCTTCTCTAATGATTTTTTTCCAAATAATTTGACCTAAATAACTCTACTGATTCACTTAATGATGAATCTTCTAATATAGCTTTTGCTTTTTCAATGTCATCAGTTATAAATGATGATACAACTAACTTCATATTACTTACTTTATTAAATTTAGAAGAAATAATAACCTCCAAATTATCAGATCCTCTATTTCGTCCCTTAATCATTGCTATAAATATATTAAAGCAATCTTTAGGCTTAAGTCGATTAGCTAACAAACTATCAAGACGTTCCATATTATTAGCTAATTCATTAGAAATATTAAAAGTTTGATTATCCGCATTCGAAATATATTCCTTTACTAACAATTCCTTTAATTCATCATCTTTAACTGCCAAATTTACCAATTGATTATTATAAGGCATATAAGTTATCAAGTCTTCTAATTCTGTCTTAAATTCATCTAAATAAGTATTATTAGATTCAATAATTCCTTCTAGAAAAACTATAACATTGTTTATATACAAACTGCTATATTCAAATATTATTTTTTCATATTCAGATAAAAACTTTTTCAATCTCGATTTCGTGTCAGAGTTTGATTTTAAATATAAACTCGGATTAATCGATAAAGCGTATGTTAAAAGAAATCTATACGATGAATTATTCGATTTTTCCTCTATCATGTACTTTAAAATGACATCTCTTATAACATCTGAATTCTTAGATAGTTTAATTAAACCTAACAAATATTTTCCATAATTATTTAGTGGTTCGTTAATCAAATCTATTTTTTCAAACAATACCTTTATAAGATAAGGATATGAGCCTTTATGTAAACATTGAATAGAATTTTTAACCTTAATTTCTATATCTGATAGACTATCTTGTGGAAAATAATAATCATTTTTTAAGTCTTTAATAATAAAATCAATCTGTTCATTAGCATATAACACTGGCTTAGATAAAAAATTCCCAATACATAAACAATATATATATCTTGCTTCTTCAGCCGTTACTTTATGATCTGTAGGGTGTGCTGATAAATTTCTTCTATCTCTTATTATAACTAAGTTTCTACTATCAGTAGAACTTAATATATTTTTAGAAACCAATTGATCTTCTATATATTTTTCAAATGGATTTCGCTCATCCATTAATTTTTTAACCTCCTTAGTTATAGATTTTGCTTCTGGATTAATACGGGATAGCTGCTCTGTTTTAATTCGTAAATCTTCATAAACAGCAATGCTAGAAACTATAATAACTGACCTATATGCACCAGCCATGTATGACAAATATGCTTCCTTCATAAAATCTTTAAGATGTTCTTCATGAATCGATTCAATCATCTCTTCCATATCTTTCAATCTAGTCATATCACTTCTAATTTAATTTGGAATTATAATTCGGCTAATATAATATTAATCATCTCTAAAAACATAAATACATTTATGACAAAAATCACCTTCACACTCACGTAAAACTACATGTAAATAGCTCATTTTATTTTACTAAAGGCAATCTCACCTTCACTTCACATGACAAAAGTCACCTTGTATTATTAGCAAAAAAAACTATTTTTGTTAAGAATAACAACTTTAGTATTGTTCTTACAATTACAATATCTTTTTATTACTCCCCACAAATAAATTTTATTGGATGAATTACACCCTGGAAAGAAGGTCTTTCCGATTAACTCAATTATGTAGTTTAATTTTTATTTAAATACATTTTAACCCTTTTAAATGAATTGTATTTTCTGTCTACAAGAAGCTTCAGAAGCTAAAAGTATAGAGCACATTATGCCAGAATCACTTGGTAATAAGAATCATATATTACCGAAGGGTGTAGTTTGTGATAAATGCAATAATTACTTTGCTATTAAAATTGAAAAAAAAGTCTTGGAGATGGATTTCTTTAGAAGTTTAAGGCATAGAAATGGAATTCAATCCAAAAAACGAAAAATTCCAAATGGAATTGCTGAAATTCCTGGGTCAGAAAAGAAAATTGATGTCAAATTTAATATAGATGGAAAGGATTTAGAATTCAATTTGGATAAAGAATCTTTTGAAAATTTCAAAAAAGGACATTTTAGAAAAGTTATTGTTCGCAATTTAGGCATATCCGACTTTCCTAGAAACGATCAAATGATCTCTCGATTTTTAGCAAAAGTAGCATTAGAATTGATGGCTTTAAGGGTTCTCTCTTCAAATAGGAATGAGCAAAATATTTTTGCTAAAGAAGAAGCCCTAAATCCTATTAGAAATTACGTTAGATACAATCATAAGGAAGAGAATTGGGTATATAATGTTAGAAAAATTTATGAAGAAAATGATTTAGTTCTCAATGACAACAATGAATATGTAGATATGCTTTTTGAAATGGAATTCTTAGCTACAAATGAGGGTGAAATGTATTTCGTTATCGCTATTAAAGGAATTGAGTTGGTCATTAATATAGCTGGTTCATCAGTAGATGGGTATAAAAATTGGTTGAAAAACAATAATGACATTAGTCCTTTAGATATAAATAGAGGACAAAAAAAATTAAACTTCCACAAAGACATCTCAGACAAGAGCATTTTAAAAATGTACAATACATTCTATGGAATGAATGCATCAAAAAAATAATCTTCAGATAAAGCATATAATGAAAATACTTTTAGACACTAACATCATCATACATCGAGAATCTGATAGGATAATCGAACATAGCATTGGACAGTTATTTAATTGGATTGACAAGCTTCATTATAACAAATACATTCATCCCATAACAGTAACCGAGATAAAAGCCTATAAGGATAAACAAGTAGTAGACACTTTTACTATAAAGCTAGATAGCTACAATTTAATTAAACGTCAAATACCTTTTTCCGAAAATGTCCAAGAAGTAAGTAATAAAATTGATGTCAATCAAAATGACATTAATGACACACATCTTCTAAATGAAGTTTATGAAGGTCGAATTAATTTATTAATAACTCAAGATAAAAAGATCCACCATAAGGCGAGATTATTAGGTATTTCAGATAAGGTTTTTAAAATACAATCATTTCTAGAAAAAGTAACATCTGAAAATCCTGAGTTAGTTGATTACGATGTTCTTGCTGTTAAGAAGGCTGATTTCGATGAAGTTGATATTAACGATGTGTTTTTTGACAGCTTTAGACAAGATTACGGTGAATTTGATACTTGGTTCAAAAAGAAATTTGATAATGTATGTTATGTATGTTATAGCGATAACAGCTTAACTGCATTTCTTTACATTAAAGTTGAAGATCGAGACGAAAACTATCTAGAAATCACCCCAACATTCGAGAGAAAAAAGCGATTAAAGATAGGTACATTAAAAGTTACTAGCAATGGTTATAAAATTGGAGAAAGATTTTTAAAAATAATTTTTGACAATGCTATAAAGTATAAGGTTGAAGAAATTTATGTCACAGTATTTGAGAAAAGGCCAGAACAATTACAGTTAATAGATATGTTAAAAGAATGGGGATTTGTGAAACATGGAATAAAAACGACAAAAAATGGAAATGAGATTGTTTTAGTTAGGCCTTTTGGAAAAACTTTACCAGTAAACATTAATGACCCTAAACTTACATACCCTTTTTTCTCAAAAGAGACCAATAAATATATAATTAGAATAAAACCTGAGTACCATACAGAATTGTTTCCTGACAGTATAAATACTAAAGAAGATAAAGGTAAATACACCGAAAATGAACCACATCGCAATAGAATAGGAAAGGTCTACATTTCTCATTCAAAAGAGAGAAATATTAACCCTGGCGACATCATTGTTATATATAGAATTGGTGAATCAGCTCCTAAAAAACATACAAGTACTGTAACTTCAATATGTATAGTCGAAGAAGTTATCACAAACTTTAAATCTTATGATGCTTTTTTTCAAACTTGTAATAGACGTACGATGATTAAAAAAATAGAACTAGAGCAAAATTGGTGGAATAAATACAAGCCATATAGGCCTTTTGTTATTAAATTTCTTTACGCTTATTCATTTCCTACTCCAAAACCCACTCTCAATGATTTACAAAGAATGGGGGTTATTAATAATGATAACAATACTCGTGGTTTTGTGAAAATTAATAGAGAACAATTCATTAAATTAGTTAATTTTGCATACCAACCAAAGAATGCATGAAAGTAGTATTATCTATTAAACCTGAGTTTGCCTTTAAAATTTTTAATGGTTCAAAGAAATTTGAATTTAGGAAAGCTATTTTTAAAAATAAAGATGTTACTTCAATTATAGTATATGCTTCATCACCTGTACAAAAAGTAATTGGTGAATTTGAGATAGGAAAGATTCTAAAAAAAGACCTTGATACTCTTTGGGCATTAACTAAAGATCATGCTGGAATAACTGAAGATTTTTTTTACGAATATTTTGCTGAAAAAGAAGTTGGTTTTGCAATTCAGATCAAAAATAAGAAGAAATATAAAGAACCTAAATCTCTTAAGGAAGACTTCAACTTACATCCTCCTCAATCTTTTGCTTATGTAAAATAGATATTAAATTAACCTTAACCAAACACTCTAGACACCAAATTAATTCCTTATATTCTATTTTATCATAAAGCATAAGCTATTCTATCTTTTTAATTACTTAAATAAAAAATCACGTAAACAATTATAAATGAAGCTGGAAAACCAATAATTAAAGACCAAAAACTTTCCTTACAATCTTTAATAGGTACTTTTCCTCTTTTTATTAACCATAAAATAAAAGCACCTATTATTTCAAAAATTTCAACTTTTCCCATAGCTCATTCTATATCATCTTTAAATCCTAAGTATAAAGTTACTTTGGTCATTTATTATTCAACCATTAAACTCTCCTATTCTCCAAAAAATTATTAAGATTTATATTTTGCTTAATCCTGTAAAATGGTGTATTATGCGAAACTAAATCAAATACTATCTAAATCTAACTTTTAAACACGGTTATGCATATTCGTTTTATATTCACACTTATACTATCTATCTATTGCACTTTATCTTATGGTCAGGAATCTCCAAAAAAATTAATACATGTGTCTAATAATTGGACCACAATAAAAATTAAAAAAAGTTTAGAGGACAAAGCCATTATTTACGGTAATTTCATAAGAAGAAAAGAGTTTACCTCCACTGGAGTTTCTGAGTTTATTATAATTCGAGAAATGGAATCTGATAAGGAATATTTTTTTATTGTAAAACCTCCAAATTCTAATAAAGATTCGAATCCATTCCTATTTTTCCTTCCAGAGGGTGAATATCAAATTATTAAATATGGTGCTATAGTACCTAAATCATTTGGTGGTTATAAATATTATACTGGGCCTGTTTTCAAAAGGTTCGATTATTATTCTGAGCAAAACAAAAGGGAACTTGATGGAGGTTTAATAGACACGAACGCTCAAGAAAGGTTTTCGTTTGAGGTTAAAAAAGGAAAGGTATTTTATTTGGGATCATGGAATTTTGACAGTGGATATATTAACTTTTTTGATGACAAATTAAAACTGGATAAGAAAATGAAGATCAAGATCAATAAAAAGGTTGATTATAAAAACGCCATTATCAAACTTCCTTTTTAATATCATTTATTCCATGTATAAATTAACCGATATTAGACTTAAATAAAACGAATTACAATCCATAAAATATATAATCAATAAAAAAATAATGATGAGAACACTATTATTATCCTTCATGGCTTTAACCTTCTTAATGGGTTGTAAAAAAGAAGATTCTGGAATAGACAAAACCAAATTATCTCTTTTTCTGGAGCCATTTTTTGAATACGAAGCTCCTCGATCTACCATTATTAACTATTTTGGAGACGACTATACCATAGAACCTACAAATTTGCCTATAGGTCATACCATGGTGTATGAGGCGAATTTAGATGGGTTTATTAACTATTCGTTTACCTTAAACGATAATCTAGAATTAACAAAAACAAAAGTTCGTTTTCATTCTGGAAAAGCCAATAGAGATTTTATTTATGAATATTTATCGACTGATTACACAAAAATCAATGAACAAATTGGCGCAAGCATAACAACCATTTACTATGAAAACATGGAACATAGTATTGAATTGTCTTATCACTCCAGTAATTATTCCGATCTGAATATGACGTACCGAAATTTATAAGACCGGTTTGTACGACCAATTCTACCAAACCATTACGAGATGGGTTAATTCTCGAATCAATGAAAAGAACGTCTTAATACGCGTCATAAAAGAGTGAGATATTGACCAACAAAAAAAACGTTAAGTTCATTCAGCCGTTGTAGAATTTATTCAAAAACACAAAAGCACCTCGCTAAACGCGAGGTGCTTTTGTGTTTTTATGATAAGACGTTTTGTAAAGGCGTTTTTTATTTCACCCAAATTTGGTGAAGTGTATTATTGACTGGTCCCAAAGCAAAATCATCAACCTCCCAACGGTCCGGACTACCCGATGTGGCATCTATACCCCAGTGCTCATTAGACGACCTGAAGAATGGGAAGACCGTCATTGCGCCTTCGCCCTGATTAGACATAAACGAATCACTGTTATCTGGTAAATTGGCCGTATGGCTAGCCAGGTGCGTATTATCAGACTGTATACCATTACAAGATCCTAATCCTGTTTTAAAGTAGCTCATTGTACCCGCATGCGAGGTCTTAAAATCGATAATGTTTGAAGGTCCACTTGTGATTCCATAAAAACGAACTTCTGTAAATTCTAAGGCATTCATCATAGAGTTTGAAGCATGTCCCCAAGATCCTGCAACCCCTGTACTTGCCGATTCGTTTCCACCCAAGGTTATTGAATTTTGAATGGGTAAATCGGTATTACGAATTAATGTATCTGGATTGGTTGTTCCTTGATGTAAATAGTTTAACACCAACGTCCAGCCTCCACCATCGGTCGTCATGTCGCAATAAGCCTGAAACGGCTCTAAAGGTCCGCCTGCATCAGGATCTATGGTATATAATCCATCGGTTGCCTCTCCTTGGCAATGGGCTAAGTGAGCCTGACAACTTCTTCAAGGTGTGGTTTTAGGTTCATAAGCACTATTTACAGAGCGCCAACATGTACCATCGTAAAAGTTTAAATACTTCTTGGTTGAATTGTATACAATTAATCCAACAGTTGGGTCGGTAATGGCTTCCAAGGCATAATATGACATCCTTGGAGGTAAAAATCCTTTATTCTCCGATTTCACTTCTAAAATAGCCGATGGATCGACGCTTGTTGTTCCAATTCCTATTTGTGATACAGCGTGTTCAATTGAAAGTAATCCTATAAAAATACTGAGTATTGTTCTCATAAGTCAATAAATATAATAAGAACAAATATAAGTTTTTATCATTCACCTAATGTTATATCTTTAAACATTTAAGGTTATATAATCACCTTTCACACACCTATCCTATACAAATTAACACCTCACAAGACATCACCATAACTTATAATTAAAACACATTGGTTTTACGTGGCTTATTTTATGGCTAAAGCCTTGTGTAAACTCAGGTAAAACTACGTATACCTCGTTTAAATAATTTTCATATAGTGAACATAAAGCAGGATTAAATTATAATTATCAGAAAATTATTAAAAGATATTTATCATAAATATTAAAATTCATATTTATGATATAAATCACCTATATATATTAATAAAAAATGCTATTTTTACTGTAAATACATATTGCTCTTACAGGGCTATTATTGATTTTATTACTCCCCACAAATAAATTTTACAATTCGATTTCTCTAAAAAAATATTGTTGTTTTTTTTAGAGAAATATTGCTGTATATTATTAACGTGGATATCTATAAAGTAAACTTTAATTCATTATAAAATTCCATTTAATAGTATGCAATAAAAATTACAATTGGCATCAATCATTTAAAGCAGACTAAAAAACAAACAATGGATTTAAAAACTAATTTAGCAGAATTACACAATCGTGTTGATAATTTAAAAGATAACATAACTACAGAAGAAGCTACTAAAACGGCTTTCATTATGCCTTTTATTCAAATATTAGGTTATGATATTTTTAACCCTATTGAAGTTGTCCCAGAATTTACCGCTGACTTAGGTACAAAAAAAGGAGAAAAAGTAGATTACGCCATTCTAAAAGATGGACATCCAATAATTATTATTGAGTGCAAACATTGGAAAGAAAATTTAAATTCACATAGTTCACAACTTCATCGTTATTTTAATGTAACTAAATCTCGATTTGCTATTCTAACAAATGGAATTAAATATGAATTCTACACAGATTTAGAGAAAGCTAACATCATGGATTCTAAACCATTCATGGAAATCAACCTTAACGAATTAAAAGAAGCAAATATTAAACAACTTGTAAAATTTCAAAAATCAAATTTCAATCAAGATGATATATTAAATTCTGCTAATTCTTTAAAGTACATTAAAGCCATTCGAAAAGAGTTTGAAAAAGAATTAGAAAATCCTACAGATGAATTCACTAAACTTCTAGCTAAGAGATCTTTTAACGGTGTAATTAACGCTAAAAGATTAGAAAGTTTTAAAGAGTATCTTAGCTCTGCTATCAAAAGTTCTATTAGTGATATGATTAACAATAGACTTCAATCTGCGCTTAACAAGGAAGATGAAGTACAAAAGAATGAAAATGAAAGCATTGAACCAAAAGAAGTTTCTAAAATCAACACTACAGATGAGGAAATAGAAGCTTATCAAATTGTTAAGGCTATTCTGAGGGAGAAAATTTCTTCTAATAAAATTGTACATAGAGATACTCAGTCCTATTTTGGGATTCTATTTGATAACAATAACAGAAAGCCAATTTGCAGAATTTACCTTGATAGCTCTCAAAAACGTATTGGGTTATTTGATGAAAATAAAAATGAGACTAAGCATAATATAGAATCTGTTGATGATATTTACCAATATAAAAATGAGCTAATAGATATTGCTTCTTATTATAATTAAAATCATTCTTTAACATCCTATTGTTTCAACACAAAGATGGTTTGATAAGAACAACAATATTTGTTCGAAAATTCATTGCAATCAATTTTCGAACAAAATATACAACGTATAAAACACGTTCATTTTATGTTTTTATATGATGAAATTGTATTGAATAATTCATATCCTTTACGTTTTAATATCAACTCCATTTAACCAAACAATCCTTCTTATTTATAGCACAAAAAAAAACGCACAAATACATTTGTGCGTTTTAAAAATCTTATACCAAATTACTATTCGGATTATTGTTTTAAGACTTTAAATTGGTTTTTAGTTTCTACGGAAGAAACCTCCACAATATAAACGCCTGCTGGTACGTCTAAATTAATATCTAAAGCCCCATTAAAACCTGAAGTCTTTTCATACACCGTTTGTCCTAAATAATTAAAAACATGCATCCTTGTTGGTTTTACATCTCCAAAATCGATATGCACTTGACCCAATGTTGGATTCGGAAATACCGACATGGTTGTTTCCATCTGATTTTCGTCTATTCCAATATCAAAACTACAATCATCGTTTAATAAATCTTGAACCGAAGGATTATATCCATTTCCAAACACATTATAACTCACCAAATCATTATATGTACTATCTATATAGTTTGTTATAGCACAAAGATCATACAGAGATGAATTGTTGACTATTCGAACGTAATTCCCTGAAAATTCTTCGGCATACGTTATTGCATTTTCTAATCCATCTAAAGATGATAATGCATTATTTTCTATAATATACAACATAAGAATATCAGTTAGATTGGATATATCCGATAAGGACTCTAAGGATTCATTTCCATACAAGTTTAAATTCAAAAGTTCATTTATTCCTTGTAAACCGTTTAATGAGGTTAGAGAGGCATTACTGGATATATAGATATTTTGAACATATGATAAATGTTCTAACCCACTTAAATCTGTGAGCGCATTACAACCCGAAACCGTAACACTATAGACACTGTCGGTGTTGGTATTTAATCCCTGTAAAGACTGTAGACTTTCGTTAACAAAAATGAGAACCTTTTTATCCTTTAATATTAAATTTTCTAAACCATTTAATGTACTTAACAGGTCGTTATAATTCACCTGTAACTTTTCGTCAAACGTGGTTAGGGTAGAAAGGGCTGTTATACTCGTAATATCACTGGTTTGGTTTTCAATGGTATCACCAATAAAAATATTTCCTGTAACGTGTTCATAATTCATGGCTCCAAAGGCATCTACTTCGGCCTGAGTTTTAAATAGAATATCGCCTGTATAGGTTTGCCCTAAACTTTGTTGATGTCCAAAAATTAGAGCGGAAACCAGAAAGGTGAAAAATAGATAATATCGCTTCATTTTAAATTTTATTACAATTCGGCGTAAAGGTAATTTAATTCTTAAGATTGGGATATTGAATTCCAATTCTAAACTATTTTTCCAAATGCCGTTTAAATCCCATCCTACTCCATTAGTCGAAAGAAACACCCCTTCTGAGCTTATATGTAATCTACCTTTGTGTTATTTGTAGTAGTTTTGAAATATAAGCGGTTGATCCGCAAACTTCAATCGTTTATCGTTTTTGATACACAGAAGAGGGCATCTTTTTTAAAGCTAGAAAGATGCCCTTTTCGTTTTTAATTTTGGTAATAACCTTCCATACACCTTTCTCCATAAATACATACCTTTACGTACACCTACAACATAGAAGACATTCTATTCAAAAATACCTTTATTGATTTGGGATTATTAGATTAAACGAAACGATATGGAAAATTTAAAAATAGTAAAGACATTTGATAATGCTATGGATTTGCATATTTCCAAAATAAAACTGGAAAGCGAAGGCATACAATGTTTTGTATTTGATGAAAACATCGTGAGCATAAATCCACTTTACAATTTAACGGTTGGAGGGATTAAGTTAAACGTTACATCTGAAGATTATCCGAAAGCAATGAAGCTTATAGAATCCTTCGAAGAACAACCCTTAACTGATGAAGAAGATCGAGTAATAACCTATCCGAATTGTGGTTCTGACGATTATTACACGGGTTATAAATCGATGAAGGGTGTAAAGGGAATCTTATCGATTATCTTAACCTTTCTTATATCCATATACCCCATTTATTTTAAAACATTAAACAAATGCAAAGCTTGCCATACCGAATTTTAATCATATACCTAAAATCTTCTTTTTTAAGCCTACAAGTATTTGAATAGTACCAAATACCAAAGTAAATCTAAATGCTTTAGCAATTCAGGTTGATTAGGTTAACTTTACCCTTAATGATTCAAGCCAAAATTCAATATTTAAATACACGAATGTACCCATGAAAAAAAACATATTTACCCTTTTAATACTTTCTACAAGTACTTGTTTTGCAGATCAATTAGACGGGATAGAAATTGTAGTTAAATTCTTTACAGGTCTTCTTGTTCTTAGTCTTATTATTATTGGATTAACCATTAAAAATGGATTTGATATTAGCAAAGGAAGAAGAAAGAGTAAAGCCATAAATATTCGAGCTATTTTAGCCATTATTCCTTCTATTTTTACCTTCTTTAATATGAAAGATGTTAATGGTGCAACCCTTGGTTTTGCAAGTCTTATCATTGTGATTAATTCTATTTGCATTGCCATAAACAATAAGGCACAAGTATAAAGTCTATTATCTATCAACAAAAAAACACCTTACAATTAACCAAAGACTATTATAAAGACTATCCTAGCGATGGTGTAAATGTATTCTCACATCATTCCACAGACTATAATCCTGTAAATGAATAATTTAAAAAACAATCCATTAACTACAGCATAAAAACCCTTATCAATAGCGTTTTTTTTTAACTTTTTAAATGCCACTGTTTACCCAATTCCCGTCTATCTACAGGGAATAGCTGTTGATATATGGAAAACATCTACTTATAGATATTTTGGGCATTCCCTCCCGTTTTTAGACTAATTTAGAGTTAATAAGTAATTGTTCCGCAAACTCAAGTGCTTATTGTTTTTGATACACAAAAAAGGGTATTTTTCCTTAAACAGAAAGATACCTTTTTATTTTATCTAATTATTTAGTGTTTATCGATATCCTTGCTAAATTCCATCAAAAACTAAACACTTATTTACTTTCAACAAAACGTCCAAAAGGTTGAACAATACTTATACCAATGAACTGTTCTTTGTAAATTTCTATCCACTGTAATTCAATATTAATTCCTTTTTTTCCATCTGAGTTTTTAAGAGCCATCGGAATTCCTATTTTCCAATTGGTCGCATCGTTAATTGGATTTAAATTTTGTTCAATTGCAAATGAAGGTCCATGGTATTTCTACCTTTGTTGGTAGAGTAAGTTAAGACAAAACTTATTTTAGCAGTTATGAAGAGAAGTACTTACGAAGAATCCTTTAAGTTAATGATAATGGATTTATACAAAGGCGGACAATCGATGTCTAGCTTATCGTCTGAATATTCAATAAATTTGAATATGTTATATCGTTGGCGTCGAGAATATTTAAACCCAAAGCGTCCCAGTTTTACGGGCAGAGGCAATGCAGCTTTGACTGATGAACAAAAAGAACTAAAGCATTTAAAAGAAAAATTAAAAGATGTAACCATGGAACGTGACATCTTAAAAAAGGCAGTAAGCATTTTCTCCAAGAAAGACAGAACAGGTACGCTATAATTTTGGAATATTCAGCAACCTATTGTGTCGAGAAGATGTGTAAGTCTTTAAATATAAGTTCTAATGCGTATTATTCATGGAAACGTAGGCTAGATATAGAACGTTCTAGCATCACAATAGAATTAAAAGAGTCTATTCAAGCGGTTTATGCAGAAAATAGAGGATTGTACGGAGCTCCTAAACTCCAAAAAGCTCTAGAGAGAAAAGGTGTTTTTTACTCGAGGTCTTATATTTCTAGATTGATGAAAGAAATGGGGCTATATTCTAAGACACGTAGGAAATTTACTAATACAACGGACTCAAATCATAGTCATAGAGTAGAAGAAAATCATTTAGATCGGAATTTTGAGGTATTAGAACTTGGGAAAGTATGGGTATCGGATATTACTTATATCAAAGTTAATCAGACCTGGCAATATTTAACTACAATGATTGATTTAGCAGACCGTAAGGTTGTAGGGTGGTCTGTAAGTTCTAATCTAACAGCTACAGATACTGTTATTACAGCTTGGAAACATGCGCGATTAAATCGAAATATAGAAGATGACTTTATATTACACTCGGATCGTGGAGTACAATATACATGTGATGATTTTAAACAGATTATTAACTTAAATACAAAAGCGAAACAATCTATGAGTAGAAAAGGAAATTGCTGGGATAATGCCGTTGCCGAGTCTTTTTTTAAAACAATTAAAACTGAACTATGCTACCTCATTACATTTGAATCTAAGAAACATTTGGAGACCGAAATCTTTAAATATATGAACTGGTATAATAACTCTAGATTACACTCTACTCTAGACTACAAAACACCTACCGAAAAAGAACAAGAATTAAGATACAAACAAATTAAACGAGTGGCTTAACTTTTTCTACCAAATTTTGTAGGAATATCACCAATATAAAAATGTTTAAGTTTAAACAATACGGTTAATTCCGACATTACCCTATGGTTAATATAATACTCATATTCGCCCACGTAACGTTTTAACTCTTCTACAGGTACAATTCCAGAAGATAAAGTTCCCATTTTTAAAAATGTACCTTCTGATAAATCTTTATTCATTACAGAATTATCTCGGTATGCACTATACGCCATAGATAATAATAGGTTGTGATCATATATACAATTTCCACGCCTAAAGTAATTATATTTAAATTGAGCATTCCAATTGTATGATTTATTAATAACCTCCTCAAAATCAACTACATTGTTGTAGAATTCATATTCCCGTTGTCTAAACGGTAATTTTAAATTTACTGAGAACCAATGTTTACTCATTACTATATGATTAGAATCTAACAATTCAACTTCCCTTTCAATAAGCTTTGCTTTTATCTCTTTATTTGATAATCCAGAAAAATTAGCAGTTTTAAAATAATACTCTACTTGATTTGTTAAACTTTCTTCTTTATCCACATTTCCCTTAACAAAGTAATTAAACTCGATATTTCCTGAAACTTGCCCTATTCCTTCTCCATTTTTAAAAAAGTTAAACGCATCATTCTTTTTTTCTTGCTCTATTTTAATCCCAGTATATAAAGACCATCTCATAAAGTCTTTAGAATCTAAATTCGTTATACTTGTATTGATACCCAAATCGAAACTGCTTTCGGCACTATTTAATTCAAAATATGCGTCTTTTACCACTTTTACATCAGTATAGTTGTCTAACATGGTGTTAACGTATAAATTAACACTTCCTTTATGATATAAATTTCTTTCCTTTTCTTTTTTATCTTTTTTATTCTGCCTTAACCGCCTACTTACTACAGATTCACCATAAGACTCATAGAATAACTTCCATGCCTTTTTCTTATTTATATTCGAATCATTTTCTAAAATAAGGATACGTTTTTTAAGATCTCTAACCTCTTCTTTCAATTCCGGATTCACCTGCGCAAACACACTGTAGCTTAACAAGGTACACAATATCATGTAAAAATGTTTCATAACGTTTTTTATTTATTTTATCTTTTAAAGATAAAACAACTCAATTAATCCATCAAGAAAAAAAGTATTAATAAATAATAAATACATCATCATATAGAACCATTAAAAATTAACCTATTACAATTATATAATTATTTAAAACACATTGAAACTAAAGTTATTTTACATAGATTTGAAATCAACTTTAACTAAATATAACATGAAGAAGTTTTATACATTAACAATTTTAACGTTTCTAATATTCATTCAATCATTTTATTGTTGTAGCGCTCAAACCATCCACCTTGGTGATGTTTATTTAGAATCCCAAGCCCAAGTTGATTCTTTTGGGGCCATTGGGTATACACATATTGAAGGGTATTTAAGAGTTGGTAATGACGATCTAGGAAACTCAGGTAATCCTTCAGACATTAACAGTTTAAGCGCACTTATTGGTTTAAAATCTATCGATTCATCGTTTATTCTTCATGATAATATTCTTCTAACAAACTTAATTGGATTAGATAGTCTTACACATATTGGAAAATCGCTTCAACTGAGACATAATTTAATGTTGCAATCTTTACAGGGTTTAGATCAATTGGAACAAGTTTCTTCATTATTAATTAACTTGTGTAATTCTCTTGTCAACCTGAATGGATTGAGTAGTTTTCAGGGTGGCGATTCAACTCAACTTACAATTGTTGAAAATTTTCAATTAGAATCTTTAGATGGCATAGACCAAATGACAACTATAAGTGGAATATTTATAAGAAATAATGATAATTTAATGGATATTTCTGGGTTAGAAAACCTAACCTCTACAACCTGGTTTAGTCTTTACGAAAATGAAAGCTTACTTTCCTTAAATGGATTGCAAAATTTAGATTCTATTTGGAGGTTTAATCTTGTTGACAATATGGAGCTTAGAGATTTTTGTGCCATAAGTGAGGTGTATGATAATGGATATTTAAATCAATTTGACATCAATAATTTTAATGTTGTTGGAAACCTATATAACCCAACCTTTCAAAACATCATAGATAATGAATGTAGTTTAATACCTGTTGGCATTGAATCCTATTCAGAAATGAAACCGATTACATGTGCTCCAAACCCTACTCAAGGGGTTGTAAATATTAAATTCGGATCGGCTCACAATAAAATGATTTCGATCACCAATCTTGCAGGACAAACGGTACAAGAATCAGTATATACTTCGGCATTAACGTATGCTTTAACTTTAGATGGACCCGCTGGGGTTTACTTTATTGAGGTTATTTCAGATCTTGGGCAACAACAATTCAAGGTCGTAAAACTTTAATATTCAACGATAAAACAATAAGACACAACATAAAAATGTTGTGTCTTATTAAATCTCTTTTTATTCGTTCTCGGAATACCAATACGGTATGTTATGCTCAAGGTTTTAAAACGATAGATTAAACCTATAGTTAAATAGTTTAGTGTTTTATTATTTTCTGAGTTCTTACTTGACCACTATTCGTGTTGGTTTTAAGCAAATACATACCATTATTTAATGGGGTTAATGGGATGGTGTTTTTTCCAGGTTTTAGATGTCCATGTTGCACCATTTCATTCCCTTGTATTGTATATATAGCGTAGGTTCCATTATTGGGAGAATCTAAATGAAGTGATAATCTTGCTGGATTTGGATACGCTGCATTTGTCTTCAAAACCTCTTCCTCTTCAAGACCAATAGGTTCGCTACAATCTTCACTAAAACCAGAAAGACCATCAATATTAAAATACCCCATAGAAGAAGTGGCATTCCAATTATCTATACTATAATCTTTATCGTCTACCTGAATACAGTATAAATTGGGGTTATCTAATGTAACCAATCGAATCATATTCAAGTTATTTCCATTGGCTAAATTTAAATCGGATATATTATTTACATGGCAAGAAAATTCCGTTAAATTAAGGTTTTGAGAAAGGTCTATACTGGTTAATTGATTCTCGTAACTGTCCAATACTTCCAAAGCCGTATTTGCCGAAACATCAATACTCGTTATTTGGTTGTGTGAACAATAAAAATGCGTTAGTAAAGTATTACTAGACACATCTATATTGGATAGAAGATTAGACGCACACCCCAATACTTCCAAATTTGTATTATTAGATACGTCTAAACTGGACAATTGATTTGAATTACACAATATACTTTCCAGCAATGCATTATTGGTAGTATTTATACTGGTAAGTTGATTATCTATACATCCTAATATTTTCAAATTAATATTATTGGTCAAATCTAAGGTTGTCAATTCATTTTCTGCACATTCAAGCGCTTTTAACCCACTATGGTAAGATACATCTATACTGGTTAATTGATTTATTTTACAATTTAAATGTTCTAATAACACATTGTTAGACAAGTCTAAAGTGGTTAACATATTCGAACTACAGTCTAAGGTTTTTACATTTGTAAAATCTTCTATTCCTGTTAAATCTACAATGCCTGCAGCGCCTAAGCCTAAACTTGTAATGGTATTAATGTTTGCGGTTAATACACTATCATCCAAAACACCAGAATCGTGTCCAAGATCTATTAAACGCTGTTCAAATCCATCATCGGGTATATAGGTTTTTTGAGCATGTACTGCGGTTACAAAAAGTAAAGCAACAACCGATAGTTGATGTACCATTTTCATAATTTAATCTTTTAACATTCGTGAATACATATTACGACATCTAATATAATCCTTTTTTCAATGCTATTATTCTTATATGATTTAATAACACGCTAAAAACCTGTCAAAAGTAAGACTCCATCATGATAAAAGTCATTACACTACCTCTTAAAAATGACTACTTTTAATATAAACAAAAAGAGAATATACGTCGATACTTTCAACGCTATAAAAGAAAAATATATCGGTAAAAAAACAATCTCTTAAAACTAAAATCATGAAAAACATAAAATTAACCATACAAGGTAACTCTATAAATTGTAAACTTTCTTGTGATAACGAATTGTATTCTGCCGTTCGATTATTTGAAAGCTCTAAATACATTGCACCTAGTGAAAACGATGAGCCCTTTGAACCTTTTTATGTGACTTCTATTTTCGACCTTATTAACATGGTTAAAGCCGTTAAAATTGAATACCAAAAAAAAGTTTAAAACCGTATGATATATAGGAAACTAAAATATAGCTGCACTCCATAAAGCAATCATACCATCATTTAATATTAAAACATAAATATACAGACTCATAAAAGCAAGGAATATACCTTCCTCTCTTATACCACTACCGTTTGTACCTACATATCATCCAATATTGGTCATGTAATCGGTTTATGACATAAAGTGTCTTAGAGTAAATGGATATTTGTTTTCGTTTATTTTAAGTAACTTTAAATAAAAAGATTAATGTGTGGTAGGTATGTTATAGCATCTAAATACGAACGCATTCGAATGGCCTTTTCACATCCCATATTAAAAGGTCCCGAATTTGATTCCAACCTCTTTGTTTTACCAGGAGAATACGTTCCTGTGATATCATCTGACAATCCCAATGCTATAGAATTAATGCGTTTTGGATTTACACCATCTTGGGGATCTAAAAAGCATTTTACGATAAATGCTCGTGCCGAAGGGGATAAAAATAAAGCCAATGACCCCAATTATAAAGGAGGATTTGGAATACTTCAAAAACCATTTTTCAAAACCTCAATTCGTCAACGCCGATGTTTAGTTGTTGCCGATGCCTTTATAGAAGGGCCCGCCAAAGAAAAACTTAAAAAGCCCTATCTTGTATATCCCAGAAATAAGAAACGCCCCTTTACTATGGCTGGCGTTTGGGACGAATGGTTAAACCCAGATACAGGGATTTTAGAACATACTTTTGCTATTATTACCTATACATCAAATGATTTAATGCAAAGAATTGGTCATCATAGGTCTCCGGTTATTATCTCTCCAAATAAACACCGTAAATGGCTAAATACAGAGACACCATTGCATAAAATAACCGCTATGATTAAAACCTTTGACTCTAAACAGTGGAATGCCTTCCGTTTAGATCCTGAGCGTGTAAAAACTAAATCTCCAGAGGGTCTGTTGCAAATTTCTGATCCCATTTATAATGAATATATTGAAGTACGAAAACCGTATACCCTAGATGAAATAGATAAAGGGTTACACCTTGGTTCTATTGAGCGTAGGCGACACGGCTTTAAAGATTAAATTGAAAATTGGATTAATGGACTTTTAAAGACGATACTGTTCCTATTTATTAGGCATGCTTCCAATTTTTTTCGGGATCCAATTCAATAAACCGAATAAAGTAGTCTAATATTTTACGGTTTTGGTATAATTCGGTCTTAAATTTTGCATAAAGATCTGATGCTTTCTTAAGCTTTTCCTTAATCTTATTTAACGGTTGCGACTAGTACTTGTAATAATAACGAGCCCATAAACCTAAGGTTTATATTTTATATAGCATTTACCAAAACTCAGTTCAGATTTAATGAAATTCCCAATCCCTAATTAATCATTTTTTTATACATTAGAGATTAAACTCCCCACAACGATGTATTGTCAGATAAACGACCCTAAAAACATAAAAGCCCTAATGTTACGCATAGGAAAAGAGAAATTAATTCCAGCGTTTGAAACACAAATAGGTATTCCCTGGAAAGACGCCAAACTCACTAATTTTTATGCTTGTGGACTTGGGTACAAAGACAATAAAGGTGTTTTATATTACCTTGATGGAAAACACAAGTATGGTTCATTAGTAATAGAATGTCCTATTGAGTATATTCTAGAAGTACGAAATTTATAAGGCAATACGCTTAAAATTAAACAAAACTACTGTTACACCTTAATTTTACTAAAGTTGTAAAATTCTAAATTAAAATCTATCTTAAGGGTTTAAATCACTGCCGTATGAAAAGTAAAAAGGAGCTCGACCAATTAATAAAGAATCAAGAAGTATTCATACACCAAAGCATACAACAAGAATATACTTCAACCCCAAATAACACGAATGCATTACCACCAATTATTCATCAGGCCATTATACAAAAAGCCGAATTAATAAATGAATTAAACACCAATACTAAAATAGCGGAATTAACAGCCTATGAGGTAGATTTAAACGCTAAAACCATTAACTCATTTTTAAGGCTAGAAGGAATTACACATGGGGCTGTAATTTATCATTTTATAAAGAAAGATTCGTTTTTCAGAGATATTTCGAGCAAAGTGGCTTATGGATCTTATAAAACGTTAAATATGAATATGGACTTCCTTAAGCTAATACAACAAAAGTTTAAAGAAAAAGGATACTAAACAAAATAAAAACCTTCTTTTTAAAAATCAACACCCAAATACACACACAACAATACCTTTTTACAACAAAAACACATCTCAAATACGTTAATACACTATCAATCAATAATAAACACATTGTTTTTTTTCAGTGTTTTTATGTGAATTTTAGAAAAATATTGTATATTAACGGTATAATACATTTATGTATTAACCTTAGGATGGAGTTTATATCGGCTAAACTTTATATAATTCTAAACTGTAAAATAGCTATTTCGATTTGTTTGTCTGCTTACAGCTAAATTTTACATTTTAAAACGAAAATAGAAATTCATTAGTATTACCAACCAATATAATGTAATACTGATTTCACATTAAATTCTTCCTAAAAAAAGAAGGCTTCACAACTATATAGTTGTGAAGCCTTTTCAATTAAAATACGATAGGATCTAAAAATTTATGGTAATAACAACACTACCTAAAACCCCACCAAGTATGGTGGCGCCTAAATCTTTAGATTCATTTGTACCATTCCGTAATAATTCATCATAAATTAATTCTTTTGCAATACCAGCAACGGCTGTTACTCCACAACCAACTAAAATGGCTTTATTCTTTCCTAATTTCTCTTCAAATAGACTTGTGGTGGTTGATCCGATCATATATCCAAAAGAAAAGTGAGCCACTTTATCTAAAGATATATCTTGTCCTAAACTTGAAAATACAAGCATGAGGCTAATGAGCATTGTATAAATAGCTTTCTTCATAGTTTATTATTGTTTTGGGGTTAACAATGTTGTGTATATCCTACAATAATAGAATATGGTTGGATATAAAATTGGGGAAAAGGTGTTGTAAATACATTCGGATGAACGGTGGATTTGTGACACAAATCTATACTTGGGGCAATAGATTTATTTACATTAACGACCTTATGTAAAGATACACTAATAAATATTTTTCTTAAAAAAAACATCAATCAAAATAATCACACTAATCTGATTTACAATCAACTACAGCGAAACTCAATAAAACATCAGTAAATACAGGGTGTACCAAGAATATAAGACACAATAATTTAAATCAACTAAAAACAATAGTTAAAATCAATACTTAATTTTCCATGTGTTCGGCAATAAAATATATTAAAATTGAATGTTAATTCTGCTTAGCTCTTTGTATATTTAAGTAAAATGATCATAACCACCATATTAGTCCTCTTCGATTTAGTTATATAAAATTAACCGATTAACCCCACGCGTTATGAAAAAATTTTTACTAACTCTGTTTTGTCTATTTACATGGATAAACACCGAGGCTCAGGTGACCGAATTATTTACATTACCTGGAGACACCACTCTTGTGGTAAACACAATAGGATCTAATCCTACAGAACTAACCAATTACCCCAGCCCTACATGTGGGAGCTGGTCTTTAATTAATAAGCGGATCTTTTCCTTTGAAGGAGACGATAAATTTTGGACCATCCAAACCGAAGATATTGATTACGATACCTACCTTTATCTCTATGAAAAGGTTAATGACACAACTTTTATTCATTTAACTTGTAATGATGATGATTTTACGCTTGCTCAATCTTTAGCCTCTAAAGTGTCCTGGACTGCTCAGGTAGGGAAAGAATATCATGTTATTTTAGGTGGTTTTTTTGATGATGCAGGTGTAACAGATTTACATTTTTTTCCGATAGAATTTTGCGCTATTAACTCTACTCGAAATACTTTTGAGTGGATAAACCGTGTTGAACTAGGTGGAGATATAGACAATACATCTGGTAAAAACAATCCGAGATATCAGGATTTCACTGGACAATTATTAACTGTAGATACCAGTGATATTGTATCTGTTGCCTTAACACCTGGATACAGAAGACGTGTTTACCGTGAATATTGGCGTATTTGGGTAGACTGGAACTTTGATGGTGACTTTGATGATTTAGGAGAAAAGGTTTTTGAAAAAAACGGAAAGAATGTACAAACTGGTTCTTTTGTTGTACCCGTTTATGTAAACTCAAGCACGTTAAGAATGCGTGTTGCTATGCGTTGGAAACGTTACCCACCAAGTTGTGGAAGTTATGCCAATGGAGAAATTGACGATTACAGTATTAAAGTTAATGGTGCTCAAACTTTATTTGAAGAAGAAGAAGAAGGACCTGGAGAACCAGAAGACAATTTCATTACCCGTTTAAGTGAATCACCATCATCTGATGACCACTATGAATTCGCTGAAATATATCCCAATCCTGTTATTGATGAAGATGTCATTTCTGGGTATTTACGTGTTGAAAAAACAGGTGTTAAAAACATCTATATTTTTAATGCCCTTGGACAAGTTGTTAAAACATCTTCTGTAGATTGTAACGAAGAAGAAACCCGTTTCGAAATATCTACTCAAGGGTTAGATAAAGGAATCTATTTTATTTCATTAGAATCTAAACAAGAGGCTGCCAAAGTAATTATTCAATAATTTATAAACGTTTAAGCCAATACTATCCTTAAGCAAAATTCAAAAACACCATGAATATTCATGGTGTTTTTGTCGTTTCACCCTACAACTATACAGATATGTAAGCCTTTATTAATCTTACTTAAAAACAAAAAAAATTATAATAAATATCTTCGTTCGCAAACTCTATAATTCGATCATTAAAACATCATCTAAAAAGAAGTCTTTATTTCGTTTCATATTTTAAAAAAATACAATAATATTGCCCTAAAATATAATAATATGTTCATCCGAATTCTTCTTCTTTTTATTGTCTTAACATCTTATACAAACTACGGACAAGACCTTACTAAGCTTGATAAAAAATACCACGTAGAAATCCAATTTGGGCATGCTCAAATTATGAATACAGATATTTCATCTACTAAGGGAATTGCATCTAGTTTTGTGAGTTCAGATGGAGGTATACGCGCGTTTACAACAACAATAAATCGTAAAATATCGAACTATACTGTTGGATTAGGGATTGGGACTATCGCGTCTCTAAATTATCCTGTACAGGGTTTACCCATCATATTGCAAGCTAAATATTGGATTCCTTCTTTATCTCGTTTTTATGTAGGTTTAGAATACGGACATGGAGTTGAAATAGGATCTATACAAGCGAGTGCTGTTAAATCTGGAGAATTAAATATTGGTAAATTATTTTTATTAGGTAAAGTAAATTTACTCGCTGAGCTCAACCTAAAACGATCATCATTTAATAAATACAATTTAAATCATCTTACATATAAATTTACAAGTCTAGGAATATCACTTGGCGTTTTACTTTAAAATAAAACGCTCCTTTTAAATCAATAGTTTAAAAGGAGCATTCGTATTGTTGTTTTTGTTTTATTGTATAGTTACAATATTTTAGTGTACTATTTTAAGCGTTTCCATTGTATTTCCAACTTCACATTCTAAATAATACATCCCTTTAGGTAAATGCTTAATATCAATTTGATAATTAGACCCTGAATTTGTAATAGAGTTCGTCATCACTCGACGTCCTAAATTATCATAAAGTGTAAATGTTGCTTTTGCCTTGTGGTTTACAGTTAACTCAATAGATTCAATGGCTAGATTATTTACCAATGTAAATACAGTTTCAGATAACGTTTCGTCTTCACTAGCTTGCTTATAATACGGAGGTGTACTATTGTTACGAGCCTTCCAGAATAAATCTCCAATATCGCTAAAAATAATAGCTTCGTGGTAATTTGAATTTGTAATTAAATATCCACCGTCATACTCTGCAGCAATTGCTGGTGATCCAAGTTGGAATCCATTCGACCAGCTATTTACTTCATGAAATACACCAGGATTAATCTTAGATCCATCAAATTTATGCTCAGATAATAATACATTATCTCCTAATCCACCAGGAATAGATGCACAAGAACCATCACTATTAGATGCCCAAGCAATCATTACTAAATCTCTTTCGTAAGTAACAACTGGCTTATGGTTCTCACAGTCTTCCACATTTAAATTTACATGAGAGTGATACATGACTCCACCCATGTTAAAGAATCCAATAATATCATCACCTCCAGATACGTCACTATGTTCCGCAACAACGGTAAAGTTATCTAAAGAACCAGTACCAAAATTGGCATTACGATCTGCAGCTACCCTCGGAAAATCGAAAACCTTAGGAGAATTTGGTGCTTGTGTCCAAGATCCAGTAATAACTGCTGATCCTCCACCTAACGCCCAGAAATCATACTTTTCAATTCTAATATTTCCTCCACCTACAATGTAAGTAATTACAATTTCATCAGAATTGTCTAACAATACAACATCAGGCTTAGACGCTGAAGTAGCAATTAATACAGCTGGTCCTAAAGTGACACCCGTTCCAAATCGACGTGCATATACACTTCCTCCACTTTCATAACATAATACTCCATAACCACTACTATTCCAATCTATGTTTGGATAAGATCCACCTGCTACTGGAGTAGTTGATGAATAATTATAGTTAATTGGAGAAATAGATGTTAAATAATAATCATCCATATAAATATCTCCACCGTTTTCGTAGGCTACAAAAACAAGATCTGCATTATGATAATAAGCTACATCAGGATCTGACCCTGGATAAGTAGAAACATCATCAACTGTTCCTGTTCCGTCTAACCATTTAATGGTATAATTCCCCGTTCCATCGTCAAATACAGACGCGTAAATATCTTGATTCGGTGCAATGGCTAATCCCGTATTAAAAGCGGTTGCATGAATCCAACTTGATGGCTGCATAGATGGCATAATTTGGGCTACTGCTGACATAGACCCAGCCAATACTAATGCTGAGATAAATAAATTTGTTTTGTTCATAATAATGTACGTTAAATAATTTGTTTTGTTCATTATCTAATAATGTCTAAAACATCGTACAACACCCTTAAAAAAGAAGAATAAGGCGATACACAATTACAAAATGTACTATGGATACATTTCAAATGTTTTTAAACGAAAGGTATTACGTTCAAAGGTGGGGTAAAATCGATAACTGTATCAGTTTCAGTTCGAATATAGTATATTTTTTATTAATATTACCTTTTGTTATATGTTATTTAATTGTAAACCCGTCATATATTTTTATTATTTCCAACAAAAATAAGACCTCAGCTCTTTAAAAAAAATATTGAAAAAGAGATTGATCATAATAACTTAACATCTAAAAATTTATATTTTTGATATATATGTAATAGGACTCAAAAACAATTCCTTTACATAAAAAAAAGTCTGATACTTTTGTACCAGACTTCCATCTAAAAAAGGGAGATTTCCTTTAACATAATTCACATTATATAATTATTAAAACTTGAGAGACATAAACTTACAATTATATTCATTGAAATTCATACATTTTCTATCAACCACCATCTAACACTATTCAATCTAATTAAATCTTCGTTAAACCGATATATTATGAAAACCAGTAAACATATAGCAAAACACCTAAGAGAAATTTATTTTGGAGGCAATTGGACCTGCTCTAGTCTTAAAACCCAATTGTCTGATGTTTCCTTATTAGAAGCTAAACAAATCGTTTATAATCTAAACTCTATTTTAACACTCACCCATCATATTCACTATTATATATTAGCCGTAACCCAAGTGCTTAAAGGCCATAAATTAATCGCCAAAGACGAGTTAAGCTTTAACCACCCGAGTATAGAATCTGAACAACAATGGAATACCTATTTAGAAAATATTTGGAAAGAAGCTGAGGTTTTTGCAGACTTAATAGAACAACTTCCAGATGCCATTCTAGAGACCAATTTCACAGATGAAAAATATGGAATCTATTATCGAAACCTACAAGGTATAATAGAACATTCTCATTACCATTTAGGACAAATAAGTCTCCTCAAAAAAATAATAAAATCGAAAAACTAAGCCTTTTTATACGTCTTATCAATAAAAAATAAAAGTTCAATACACTCTAACCTGCATTGAACTTTTATGTAAAGTAGGGGGACTTTAAACGTTTAATCAAAAACTATTGATTTAATCTCTTTTTTTTACTTGCTACTGTAAACATACGACGGCTTGATAGATTTTATTACATTTATTCTTTGAAGTAATAATATTTCAGGATTAACGGTATTAATTTATTAGATAAACAACATTAAGTATATCTAAAAAAATGGCATAAAAAAAAGGTAAGATGCTATCTTACCTTTTAATCGATTTCAAAAATCATCAATTATTCATCAATAATAGTATAGGTTATTGTAACCGTATTACTTAAATCTGTAGTTAACGTTTGATATTCATCATCATCAAATGATAAATTATAAGTTAACAGATGTCCATTACTAACACCATCTCCAGTAAAAGCAGATCCAATACCCGTTATAATAGAAGAGGTTACACCGTCGGATAAGGTGATGGCTTGAACATTCGGTATTCCTTTAGAGCCTTCACCATTACCGATGTCTAATCCTGCAGATACAGATAACTCCATACCAACCGGTAGATCATTGGTCATACCAACCGTTATTTTACGTGTACTTCCATCCGTAGCTTTAACATTTGTATAATTCAACCATAAGGATGAATTTGACAATTCAAAACTAAATGCTGTACCAGCTTCTGAAATTGCTTCTGGAGCAAAATTAACTGCATTATTACCTCCAGGCCCTTCAATATCTAATATACTTGTAGCAGATACTGTAAACGTAACCAAATGGTTGTCTGATCCTGTATCTTGAGCAAATACAACAGTATTTACGGCTAATATGATTATTAATATTAATGGAATCCTTTTCATAATATTTTGATAAATTAAGAACTCTTGTTTGTTTGCTGCTTGCTTAAAGCAGAATAAATGTAACAAAATACTTTATCAAAAACAAATAAAACACCTATAAATCAAGTAGATATAAAAATACTATTTAATTCATTAGGCATATATCACCTATACACGCTGAGAAAATCATGATTTACAACCTGTACAATATTTCCATTACACTAAAACCCCTTACCGTCTAAAAATCTATTTATTTCGAATAAATAGAGGTTAATAGCAATTCGTTTAACTCCAAGAATGGAATTATTATAATTTAATAAACTTTAATGATGATACGATTGAACCATCCTCTATTATTTTCACAAAATACAATCCGTTCGGTAAATTTGAAACATCTGTATTTTGGCCTTGAAACCTTTTAAGTAGCTGTCCATTTATATCGTAAATTTCGGCGTTTAAAACAGATACAATATCATCGCTATTAATTTGCAGTGTATGTTTTACTGGATTTGGGTAAAGGAAATATGCCGGTTGTTGATTTAACTCTGTTAAATCCAATCCTTGAATCTCTATATTCTGAATTAAAGAATCTGTACATCCACCGTTATACGTGGTTAATTTCACATTATACATTCCGTTGTTTAAATAGGCATGGCTTGGTTCAAGTTCATTTGAAAAAGTTCCATCGCCAAAATCCCAAACAACACTATCAATATTTAAGGATAAATTATCAAAATGAACGCTATCATTAACAATGGTTGAAGTATAATCAACAAACATATCAAACGTATTGATTCTCCAATCTGAAAAATTATTTAATACAATAGAGTCTGATAATTCCCTATAAGATAAAGCCTCCGACACTGGTAACCCATTATTAATAGTAGAATTAGCCGATGCATTCTGAAAAATACTGGAATAAAAAACACATGCTGCTATGTATGACCCTTTGGCATTCGGATGAATATCTCCGGCAGATCCCCAGAGCATATTTGTTAAATCTGAATTCCAAGACGATCGAAACACCTCTCCTACTGGTGCAAAAAATGCCTGAGTAGAATCCGCCAAAATAGTAAGGTTGGTCTTAATTAAATCCATCGTATTATTATACGTCACTAAATCCGATGCCGAGTTACCCCAAACCCCGTAAGAAATTTCATAATACAAGACCTTAGCACATGGATTGTATGTACGTATAGAATCATTTAAAATTTTTGCACGATCTAAGGTTTCTTGAATAGTAAAAGAGTACCCTGGAGATTCATTTGACCCAGGTTGTAAAACCACATAATCCCAATCGCCCTGTTTAAAATGATTAAACACTTGTTGATCTACTGCATGATGAACAAACCCCGTTCCTCCAGGTGCATATACCGTAACTTCCGTACTATCACCTAATGAATTGGCTATAGATTCAAAGGTTTCGGGCATAGAATTATAATAGGTTAAACTATTACCAATAAATAAGACCTTTGTTATATCTTGGGCTTGTAGAGAACATACAAGTAATACAGCAATTTTAAGAATGTGCGCTTTCATAAAAATCAAAAATTATAAAATGGTATAGGCTTTACTCGTAAAAACGAATAAACAACCATAAAAACGAAGCAAACTTATACAAGATTTATAAACTACAGTATACAAATACTTACTAAATCAGATTCTTTTATACTAATTTGCCGCCATACAATTCCAATTCTTACTGAAAAAATTATATTTGTAACATGAGTAAAAAAATAGTACAGAAGAAAGTTAGTATAAAAAATAAAAAGGCGCGTTTTGAATTTGAAATTACAGATACATATGTTGCTGGAATTGTATTAACTGGTACCGAAATAAAATCCTTAAGAACAGGAAAAGGAAGCATAGGAGAATCTTATGCATATGTACATAACAATAAAGAAGTTTGGGTTAAAGAAATGTATATTGCTGAATATGCAAACGGTTCATATAACAACCATTTACCAAGACGAAATAGAAAATTATTATTACAGAAAAAAGAAATTAGAAAAATATCGAGTAAACTTCAAAACGTTGGTTTTACGCTTGTGCCTTTAGAGTTATTTATTAATGATAAAGGATTGGCTAAACTGAAAATTGGTGTTGCGCGTGGTAAAAAGATTCACGATAAAAGAAATACACTTAAAGAGCGTGATGTTAAACGTACATTAGATAGAGCAAGTAAATCATATTAACAAATAAACATTATGGATTCAAAAAAAATTACATTAAAGTATGGATTAATTCTTGGAGGTGCAGTTTCTATTTACTCTGCAATTCTTAATCAAATTGGAATGGGTACCGACCAAACGGTGGCAAGTATTGCCTATCTATTTATTCCTATTGTATTATTTTTTGCCATGAAAGAGAAACGTGCTCTATTGGGACATTTATCCTTTGGACAAGGATTTGGAATGGGTGCTTTAGTTTCATTACTTGGATCTATTATTATTTCTGTTTTTATTTATGTGTACTTTACATTTCTAAACCCAGACATTATTCAGGTTATCATAGAAACTACCGAAACTAATTTATACAGCAGAGGAATGGATGATGATCAGGTTGAACAAATATTAGAAATGCAAAAACCATTTTTCACACCTGGTTGGATGTCTTTCTTTTCATTATTAATATACACAATTGTTGGAGTCATATTTTCTTTAATTGTTGCATTAGTAGTTAAACAGCCACAATCTCCAGAACAACTGGATGGACAATCGCAATACTAATTTTTGTATTGTTATAAAAACAAATAATACCTTTTGGAAAGAGTTATGTAAATTCGCATCTCTTTCCAATTCTTTTTATACATATGGCAAAAAACAAAAATAAAGTCGCTTTAAAAAATGGAATGTTTTTAGGAGCTTCAATTATAGGAGTAACATTAGCGTTAAAAGCATTAAACAAGTTTGATAACGGAACCATATTACTCGTTTTTTCGGCCTTGTTTTTTCTTTTTAGCTTCATCGCTATTATTCAAGGTAAAAAACATTTAGGCAACAAATCTTTTAGAGATTCGTTTTCTACAGGATTTAAAACTACCGTTTTTGGAGCGCTTATTGTGGGAATATGGACCTATATATTCTTCACGTTTATTGACCCTGATCTTCTAACTGAAATTAGAGATAACGAGATTGATGTGATCATAAAAGATATTGCAGTAAAACGAAAAGAAGGGATTGAATTTACCCAAGAACAAATCGATAAAGGAATAGCCCAAATGAAACAATTTATGTCTCCTCAATCTTTAGGAGTCAAAATTGGATTTTTTACTATAATTTTAGGCGCAATAACTTCGTTAGTTACAACAACACTTAGCGAATTAATCTGGATGAGAAATGCAAAGCGATAAACACTACGATATATCAGTGGTAATCCCACTATTTAATGAAGAAGAATCTTTACCCGAATTACATGCATGGATAAGAAAAGTTGTTTCCGATCATAATTTTTCTACCCAAATTGTAATGATAGACGACGGAAGTACAGATACATCTTGGGAAGTCATTGAAAAATTAAAATCTGAAGATAACGATTTAGTTGGTGTAAAGTTTAGACGTAACTATGGGAAATCTGCAGGTTTATATGTTGGGTTTGATCAAGCTGAAGGTGATGTTGTTATAACTATGGATGCAGATTTACAAGATTCTCCAGAAGAAATTCCAGAACTGTTTGACATGATTAAAAATCAAGGATATGATTTAGTTTCTGGATGGAAGCAAAAACGATTTGATCCATTGTCTAAAACTATTCCAACCAAATTATTTAATGCAGCCACTCGAAAAATGTCTGGTGTTCAATTAAATGATTTTAATTGTGGATTAAAAGCCTACCGTAAAGCCGTTATTAAAACCGTAGAAGTATATGGTGAAATGCACCGTTATATTCCTGTTATGGCAAATTGGGCTGGATTTAAAAATATTGGTGAAAAAGTAGTTCAGCATCAAGAACGTAAATATGGTGTAACTAAATTCGGACTCGAACGATTTATTAATGGGTTCTTAGACTTAATGTCTATTACATTTATTTCTAAATTTGGTAAACGACCAATGCATTTTTTTGGTACCTTAGGAACAATCATTTTTGGTATAGCCATGTGTTTTATTCTGTACATTGGTCTAGACAAAGTTTTCTTTAATACTGACGGTCAAAAATTAGCAGAAAGAACGGAATTTTTTGTTGCTCTAATCTTTTTAGTTATTGGTATGCAACTTTTCATCACTGGGTTTATTGCAGAAATGATAGCTCGAAATAAAGTCGATAGAAACAATTACCATTTAGAAAAAGTCCTTCATTAAAAAATACTCAATTATCATGTTTAAACATATTACCTTCTTTTTACTTCTTATTCTTTCAACGTACGGTTTTTCTCAGAACCACACAGATGAACAAGGTCTTAAACAAGGAAAATGGTCTAAAAACCATTCTAATGGTAACCTAAGATATGAAGGTCAATTTACAGATAACAAAGAAATTGGAGAGTTTAATTTTTACGATAAACACGGGAAGATAGTCAGTAATCGTAATTATGAAACACCTGGAGGATTAGCCCTATGTAAAATGTATAATATGTTCGGTTACCTTCATGCTCAAGGTAAAATGGATGGCCGTAAAAAAGAAGGTGAATGGATATTCTATTCTAAGAACGGACAAGATACGGTTACCATTGAAAATTATAAAGACGGTATTCTTGAAGGTCATCATGTTACTTATTTTTCCAATAGACAGATTGCTTCTGAAGTCAATTTTGAAAATGGTAAAAAAGTAGGTAAGTACACCGAATATTATAAAAACGGACAAATAGAACAAACAGGCGTATATGTAAAAGGTGAACTTGAAGGTGAAGTCATCTACAAATACAATACAGGAAAAGTAAAGCGCAAAGGTACTTTCAAAAACGGAGATAAAATTGGAAAATGGACTGATTATACGCTTGACGGGAAAATAAAAGAGATAATAGACTATAATAAAAAGTAATAGTTATGAAAACAGGTTGGTTTATTTTTTTCTCTTTACTCCTATTTAACATGGGCAATGCTTTAGCTCAATTTACATCAACCTATCAATTAGAATTTACGGATAAAGGATCTTATACTTTTGAAGATATAACTTTAAGCTCTAAAAGTTTAGCACGAAGACAATCTCAAAACATTCCACTATCACAAAAAGATATTCCAGTATTCCAAACTTACATTCAATCTATTCAAGATCTACAAGTTCCAATACATTTTGCTTCAAGATGGGCCAATAGTATTTTTATTAAAGCTTCGGCTGAACAAATACCAACATTAGAAGCTCTTCACTTTGTAAAACAAATAACTCCTACTAAACACATTAAATCTGGTTTAAGTCAAATATGTTCAACACCTACTCACTCTTTTTATAGTGAAGATTTAGAACCCGTAAATGAATATCATTTTTCTGACCCACAAATAACACAAATAGAAGGTAAAACTTTACATGAACACGGTTACAGAGGTCAAGATATTACCATTGCTGTATTTGATGCTGGATTCTATAAAGTGAATGAACATCCTGTATTTGAAAAAGCATTTGTTGAAAATAGAATAACAGCTGGTCCCGATTTTGTAAGAGGAAATCATGAAAATGTAAACTATACATTCTCTACACATGGACAGATGGTACTTTCTACCATGGCTGGAGATATTGATGGAACCTATATTGGAACTGCACCTGATGCCAATTATATATTGATCCGAACGGAAGACGCAATTAACGAAAGCCTAATGGAAGAGTATTATTGGCTTCAAGCTGCAGAATATTCAGATTCTTTAGGTGTAGATATGATTAATTCATCTTTAGGCTACACCGTATTTGATGACACGCTTGAGAATCATACTTATGAACAAATGAATGGTGATTATACGCTAATTACTAAAGCCGCCGATTGGGCTGCCGAAACAGGTATATTAGTGGTGAATAGTGCTGGAAATTCTGGAGGAACAAATTGGTATTATATTGGCGCTCCTGCAGATGGAGATAGTGTATTTTCTATTGGAGCTGTAGATATGGATGGTATTTCGGCAGACTTTAGTTCTCATGGCCCAACGTTTGATGGTCGAGTTAAACCTAATGTTGTTGGACATGGAGCTGGTGTATACGTTGCGAGTGGACAAGCTGAGTACGGACCAAGTAACGGAACATCGTTTTCGGGTCCTGTTATTTGTGGAATGACAGCAAGCTTATGGCAATATCTAAAATCCATTGAGCCGAGTATTTCGAATATGGATGTTATTGCACGAATAGAAGAAAGTGCAAACCTATTCCCTAATTACGATGAAAATTATGGATATGGAATTCCAAATTATAAATCTATAGTTCCAGACATTACCCCGAATCAAATACCAAATGACGACATAGGGATTTATCCTAACCCATTTCATAATAATATAAGTATACACTATAATTTCAATAAAAACGATGTGGTAGAAATTGTTTCCGCTACTGGACAACTTCTCCATTCTCAATTAATTTCTGGAGCATGTTCTTCATCTTTCATTAATACAGAACATTTACCGAAGGGTATCTATTTTATTGCCATTAAATCTAAAGACAAAAAACACATACTAAAAGCGATCAAATAATGAACAAAAATCCAATTTGCGATTTGTTTAACATAAAGTACCCAATTGTTCAAGGTGGAATGATTTGGTGTGCAGGATGGGAACTTGCCTCGGCCGTTTCTAATAACGGAGGATTAGGAATTTTAGGAGCAGGATCTATGTATCCAGACGTTCTAAAGGAACAGATCAAGAAATGTAAAGAAGCAACAGATAAACCTTACGCTGTAAATTTACCTCTCTTATATCCTAATATAGAAGATCACATAGAAACGATCATTCAAGAAAAAGTTCCTATTGTTTTCACTTCTGCTGGTTCTCCTAAAAAATGGACAGCCCATCTTCAAGCACATGGAATTAAAGTTGTGCACGTTGTTTCTAATTTAAAATTTGCGCTTAAATCTCAAGAAGCAGGCGTAGATGCCATTGTTGCCGAAGGGTTTGAAGCGGGTGGACATAACGGAAGAGAAGAAACGACAACCTTGTGTTTAATACCTATGGTTGTTAACGCTGTTAATATACCAGTAATTGCAGCTGGAGGAATTGGTAGTGGACAAGCTATTTATGCGGCTTTATCATTAGGTGCTGACGCTGTTCAGATTGGTAGTTTATTTGCTGCTAGTAAAGAGTCTTCTGCACATATCAACTTTAAGCATGCAATTGTTGATGCTAAAGATGGTGACACAAAACTTATGCTTAAAGAATTAACGCCTGTTCGTTTATTAAAAAATGATTTTTATAACGAAGTAGAAGAAGCATATATTAATAAAGCAACAAAGGAAGAACTTGCGGAGTTATTAGGCCGTGGTCGTGCTAAAAAAGGAATGTTTGAAGGACAAATGAAAGAAGGTGAATTAGAAATTGGTCAAATTTCAGCAAGTATTAATTCAATTAATTCGGTATCCGAAATTTTTGAAAACTTGATTAAAACCTTTAACTTGGCTAAAGACAACATGAATCAATACACATTCTAATCCTAATTTTACACAGCCATGTCTAAAAATATAACTCGAGTTTTTCAACTAGATCAACTAATACGTAAAGAAAATCCTCAATGTATTTACGCTGGTAAAGTAAATAACAAATGGGAAGAAATATCAGGAAAGGACTTTTGTAATTTAACTGATAATTTAGCTTATGGTTTAATTAATCTTGGAGTAAAAAAAGGTGATAAGGTTAGTGTAATCTCTCCAAATAGGACAGAATGGATGGCTGTAGATTTTGCTTTAACCAAAATGACTGCTATTAATGTACCGGTTTATCCAAACATTACAGCTGAACAGTATAAATTTATCTTAAATGATGCTGAAATACAATATGTATTCATTGGTAATCGTGAAATTTATGAAAACATTTTAGCTATAGCCGATGAAGTACCTTCTTTAAAAGGGATTTACACATTTGATGATATTGAAGATGCCAAACATTGGACAGAATTAATTGAATCTGGTAAAAAACACCCAAAAAGTTCATATATAAAAGATTGGCAAATTGAAACCACGAAAGAAGACCTATTTACGATAATATATACATCAGGAACAACAGGAAACCCTAAAGGCGTAATGTTATCACACGATAATATTATATCTCAGATTAAAGCTGTAGGATATGCTTTCCCATTAAATAAAGGTGATCGATCTTTAAGTTTTCTCCCCTTGTGTCACGTATTCCAACGTGTAGCTGAATATTATGTACTATCTACAATGGCTTCAACATACTACGCTGAATCTATTGAAACCATTGGAGATAATTTAAGAGAGATAAAACCACAATTTATGTGTACTGTCCCTCGGTTACTAGAAAAGGTATATGATAAGATTGTATTAAAAGGTTCAGAACTTACGGGTATTAAAAAATCCCTTTTCTTTTGGGCTCTTAATCTGGGGAAACAACATGAACTATCGGGTAAATCTTCATGGTATAATTTTCAACTTAAGCTGGCTAATAAAATCATTTTCAGCAAATGGAGAGAAGCCTTAGGTGGAAATATGCAATACTTAATTGTTGGAGCAGCAGCTTTACAACCCCGATTAACTCGAATCTTTAATGCAGCTCAAATACCTGTATACGAAGGTTATGGAATGTCGGAAACCTCACCCGTTATTGCATTTAACACCCCTAAAGATGGTGAATACTGTTATGGAACTGTAGGTAGAGTAATCCAGCATGGGCAAGTTAAAATAGCAAGTGATGGAGAAATATTATATAAAGGTCCTAATGTAATGTTAGGATACTATAACCTTCCCCAAACCACTAAAGATAACTTTACAGATGGATGGCTTAAAACAGGTGATATTGGTGAACTTATTGAAAATAAGTATTTAAAAATTACAGATCGTAAAAAGGAGGTTTTCAAAACATCAGGTGGAAAATATGTTGCCCCTCAAAGTCTTGAAAACAAAATGAAAGAATCTAGGTTTATTGAACAGGTTATGGTTGTAGGAGAAGGACAAAAACATGTTTCAGCGCTCATACTTCCGTTTAAAGATTTCCTTTTAGAATGGTGTAAAAGACACGATATCACCGAAACCTCTTGGGAAAACATTGTAAAGTTAGAAGCTGTACAAAAGAAAATATTAGAGGAAGTAGAAACACTAAATTCAGAATTTGCTCCATATATGAGAATTAAAAAAATAGTCCTAATTCCAGACATTTGGTCTATAGAATCTGGAGAGCTAACCCCTACTCAGAAGTTAAAACGAAGGATTATTTATTCCAAATATGAACAAACTATAAACGACATTTATAATTAATACTAAATAACTCCATAATGAATATGGAGTTATTTTTTTGCTTAAATTTGACTCAATTTTTAAATAAAAAAAATTACATTCCATATAAAACACCTTTTAATATTCACCAAATAATGCATAATAAACCATTAAAATTCATAAATTTTGACTTATTTCAAAAACTTAACATTACAACAGTAAAGTATTAACAAAACACACTTAAACCCTTATTATCACTGGGGTTACACAATATTTACATTTAATATTAATTAAAAACACCGTTATGTTTTGCGTTAGTTTTCGACGACTGGTTGATTCCTGTAGACGAAAACTATGGCAAATTAACCTAGTAATCATATATTTGCAATGATTAAATTCTTAATGATAACATTATGAAATTAGAACAAAGACAGTTACTTAAGCTTTCTGTTGCTTTTACTTTTTTGAGTCTTCCTGGTATTGTTAATGCTCAAATTGGTATAGGAACAACTAACCCAGTTCAATCATCTATATTAGACGTTCACTCGAATAATAAAGGGATACTAATTCCACGTGTCTCATTACAAGGTGAAAACGATATAACAACTATAGCTTCTCCTGAAACAAGTTTATTAGTTTATCATACTGGTTCGGCAACTTTTCCAGATGTAGGTTTCCACTTTTGGAATGGTACAGCATGGTCTAAGATTGCAACCTCAGCAGAAATCACTCCGGCTTCTGGTGATAACGACCCTACGAATGAATTAATCGGATCAATTACTATTGATAATAATAATTTCGTTTTAATAGAAAACGGTTCTGTTCATCAAGTTTCACTTGCTGGATATTTAGATAATACAGATAATCAAACTTTATCCATTGTTGGAGATTCGATTAAAATATCTGGAGGTAACTCTATTTATTTTGATTCGGATTTATATGCAGATACTTCTTCTACAAACGAAATACAAACATTAACTTCTCCAGATGGATCAATTGACATCTCTCCTTCGGGTGTAGATTTCTTACTTGAATTAGCAAACAACTCCGTTGATTCAAATATCATCTCTGATGAATCAATTATATCAGAAGATATTAAGAATGGAGAAATTAAAACGGAAGATCTTGCTAATAATGCAGTAGATAAAACAAAGATTGCTGCTGACGTAGCTGGAACTGGTCTTACTCAAAATGTAGACGGTTCTTTAGAAATTGATCCTTCTGCTATTACGGCTGATGGTGACATTACTTCTACAGACATCACCGTAACAGGTGGTACGGATGCAGCAATGAACGATGTAACATTAGAATTAGCAAACGATGCGGTGGAAACGGCAAACCTTGTTGATAGTAATGTAACAACTGCTAAATTAGCAACCGATGCCGTTACCAATGCAAAACTTGCTGATGATGCTGTTGAAACTTCAAACATTTTAGATTTAAATGTTACTGAAGATAAATTAGCACCTGGTTCGGTTTCTGAAATTAAAATTAAAAAGGATGCCGTTACAACTTCTAAAATTAAAAGTGGAAATGTAACAACATCTAAACTGGCTGATAATGCCGTTGATAAAACAAAGATTGCTGCTGATGTAGCGGGAACTGGTCTTACTCAAAATGTAGACGGTTCTTTAGAAATTGATCCTTCTGCTATTACGGCTGATGGAGACATTACTTCTACAGACATCACCGTAACAGGTGGTACAGATGCAGCCATGAACGATGTAACATTAGAATTAGCAAATGATGCGGTTGAAACGGCAAACCTTGTTGATAGTAATGTAACAACTGCTAAATTAGCAACCGATGCCGTTACCAATGCAAAACTTGCTGATGATGCTGTTGAAACTTTAAACATTTTAGATTTAAATGTTACTGAAGATAAATTAGCGCCTGGATCGGTTTCTGAAATTAAAATTAAAAAGGATGCCGTTACAACTTCTAAAATTAAAAGTGGAAATGTAACAACATCTAAACTGGCTGATAATGCCGTTGATAAAACAAAGGTTGCTGCTGATGTAGCGGGAACTGGTCTTACTCAAAATGTAGATGGTTCTTTAGAAATAGATCCAACGACAATTACTGCCGATGGAGACATTACTTCTACAGACATCACTGTAACTGGTGGTACTGATGCTGCGCTTAACGATGTAACTTTAGAATTAGCAAATGATGCGGTTGAAACGGCAAACCTTGTTGATAGTAATGTAACAACTGCTAAATTAGCAACCGATGCCGTTACCAATGCAAAACTTGCTGATGATGCTGTTGAAACTTTAAACATTTTAGATTTAAATGTTACTGAAGATAAATTAGCGCCTGGATCGGTTTCTGAAATTAAAATTAAAAAGGATGCCGTTACAACTTCTAAAATTAAAAGTGGAAATGTAACAACATCTAAACTGGCTGATAATGCCGTTGATAAAACAAAGGTTGCTGCTGATGTAGCGGGAACTGGTCTTACTCAAAATGTAGATGGTTCTTTAGAAATAGATCCAACGACAATTACTGCCGATGGAGACATTACTTCTACAGACATCACTGTAACTGGTGGTACTGATGCTGCGCTTAACGATGTAACTTTAGAATTAGCAAATGATGCGGTTGAAACGGCAAATATTCTAAATTTAAATGTTACAGAAGACAAATTAGCGCCAGGATCAGTTTCTGAAATTAAAATTAAAAAGGATGCCGTTACAACTTCTAAAATTAAAAGTGGAAATGTAACAACATCTAAACTGGCTGATAATGCCGTTGATAAAACAAAGATTGCTGCTGATGTAGCGGGAACTGGTCTTACTCAAAATGTAGATGGTTCTTTAGAAATAGATCCAACGACAATTACTGCCGATGGAGACATTACTTCTACAGACATCACCGTAACGGGTGGTACAGATGCAGCCATGAACGATGTAACATTAGAATTAGCAAATGATGCGGTTGAAACGGCAAATATTCTAAATTTAAATGTTACAGAAGACAAATTAGCGCCAGGATCAGTTTCTGAAATTAAAATTAAAAAGGATGCCGTTACAACTTCTAAAATTAAAAGTGGAAATGTAACAACATCTAAACTGGCTGATAATGCCGTTGATAAAACAAAGATTGCTGCTGATGTAGCGGGAACTGGTCTTACTCAAAATGTAGATGGTTCTTTAGAAATAGATCCAACGACAATTACTGCTGATGGAGACATTACTTCTACAGACATCACCGTAACGGGTGGTACAGATGCAGCCATGAACGATGTAACTTTAGAATTAGCGAATGATGCGGTTGAAACGGCAAACATCACTGATGGAAATGTAACAACAGATAAATTAGCAGCTGATGCTGTAACTAATGCTAAGCTTGCTGACAATGCAGTGGAAACAGCAAACATTCTAGATTTAAATGTTACAGAAGATAAATTAGCGCCAGGATCAGTTTCTGAAATTAAAATTAAAAAGGATGCCGTTACGACTTCTAAAATTAAAAGTGGAAATGTAACAACATCTAAACTGGCTGATAATGCCATTGATAAAACAAAAATTGCTGCTGATGTAGCGGGAACTGGTCTTACTCAAAATGTAGATGGTTCTTTAGAAATTGACCCTTCTGCGATTACGGCTGATGGTGACATTACTTCTACTGATATCACCGTAACGGGTGGTACAGATGCAGCCATGAACGATGTAACTTTAGAATTAGCCGCTAACGCCGTTGAAACTTCGAACATCGCTGATGAAAATGTAACAACAGATAAATTAGCAGCTGATGCAGTAACGAATGCTAAGCTTGCTGACAATGCAGTGGAAACAGCAAACATCGCTGACGGAAATGTAACCGCAGATAAATTAGCTACAGATGCTGTAACTACAGCTAAAATTGCTAACGGTGCGATTGATAAAACAAAAATTGCTGCTGATGTAGCGGGAACTGGTCTTACTCAAAATGTAGATGGTTCTTTAGAAATTGACCCTTCCGCAATTACTGCTGATGGTGACATTACTTCTACTGACATCACCGTAACGGGTGGTACAGATGCAGCCATGAACGATGTAACTTTAGAATTAGCCGCTAACGCCGTTGAAACTTCGAACATCGCTGATGAAAATGTAACAACAGATAAATTAGCAGCTGATGCAGTAACGAATGCTAAGCTTGCTGACAATGCAGTGGAAACAGCAAACATCGCTGATGGAAATGTAACAACAGATAAATTAGCAGCTAACGCAGTTGAAACGTCTAACATCGCTGATGAAAATGTAACAACTGATAAATTAGCAGCTGATGCAGTAACGAATGCTAAACTTGCTGACAATGCAGTGGAAACAGCAAACATCGCTGATGGAAATGTAACAACAGATAAATTAGCCGCTAACGCAGTTGAAACTTCTAACATTGCTGACGGAAATGTAACCGCAGATAAATTAGCTACAGATGCTGTAACTACAGCTAAAATTGCTAACGGTGCGATTGATAAAACAAAAATTGCTGCTGATGTAGCGGGAACTGGTCTTACTCAAAATGTAGATGGTTCTTTAGAAATTGACCCTTCTGCGATTACGGCTGATGGTGACATTACTTCTACAGACATCACCGTAACGGGTGGTACAGATGCAGCCATGAACGATGTAACTTTAGAATTAGCCGCTAACGCCGTTGAAACTTCGAACATCGCTGATGAAAATGTAACAACAGATAAATTAGCAGCTGATGCAGTAACGAATGCTAAGCTTGCTGACAATGCAGTGGAAACAGCAAACATCGCTGACGGAAATGTAACTGCAGATAAATTAGCTACAGATGCTGTAACTACAGCTAAAGTTGCTAACGGTGCGATTGATAAAACAAAGATAGCTGCTGATGTAGCGGGAACTGGTCTTACTCAAAATGTAGACGGTTCTTTAGAAATTGACCCTTCTGCGATTACGGCTGATGGAGACATTACTTCTACGGACATCACCGTAACGGGTGGTACAGATGCAGCCATGAACGATGTAACTTTAGAATTAGCCGCTAACGCCGTTGAAACTTCGAACATCGCTGATGAAAATGTAACAACAGATAAATTAGCAGCTGATGCAGTAACGAATGCTAAGCTTGCTGACAATGCAGTGGAAACAGCAAACATTGCTGACGGAAATGTAACTGCAGATAAATTAGCTACAGATGCTGTAACTACAGCTAAAGTTGCTAACGGTGCCATTGATAAAACAAAAATTGCTGCTGATGTAGCCGGAACTGGTCTTACTCAAAATGTAGATGGTTCTTTAGAAATTGACCCTTCTGCGATTACGGCTGATGGTGACATTACTTCTACAGACATCACCGTAACGGGTGGTACGGATGCAGCCATGAACGATGTAACTTTAGAATTAGCGGCTAACGCGGTTGAAACTTCGAACATCGCTGATGAAAATGTAACAACTGATAAATTAGCAGCTGATGCAGTAACGAATACTAAGCTTGCTGACAATGCAGTGGAAACAGCAAACATCGCTGATGGAAATGTAACAACAGATAAATTAGCCGCTAACGCAGTTGAAACTTCTAACATTGCTGACGGAAATGTAACCGCAGATAAATTAGCTACAGATGCTGTAACTACAGCTAAAATTGCTAACGGTGCCATTGATAAAACAAAAATTGCTGCTGATGTAGCGGGAACTGGTCTTACTCAAAATGTAGATGGTTCTTTAGAAATTGACCCTTCTGCGATTACGGCTGATGGTGACATTACTTCTACAGACATCACCGTAACGGGTGGTACAGATGCAGCCATGAACGATGTAACTTTAGAATTAGCCGCTAACGCCGTTGAAACTTCGAACATCGCTGATGAAAATGTAACAACTGATAAATTAGCAGCTGATGTAGTAACGAATGCTAAGCTTGCTGACAATGCAGTGGAAACAGCAAACATCGCTGATGGAAATGTAACAACAGATAAATTAGCCGCTAACGCCGTTGAAACAGCAAACATCGCTGATGGAAATGTAACAACAGATAAATTAGCCGCTAACGCCGTTGAAACAGCAAACATTGCTGATGGAAATGTAACCGCAGATAAATTAGCTACAGATGCTGTAACTACAGCTAAAGTTGCTAACGGTGCGATTGATAAAACAAAAATTGCTGCTGATGTAGCGGGAACTGGTCTTACTCAAAATGTAGATGGTTCTTTAGAAATTGACCCTTCTGCGATTACGGCTGATGGTGACATTACTTCTACAGACATCACCGTAACGGGTGGTACAGATGCAGCCATGAACGATGTAACTTTAGAATTAGCCGCTAACGCCGTTGAAACTTCGAACATCGCTGATGAAAATGTAACAACTGATAAATTAGCCGCTGATGCAGTAACGAATGCTAAGCTTGCTGACAATGCAGTGGAAACAGCAAACATTGCTGATGGAAATGTAACAACTGATAAATTAGCAGCTGATGCTGTAACTACAGCTAAAGTTGCTAACGGTGCGATTGATAAAACAAAAATTGCTGCTGATGTAGCGGGAACTGGTCTTACTCAAAATGTAGATGGTTCTTTAGAAATTGACCCTTCCGCAATTACTGCTGATGGTGACATTACTTCTACGGACATCACCGTAACGGGTGGTACAGATGCAGCCATGAACGATGTAACTTTAGAATTAGCAGCTAACGCCGTTGAAACTTCGAACATTGCTGATGAAAATGTAACAACTGATAAATTAGCAGCTGATGCAGTAACGAATGCTAAGCTTGCTGACAATGCAGTGGAAACAGCAAACATCGCTGATGGAAATGTAACAACTGATAAATTAGCAACTAACGCCGTTGAAACGTCTAACATCGCTGATGAAAATGTAACAACTGATAAATTAGCAGCTGATGCAGTAACGAATGCTAAACTTGCTGACAATGCAGTGGAAACAGCAAACATCGCTGATGGAAATGTAACAACAGATAAATTAGCCGCTAACGCCGTTGAAACTTCTAACATTGCTGACGGAAATGTAACCGCAGATAAATTAGCTACAGATGCTGTAACTACAGCTAAAATTGCTAACGGTGCGATTGATAAAACAAAAATTGCTGCTGATGTAGCGGGAACTGGTCTTACTCAAAATGTAGATGGTTCTTTAGAAATTGACCCTTCTGCGATTACGGCTGATGGTGACATTACTTCTACAGACATCACCGTAACGGGTGGTACAGATGCAGCCATGAACGATGTAACTTTAGAATTAGCCGCTAACGCCGTTGAAACTTCGAACATCGCTGATGAAAATGTAACAACTGATAAATTAGCAGCTGATGCAGTAACGAATGCTAAGCTTGCTGACAATGCAGTGGAAACAGCAAACATCGCTGATGGAAATGTAACAACAGATAAATTAGCCGCTAACGCAGTTGAAACTTCTAACATTGCTGACGGAAATGTAACCGCAGATAAATTAGCTACAGATGCTGTAACTACAGCTAAAATTGCTAACGGTGCGATTGATAAAACAAAAATTGCTGCTGATATAGCCGGAACTGGTCTTACTCAAAATGTAGATGGTTCTTTAGAAATTGACCCTTCTGCGATTACGGCTGATGGTGACATTACTTCTACAGACATCACCGTAACGGGTGGTACAGATGCAGCCATGAACGATGTAACTTTAGAATTAGCCGCTAACGCAGTTGAAACGTCTAACATCGCTGATGAAAATGTAACAACTGATAAATTAGCAGCTGATGCAGTAACGAATGCTAAGCTTGCTGACAATGCAGTGGAAACAGCAAACATTGCTGATGGAAATGTAACAACTGATAAATTAGCAACTAACGCCGTTGAAACGTCTAACATCGCTGATGAAAATGTAACAACTGATAAATTAGCAGCTGATGCAGTAACGAATGCTAAACTTGCTGACAATGCAGTGGAAACAGCAAACATCGCTGATGGAAATGTAACAACAGATAAATTAGCCGCTAACGCAGTTGAAACTTCTAACATTGCTGACGGAAATGTAACCGCAGATAAATTAGCTACAGATGCTGTAACTACAGCTAAAATTGCTAACGGTGCGATTGATAAAACAAAAATTGCTGCTGATGTAGCGGGAACTGGTCTTACTCAAAATGTAGATGGTTCTTTAGAAATTGACCCTTCTGCGATTACGGCTGATGGTGACATTACTTCTACAGACATCACCGTAACGGGTGGTACAGATGCAGCCATGAACGATGTAACTTTAGAATTAGCCGCTAACGCAGTTGAAACGTCTAACATCGCTGATGAAAATGTAACAACTGATAAATTAGCAGCTGATGCAGTAACGAATGCTAAGCTTGCTGACAATGCAGTGGAAACAGCAAACATTGCTGATGGAAATGTAACAACTGATAAATTAGCAACTAACGCCGTTGAAACGTCTAACATCGCTGATGAAAATGTAACAACTGATAAATTAGCAGCTGATGCAGTAACGAATGCTAAGCTTGCTGACAATGCAGTGGAAACAGCAAACATCGCTGATGGAAATGTAACAACAGATAAATTAGCCGCTAACGCCGTTGAAACTTCTAACATTGCTGACGGAAATGTAACCGCAGATAAATTAGCTACAGATGCTGTAACTACAGCTAAAATTGCTAACGGTGCGATTGATAAAACAAAAATTGCTGCTGATGTAGCCGGAACTGGTCTTACTCAAAATGTAGATGGTTCTTTAGAAATTGACCCTTCTGCGATTACGGCTGATGGTGACATTACTTCTACTGACATCACCGTAACGGGTGGTACAGATGCAGCCATGAACGATGTAACTTTAGAATTAGCCGCTAACGCAGTTGAAACGTCTAACATCGCTGATGAAAATGTAACAACTGATAAATTAGCAGCTGATGCAGTAACGAATGCTAAGCTTGCTGACAATGCAGTGGAAACAGCAAACATTGCTGATGGAAATGTAACAACTGATAAATTAGCAACTAACGCCGTTGAAACTTCTAACATCGCTGATGAAAATGTAACAACAGATAAATTAGCAGCTGATGCAGTAACGAATGCTAAGCTTGCTGACAATGCAGTGGAAACAGCAAACATCGCTGATGGAAATGTAACAACAGATAAATTAGCCGCTAACGCAGTTGAAACTTCTAACATTGCTGACGGAAATGTAACCGCAGATAAATTAGCTACAGATGCTGTAACTACAGCTAAAATTGCTAACGGTGCGATTGATAAAACAAAAATTGCTGCTGATGTAGCCGGAACTGGTCTTACTCAAAATGTAGATGGTTCTTTAGAAATTGACCCTTCTGCGATTACGGCTGATGGTGACATTACTTCTACAGACATCACCGTAACGGGTGGTACAGATGCAGCCATGAACGATGTAACTTTAGAATTAGCCGCTAACGCCGTTGAAACTTCGAACATCGCTGATGAAAATGTAACAACTGATAAATTAGCAGCTGATGCAGTAACGAATGCTAAGCTTGCTGACAATGCAGTGGAAACAGCAAACATCGCTGACGGAAATGTAACAACTGATAAATTAGCTACAGATGCTGTAACTACAGCTAAAATTGCTAACGGTGCGATTGATAAAACAAAAATTGCTGCTGATGTAGCGGGAACTGGTCTTACTCAAAATGTAGATGGTTCTTTAGAAATTGACCCTTCCGCAATTACTGCTGATGGTGACATTACTTCTACTGACATCACCGTAACGGGTGGTACAGATGCAGCCATGAACGATGTAACTTTAGAATTAGCAGCTAACGCCGTTGAAACTTCGAACATCGCTGATGAAAATGTAACAACTGATAAATTAGCAGCTGATGCAGTAACGAATGCTAAGCTTGCTGACAATGCAGTGGAAACAGCAAACATCGCTGATGGAAATGTAACAACAGATAAATTAGCCGCTAACGCAGTTGAAACTTCTAACATTGCTGACGGAAATGTAACCGCAGATAAATTAGCTACAGATGCTGTAACTACAGCTAAAATTGCTAACGGTGCGATTGATAAAACAAAAATTGCTGCTGATGTAGCCGGAACTGGTCTTACTCAAAATGTAGATGGTTCTTTAGAAATTGACCCTTCTTCTTTACCTGATGGATCTATAACGAATGAGATTCAAGTTCTATCTAAAGTAGGAAGTAATATTTCATTAAGCTTAAGTGGAGGAACTGTTGTTCTTAATGATGATGATGCTACCAATGAAAAAATCTCATCAGTTACTGCAACTGGTGGAAATTTAACAATAACAGAAGGTGGTACTCCTCATGTTGTAAGTATGTCTGATTTAAATACAACAACAACGATGACAGGGACAATATCAGGTCATAAAATTGGAACGTATACTAATGAAGATTTAGCAGCTGTTGATATTAATGAAACGGTTACTACTCTAGCAGGAACTGTTAGTGGACATGCTATTGGAACATACACAAACGAGAATAATGCTGATGTTACAATAAATGAAACAATTACTTCTGTTTCTGATGAAGCTGATGGTAATGTTACATTTAATAATGAAGATGGAACAACTTCTTCAGTAAGGTAAATCAACACTTTCGGTAGACGCAGCAACAGATGTTGTTACATTCTCTAATAATGACGGTTCTGATGAAACGTTTGTAAATTATAAAACAAGAATTGCGGAAATTGAAGACAATGCAGGTGAATTCACTTTATCATCTTCATTCCAAAATATTAGCATGGGATCTTCTATTGATCTGAATACAGCTTCTGATCATTATGAAGTAAATACTGGTGGTATTAAAATTCTTAAAGCAGGAGTCTATAAAGTAACATATAGAGTTACAACTTATATTTCTTCTGGAAACAATAGATCAGGTGCCGAGTATAATCTTGTTAAAAATGGATCTGATGTAGCCGGAACATATTCTGGAACTTACCACAGAAACAACGCAGCAAATGTAACATCTGCAACTGTTGTTAAAATAATGAACCTTTCTGCTGACGATATTATCCATATCGAAGGAAGACAATATACGGGTTCATCTATTCTAAAAACGAAACCAGATGGTTCTTCTCTAATCATTGAGAAATTATAATAAAAAAAAGAGTCTGAATTAATTCAGACTCTTTTTTTTGTTCATAAAAATCACATGTTTCTAATTTTTCATACTTTTGGTAAAAGTCAATTTTTATGAAGACCACTACCCTTTCTATTTTTATCTCCCTTTTATTTTTTAGTTTTTCCTCGAATGCCCAACTCGTTTTTGAAAATAATCCGACAGGGGACAACATGACTATTTTACTAAATCTCACCTCTACCCCATTAGTCGGAACATCTCCGATAGATAGTGGAGATTATATTGGTGCTTTTTATACCGATGGAAATGGAGATTTACAATGTGGTGGATTTACCGTTTGGAATGGTAATCCAACTCAAGCAATTTCTTTCCCCATATACGAAGATGATAATGGTACAACAGCTGTTGATGGATTTGAAGCGGGCGATACATTTACATGGAAAATAAGAACTGTAGACAATGGATTTACATATGATGCAACAGCGACCTATACAACAACATCACCATATATAACTACATTTTTAGCGGATGGTTTTGCTCAAGTAACCAGTTTTTCAATCAATACAACTCCTGTTTTAGGTTGTACAGACCCACTATATTTAGAATATAATCCCAATGCCAATACGGATGATGGATCATGTGTAACATTAATTGTTAATGGATGTACAGACCCATTATATTTAGAATATGATGTCAATGCGAATACGGATGATGGATCTTGTGCTACGTTAATTGTTAATGGATGTACAGACCCATTATATTTAGAGTATAATGCCAATGCAAATACGGATGATGGTTCATGTGCTACGCTAATCGTAAATGGATGTACTGATCCATTATATTTAGAATATGATGCCAATGCGAATGTTGATGATGGTTCTTGTGCCACGCTTATCGTAAATGGATGTACAGACCCATTATATTTAGAATATGATGCCAATGCGAATGTTGATGATGGTTCTTGTGCTACATTAATTGTCTATGGATGTACAGATGTTAATTATGAGGAATATGATCCTAATGCAAATGTTGATGATGGAAGTTGTGAAACACTAATTATTTCAGGATGTACAGACCCTCAAGCTCAAAACTATAATGCAAATGCAACTGTAGATGATGGATCTTGCGATTATTCTTGTGACCCAGGATATATAGAAGTTACCTTAACCTATACAACAGGTAATAATGTTAACAATTCGGGTTGGTTTATGAATATTAATGGAATCCAATTAGATGGTGAAACAAATGTTGAAATTACTGCAGACACTACTGTTACTCATCATTATTGTATTGCCGATGGAACAAATGTCGTATTCAACTCAAGTGGATTAGTAAGTTACCAACTTACAAATTGTGGTAATACAGTCTCTCCACAAATTACAAATCCTAATAATGCTGGATTTATTGCAGGGTGTTCCAATGTTGGACTTATAGAAATTGAATCGAACATTTCAATTCAACCAAATCCAACGACAAATGTTTTTACAATTTCAACACAAGAAGACATTCAATCTGTTGATCTATTAAATACTTTAGGGCAACCCGTTAAACACATAGAAACGTTTAAATCTAACCAAACGGTAGATATCGGAAACTTACCAAGTGGTATATATCATTTACGATTAAAACATACCTTAGGTATAATTCATAAAACAATTATAAAACACTAAATTTCAAGAAGCAATTACTTAAGTAATTGCTTCTTTTTTGCTTTAAATTTACGGATCTATTGAAGGAGACCTAAAATGAAAGTCAGATAACTTTAATTTTTCAAAAAGGATACTCTAAGAATTCGTAAATTGGCATCTGTTAAAAAATAAACGATGTCAGAAAAAAAACCATCCTTACTTCTTGCTTTAGTTCCTATTGTTATTCTAATTGCATTATTAGGAATCAATGTTTACATTTATGAAGATGATTCATCATATGGTGCAAATCAAATAGCCTTATTATTTACAGCCTTTATTGCGGCCATTATTGGTATTAGACTAGGGTACAAATGGAAAGATATTTTGGAAGGAATCGTTTCTAGTATTTCTGGTTCTATGCAGGCCATTATTATCCTATTATTAATCGGTGCATTATCCGGAACATGGTTAATTAGTGGTGTAGTGCCTGCTATGATATATTATGGTTTAGACATCTTACAACCAAGTTACTTTTTAGTAGCAGCATGTATCATTTCTAGTGTCATATCATTAGCATCCGGAAGCTCATGGTCTACAATAGCAACAGTTGGTATTGCATTACTTGCTATTGGAAAAGTATTAGGATTCTCTGAAGGTTGGATTGCTGGAGCTATTATTTCTGGAGCCTATTTTGGAGATAAAATGTCTCCATTATCCGATACTACAAACTTAGCACCTGCCATGTCTGGGACAGATTTAATTACACATATACGTTACATGGCCTATACAACAATACCATCTATTGCCATCAGTTTAATTGTATTTTTGGTAGTTGGATGGAATTTTGAATCAGGTTCTAACACAACCGATCTCATTGAAGTACAAAATATTATAGCTCAAAAATTCAACATTCACCTTGGGTTATTTCTTGTCCCTATATTTGTAATTGCATTAATCGTTAAAAAAGTAAAAGCCATTCCGGCCCTGTTTTTAGGGACATTAGCTGGGGTTCTATTTGCAGTAATATTTCAACCAGAAATATTACAAAACCTAAGTGCCAATTACACAGATACTAAATTAGTTGCCGCTAAGTATTATAGAGTAATTATTGATGCTATGGCTGGAACTGTCAAAATTCAAAGTGAAAATGCTATTATTAGTAACTTACTAGCTTCAGATGGAATGGCAGGAATGCTTAATACTGTTTGGTTAATTACTTGTGCTATGATTTTTAGTGGAGTAATGGAAAAAACAGAATTATTAAAAGCCATAAGTAATTCCATTGTTCGTTATGCTAAATCGGATACTTCCTTAGTGGGATCTACAGTTTTCTCTTGTGTTTTCTTTAACCTAACGGCATCTGATCAATACTTAGCTATTGTTGTTCCAGGTAAAATGTTTTCAGAAGCTTATAAAAATCAAGGTTTAGCTCCAGAAAATTTAAGTCGAACATTAGAAGATAGTGGAACGGTTACCTCGGTATTAATTCCATGGAATACATGTGGAGCTGCCCAAGCTAAAATTTTAGGAGTAGCCACTATATTATATCTACCTTATTGCATATTTAATTGGATTTCTCCAATAATGACTATTATCTTTGCAATATTTAGAATCAAAATCAGACGATTAAAAACTGTAATGGCCTAATGATGACAAAAACTGTAGATATTGCTCAAAATTTAGAAGCGGTTAATAAAACGTTACCTCAACAAGTTACCTTGGTTGCTGTATCTAAAACCAAACCAATATCTTATATAGAAGATGCTTACCAAAACGGACAACGTATATTTGGTGAAAATAAGGTTCAAGAACTTTGTGATAAATTTGAATCCTTACCAAAGGATATCGAGTGGCATATGATTGGTCATTTGCAACGTAATAAGGTTAAATACATTGCTCCTTTTGTACATTTAATTCATGCCTTAGATAATGATAAGTTGGCTATTGAAATTAATAAGCGTGCTCAAGAAAACGATCGAATAATTCCTTGTCTTGTTCAAATTCATTTGGCAGAAGAATCTTCTAAATTTGGTTTTTCTTTTAATGATTGTGAAGCTTTTTTAAATACATGTCAAGAAAAATATCCCTATATTCAAGTGAAAGGACTAATGGCAATGGGAACTTTTACGACAGATATTAGCCAAACACATCAAGAATTCGAAAAAATGTCGGAATTTTACACCCAACAACAAAATAAATTCCCCTTTTTGAAAGTTTTATCTATGGGAATGAGTGGTGATTACAAAATTGCCATAGAACATAACAGTACAATGGTTAGAATAGGGAGTACTATTTTTGGAAACCGATCTTATAATTAATACATGAAAAGAACACAAATTTTATTGACGATATGTCTTACTTTATTCTTATCGTCTTTTGCGTTTTCGCAAACTAAAGATGATGAGGAGAAGAACAGACAAGTTAAAGGTATTACAGAAATGCAATTTGGAATTCGTTCTGGATTAAACGTATCTTTTCCATCGGGCAACCTTGTTGAATCTAGTGAATCTAGACTTGGGTACCACGTTGGAGCCTATTTTCAGCTTCCAAGTAAATCGAAAAAATTTGTATACGAACTTGGGTTTTTCTATTCATTAGAAGGATTTGATGCGGCTTGGTTATTTGGAGATTCTATTCGAGCTTCTTTAAACCTACCATCAATTGGAAACGCTGCCCCTACTCGAATACATATTGAAAATTTAGATGCTCAGGTTATTATTAAAGATAACCAAAATGAGAAATTCTCGGCTTATGGTGGTCTAGAGTTATCATATTTGTTATCGGCCGAAATTTACCAAGAGCATATTAATGATCAAAATGAACTGGTTAAATATACAAGTACAGACCTTGATGGTTTATCTAAAGTTTCACTGGGAGTGTTAATTGGATTAGAATATCATATTAATCATTTCTTCCATATTAATGCTCAATACACATATCCGTTTACCCGAATGTTGTCAGAATCTACTTCAGATGTCAAAAACAACACTATAAAATTAGGAGCCGGATTTACATTCTAAAAAAAAGGACTGAGTTATCTCAGTCCTTTTTTTATGTCTAAAGATTTAAAAAATCTTCTTTAGTAATAATCCAGCGGTTTACCTCTTGTTCAAAATTAATTGAACCAGGTATTGTTCTATACGTCTTTTCAAGTTTAAATCCAACCTGCTCTAAAGTTCGATTTGGAGCCTTGTTTAATGCATATGGTTCACAAATAATGCGTTTAAGTTCTAAAACTTCAAAGAATATCTTTAGCGAACGTTTCACCAATGCTTTCCCAAATCCAGATTTTCTAAACTGCTTATCCCAAATGTGCAAATGCATATAAGCTTCATTTCCAAAAATGATTTTATTAACATTTGAATGCCCTATTGGTTTTCCTTCTATTTCCCAAATAAGTGCATATGATTGCTTTAAATGATCTTCAAGTTCAATTTGCAACTCTAACATTGTATTAAACAATTCGGCCTTTGGAATCTTCTCTAAATCTACACCCATACTAATAAGATGTTGATACGATGAGTTCAACCAATAGTTTGTTATGTTTGGAATATCCTTATGTTCTAACTGTCGTATATGAAATGACATAGATATAATGTTTACTGAACGATTATAGATTCTGTAGGTAGAGCTTTAGGTTTTTGAAGTTTGATTTTAAGTACAAACAATAGTATAGAACATATAACAGCCAACAAGGTTATAAAATACCAGGTTATATCATACCCAAACTTCTCAATCATTTGCATACCAAAGTTATGTCCAAATATATGAGCTACCGAAAATGAAATTGAATACATTGCCATATAAGCCCCTTTATTTCCGCGTTTAGAACGTTCCATTGCAAATGCATTCGAAAATGGGAAAGCGATCATTTCTCCTATAGTCATAAACAACATTCCAACGATTACAATACCAATCCAACCTGTTAAGTTTAGTACCAAAATACTAAACCCAGTCAGTATTGCACCAATTAACATTAAACTGGCCATAGAATATGTTTTACGCTCTAACCATTTTATTAATGGCATTTCGAGAATAAAAATGAGTCCCCCGTTTAATCCCATTATTAATCCAATCTCAAACTCAGACATATGGTGTACTTCTTTATAAAACAATGGAATGGTTGAGAAGTACTGTAGAAATACGATACCAAATAAAGACATGGCTGCAAAAAATATCCAGAAAACACCATCTTTATATGGAGATTTTGGATTTTCTATTTCTTCTTGTTCAAACGATTTTGCTTTTCTTGGGTTTAATACATTTAAAATTAACAATCCAGCAATTGCACAGGTTACCCCATCTACCCAAAATAACCCAGAGTAATCTAAATGGGTTATTATTAAACCACCCATTACCGGACCAGCAGAAAATCCAAGATTAATAGCTAATCGAATTAATGTTACAGATCTCGTTTTATTCTCTTCTTTACTATATGCGCTTAAAGCAACAAACATGGCTGGTCTAAAGCTATCCGCTACCACCATAACAATAAATAAACCTATACAAAAAGCCGTAAACGTAGTTAAAGTCTGTAGAGTAACAAAGAGTATTCCTGTTAATACCATACTTACTACCATTACTTTATAATATCCAATTTTATCCGTTAGTTTTCCACCTAACCATGAACCTATAACAGATCCAAACCCATAGGCAGTCATAACCCAACCTACATCTTTTAAAGTAAATTCTAATCCTTGTGTTAGGTACAATGATAAAAATGGAATTACCATGGTTCCTGCTCTATTTATTAAGGTGATTAGAGCCAACCACCAAACTTCTTTAGATAATCCTTTAAATGTATCTAAGTAATTATGTAATGCTTTTTTCATTTTGAAATGGTTTAATACTCTGTAAATCGAATTAGACTTACAGAAAAAATGGTTGAAATATTATACTATAAAAACATGTTTTAATATGTGCCAAAAATAAAACAGCCCGACTAAAAAGTCGGGCTGTTTATTATCAATATATTTTATAAGCACATTATAAATACACATAACAAGTCCGACCTTTTCTCTTAAAAGGGACACAAATTGTTTGTTTATATGATTTAAAAATTGCCATAACGTATCTTATTCTTTGTTATACATTTACAAAACTAGTAAATAATTTTAATGTATTAATCATCAATTAAAAAATAAATTAAAATTCACACGAAGCTATATTACTTCCGTATTAAGACCTTTATACGTCGTATTAATAATCGTAGACTATTAATTACCATTGCTATTTGGCTAACTAAAAATAGGATTATATTCCCTATTATTATTTCCTGATAATACGTTGTATCTAGATATCGAGTTGGTAAATTTAACTTTGGTTCAAACCCTAAATAATAGAAAACAATAATTAGGCTTACTCCCGTTCCTATAGCATGAATAAGACTTAGCCAGTTCGATAATTGTAATATAAATCGATAACATATCCAATACCATAATCCAAAACTAAAAAAGAGAATTATACAAAACAACATATAGATCCAGAAATCAATCACTAAATATATATCATGAACATTGATATCTATAGTATTATTGATTCCTAGTAACCCCATAACTACTAGTACTGGAATTAAAGTCCCAGAAGATTAAATATGGCTTTGTATAGATTGTTTTAAACATTTATTCTTTTGATGTAAAAATAACCTGAAATCGCTTATGAATGAATATATTTATATTAATTCCTATTTTTTTTATTCAAATACTCAGTTGTAAAATCTTCTATTATTTAATATAAAAAAACATAGGTAATGGAATAAAAAAAGGGTTGTATATAACTTATACAACCCTTTTTTTATTAACTAATCTGTCTTAGAAATTCATCCATTTAATTGGTGTCGTTTCTAAATCATTCTCTTTAATATTGATAATATACTGTCCTTTTACAAGTTCTGGTAATGCAATACTTTGGTTACCTTCAACTTCTAATTGGTCTGCATATACTTTACGTCCTAAATAATCTACAATCTCTAATTGGATAGATTTAGTTTGCACTGTTTCTGTACTTGTAGCAACAACGACTAGTTCTTTTTCAACCAGCTGATAGTTAAATTCTGGATTAGCAATTTTTGCTATTTCATTAACTATTCTAACATCATTTTCAATAAATGTTAACGCTTTCTGACTCGTTAAAACAACATCTAAATTTGATTCTTGACCATTAATGTATGCCTTAACTACTAAACCTTTATTATCCCAAAGGTTTTGGTCATGTCCATAAATAGTAACTACTGTATTTCCACCATTCCACACGGTTGCTCCAACTAAAGTTTCGTTTGAGTAAACTGCTATTTCACTTCCAATACTAGGTGTGTTTTTCCAAGCATTAACAGGAATTGCAATATGCATATGACGTTTAGATGAGAATACATTACTATAATATAATGGCGATTCTTTTTGAGTTAATTTTAACTCCGGTAAATTAACAGAGTTTGCAGGGAAATTAAAGGTTGTATCTGCACTCATATTAATTTGATATCCAGCTCCTATTTCCATATTTCCAATATTATTAATGTTAAACTGTGGCCAAAATACATCACCATCTATGTTTTTCATTAAGAATATTTTATCTGCAACACTAGCCATAACTGAAGATATATTTGCATTAGCATCTCTTAAGTAACCAATGTAAGACCATCCTTCATTTAAGGTTACGTCATAATCTTCAGGTGAAATTGTAATTCCTTTAATTTCTAATGTGGCATCCGCATTCATGTTCACCTTATAGGCTTCACCCATAATATGATCACCAATATTGTTTACATTAACGTTAGGCCAATAAACATCTCCATTTTCATCTTTTGCTAAAAATAAACTTCCGTTTACTGTAGAGAATACAGAATCCATTAATGGGTTAACAGGACTAAGATTTGTAGAAATAAAATTCCAACCTTCTTCTAACTCAATCTCATGAGTTATTCCTAAACTTAATGCTGTTAAAGCACTAATTCCATCGTCTCCATATTCACCTTGGTGCGTTTGGGTAGCGTCATAAGATGCAGACACCTCTGTATCCATATTCGTATTACTTCTCCAAATTTTCCAAATAAATACTTCTCCATCTTCGAATCCGTTATCCTGACCATTTTCATTTCCAAACACTGATAACGCAAGGTTAGATCCTGTCCATTCAACACGTCCAGCACATTGTAAGTCACCGTTGTTTTTTGTAAAGAAAACTCCAATATAATCTCCATTTACTAAAGCAGGTGTAATTCCAGAAAAATCAATACTATTTTGGATTAATATTGAATGATTTTCTGATGTTGTCGTTACTTGCCAATCTGTATCATTTGGTACATCATATAAACATGTTCCGTCATTTGTGTTAACGTTCGGATTATAGTTTAATGCATTTACATCTGTACATCCTAAAATAACATCAATACAAGATCCATCATTAACAGTTGCATCAGGGTTATAATTAAATGCATCAGGATCTGTACAACCAGTTACATCACAAGATCCGTCATCTGTATTCGCATTAGCATCATAATTTAATGCTGTTTCATCTGTACATCCTAATACAACTTCTTCACAAGATCCATCATCATTGGTTGCAACTGGATTGTAATTAAATGCCGTTTCGTCTGTACATCCTAAAATAACTGTAGAACATGAACCATCGTCTGTATTGGCATTTGGGTTGTAATTTGTTGAAAGTGGATTCGTACATCCGTATACTTTCGGAATACATGATCCATCATCGTATGCGGCAGGTAAATCAAAGTTAACAGCAAATGGATCTGTACATCCCCATGCTTCTACAACAATAGTATCTTGGATGTAATACGTTGCTCCTGCAACTGCAGAGTATACATATACTTCTATTGGATATACACCATTAACCGGATAATTATGATTGATTTGTTCACCATATGTAGTTGGAGATCCATCTCCAAGATCCCATGTTACTAAGGTTACAGGAATATCAGCGTTAATCAATAAGTTATATGATGTATCATTTATTTCTGTAATAATTAATGCAGCGTTGTTAAGCACACATGAACCATCATCTACGACAGCTTCATTGTTGTAGTTTAAGGCTGTTTCATCTGTACAACCTTCAATTGGGTAAGTACAACTACCATCTTCAAAATCGGCATTAGCATTATAGTTTAACGCATCTTCGTCTGTACATCCCAATACACCTATTTCAGGTTGTACTGTAAATTTTCTAACAGGCGTCCATAATCCTTCACCACAAGGGTTTAAAGCTCTAACTTTCCAGTAATAATCTGTTCCTAGTAAGAAATTATAAACTGGAACATATTCCGATTCAAAAATTTCTATATCTGTAATAATAATATCCGTAAAATCTTCGTCTGTAGCCATTTGAACTTCATATTGGTGTGCTCTTAAAGCATCTGTCCAATCTAACTCAGGCAATTGCGAAACATTAATTTCATTATCTTCAGGGCTTACTGCCGTCATATAAAATGGTATTCCGTTATATGTTATAAGCTCTAAACCTACTGAACTCGTTAATACTGGATCATCTAAATTAACAGTTAATACAAGGTTTGATGTTACAAATGGTCCAGCATCATTTGTGAAAATTACATTCACTAATCCATCACCTGTTAATTCTAATGGCGTAATAATAGCATCAACACCTGTAGGTAATCCTGTTAATTCAAACGTTGCCGTACCCGTAATTCCAGCTTTAAAATCTACAAAAGCTGAAAGTTCTCCTGTTTCTCCTGTACATAAAGGTAAGCTTACAGCTCCAGCATTTGAAATGGTTAACAACCCAGATTGATTAGAAATAATGATATGCTTATATCCTACTGTTTCTTCTCCATCTATTGTTGCGGTTGCTATAACTTTAACGACACCATCTTCTAGTGGTGTTAATAATCCATCATCACTTAATAATGCATTACCTGTAATAAGTTCAATTGACCAAACAACATCTTCATCTGTTGGTGATGTTTCTGCAAACATCTGTAAAGTTTGCTCATCCACTGTTATTAAAAACGCATCATCTTCTGAGGTTACAATAACTTCTCCAATTGGCTCTTCTTCCTCTTCAGGATATTCTATGATATAGTATAAATTATTATTTATAGCAACATCGTTCCATTCTCCAGCAAGACCTTGTGGCCATCCATCTAATGACAATGCTAATCCATCTTGGACTCCAAAATCATCTGGTTCATTCCCCCAGTTATTATATAATCCATTGACTGGTGCTCCATTCATATCTCCTGCCCAGAACTGAACTTCATCAAGATTATTACCGTCTCCGTCCCATACCCAGGTACCTTCGTTTGTCATATCGTTACCTCCAATCCAAACATAGGCTCCACCACCACCGTCTGGTGCTACTGTATTTGCATTTGTAATTCCTGCAAGACCTAGTTGTAAGAAGATTTGATCTTGTTCCGCTTGATCGTTTATTTCAACCAATGTTCCACCTTTAGATAACGCACATGCTGCTGCACCTGGCCATCCATCTGTTTCCTTAACAATGTCGTAATTTTTATCGTTGTAGTTAAATGAGAATACACTATCTAACTCGTCTATACAATTTGGTTGAACCTCTAAAAGATAATCCTCGGTTTCTCCGTAAGCAAATCTTGACGTATTATTTGTGTTTGGTAACGTATATTGATAAATTGAATTACATGGTAACATATCTGTTTCATCATTCTCAACAAAATATGTTTCATCTTCAATAACACGAACTCTCATACGAGTGTTTCCAATAACAGCATCATCAGGCACAGTGAAAGAAACGGTATGTTCTCCAACGATATTGGCTAAATCAACAATATTCATGACGCGTTCATCGTCTTCAAATGTAAAATTGTGATTAAAATCAATCCAAATTCCAACACCGTGAGCAGAATATCCATCTACAGTAACCGAAACTGAATATTCTGTTCCAATAAATACATCTGTGCTCATATTGTTATAATATGTATAAGCACTACTTCCAGTAGAATTATTAATCGTTTCTATATTTACATTGGTTAAATGTACATCTACTGCGGCAGGATCATCGTGATATTGTGCCGAACAATACGGAAACGGAAATGAAATTTGCGCCAATCCTAGGATGGGTAAAAAAGTAAGAATTGAAAAGAATAAAAACTTCTTAAGCATATTGGGTAAGTTTAAATATGTTTATATCTAGACAATTTTGATCATATTTTATTGGTAAAACCAATAGATACAAAAAAGTACAGACAGACAAATATAAGGATTATGATGTGATTTCTTTTTTTTGAAAGGTATTTTTTACAGTAGATTAAGTTTTACGAATCTATACGGATTTTTGTCTTTGTGTTATAGGTTCTTTACCTTTGTATATAAACCGATCAATATGCATACAGATTTAGATATTCTTACTCATAAATTTTCTCAACTTTTCCCTACTCTTTCTAAGGATCCTAAGCTTATAGAAGAAATTCTTACAGAAAGCCAAATCATAGAACTAGAAACGGGTAAATCTATGGTAGAAACTGGAAAAAACATTCAAATGATTCCTTTGGTATTATTCGGAAGTTTAAAAGTTTATCGAGAAAATGACCAGGGTAATGAGTTATATCTTTATCATATTAGCAAAGGGGATGTTTGTGTAGCGTCCTTTCATTGTACCAATTCAATGAATTTATCTAAAATTAAAGCTGTTGCTGTAGAAGAGTCTGAAATTTTAGCGATCCCAGCCCGATTAATGCCGAAATTAATGAAGAACCACCCGAGTTGGTTTCAATTTGTTATTGACCAATGGCAATTAAAGTTTGAGGATTTACTGGAAACAATAGATGAAGTTGCCTATAGTCATTTGGATAAACGTTTAATACAATATCTAAAAAAACATACCGAGGCGGAAAATGTAAAGGTTCTACATTTAACTCATGCACAAATTGCACAAGAACTAGGTAGCAAACGTGAAGTGATCTCTAGGTTGTTAAAAAAATTAGAGTTGGATGGAGTGGTAAAATTAGGTCGTCATAAAATAACTGTACTTTAATTATGATTTCTAAACATATTGAAGACGAACTTAATTTTTATGTAGAAAAATATAATACAATCGAATTTATTGAGCATGACCCAATTTCTATTCCGCATTGTTTTACAAAAAAATCTGATATAGAAATTGCCGGTTTCCTAACCCAAATAATATCCTGGGGAAAACGAGAACAAATTCTAAAAAAATCGAATGATTTAATGCAGCGCATGGATCTATCGCCTTTGGAATTTATAAAAGGATTTTCTAAAGCCGATTTAAAATTATTAGATGGATGGCTCTATAGAACATTCCAAAATGACGATCTGATTTATTTTTTAAAACAGCTTCAGCATATTTATTTAAATTACGAAGATCTTGAATCTTATTTTTCGACCTTTGTAAATCCGTCAGAAGACCATTATAGTTATGCTATAAGTCGTTTTAAAACCGATTTTTTTAATCATAATCCATTACCAAGAACACTTAAACATTTACCGGATCCAGTTAAAGGCTCTTCGGCTAAACGGTTTCATATGTTTCTGCGTTGGATGGTAAGACAGGATAATAACGATGTTGATTTTGGAATCTGGAAATCTTTAGAAATGTCAAAATTATCTTGCCCTTTAGATGTACATTCAGGAAGAATAGGTAGACATTATCATCTTATTACACGTAAACAAAATGACTTTAAAGCCTTATGCGAACTAGATTCTAATTTAAGAACATTGAATCCAAAGGATCCTTCGGCATATGATTTTGCGTTATTTGGAATTGGAGTTAATCAGAAATAAAAGTAGTATCGCTTTGTTGCCTTTCTAAAAATAATGGAGCCGACGTTTTAATATAATCGACAAGCTCATATGTTTTATTTTCTTTTAACAACCCTTTTAACTTGGCCTTAGGTAAATAAAAATCAATAAAATTATAAATTTCAGTTTCTGGTATTTGTAACCCCTTATAAAATGAATCTTCAAAAATACCTTTAACTTTTTCAGTTAATCGTCTCTCCTTTTCAACATCTTGTAATTTCCTTAACTTCTTTAAATCTCCAGTTATGGCACTTATTAAAGAGCTACTTAATTTAGATGTAAGATATGAATCTCGTCTATCGCTGTAATCTTTCTTTACAGGAACTGTATTAAAAGGTAACCCCATATCAATTTCTCCAAATGTTTTGGCAGTCGTATCCAACATACTAAATCCACTGGTTAATACTATATCATTTAATGTTATATTATCCGTGCTTAAAACTTGTGTGATGTAATTGTGTTTTAATAGTGAATCTGTAACATATATTTCAACATTCTTATATTGTATAGCCGAAAACAAAAGCGTATCGCCTAAATATACAGGCACACTAAACTCTCCATTACCATTTGTAATTGTACCATACTTATGCGTAAGATTTAAGACATTTATTACATCTATACCTAAAGAATCTTCAGACATTATACGGCCCCTCAATATCGTTTCCTCTTGAGCTAAGAGAAAATTAGGTATTAAAAAGGCTAGCATTATGAATACACTGTGTTTCATGAAGTGCAAATTAACTCTAATTTATCCAATATAGAATATACTCCTAACACCCTTTAAAAGTGTTTTGGTTAGATTAACAATCGTATATTATATAGTGTATCTCATTAATAAGACCTTTCATTTACAAACAAAAATTAAACCTAAGCCTAGAAACTTGCGTTTCATCTCTCAAGAAGTGAAATAAGTTGCTTTATTTCGAGTGCTTTACGACGTTAGGAGAAAAGTGTATCGAGAATGGGTTACTTATGTGATTTGTTTTGTTTTAATATGCTTTTAACTCTGTTTCGTTTTTAAACAAGACCTTATTCTATCTTAAAACTCAATAACACAGTTATCTAATACTATCCTATTTCCATTCACAGAGCTAATTTTACCATTCGTCGGAATGAAGAGGTTCATGAGGTACTTACTGCCATTTATTACCTTAAACTGTTGCTATATTTGTAATGTAATCAAAAACAAAGTTTAACAACAAAAACAAAACAAGATGAAAAAGTTTGCATTAACATTAGGATTAGCATTAGTAGGTACAATGGCATTTGCTCAAGATGATTTAGATGATAGTCACCAAATTTCTTTCGCTATTCCAGCAACAAGTATCTTAGATATTGAAGGACCTGGAGGAAACAATGGAATTAACTTTACTCCAGAAGCGATTACTGAGGCTGGTAATGCATTCGACTTCAATTTATCTAACTCAGCACTTTGGTTAAACTACTCTAACATTAAAGCCAGTGCAGAAACAACTAGAAAAGTTACTGTAGGAATGACGAACGATTTACCAACAGGAATGACTCTAACGGTTGCTGCTGGATCAGATGCTGGAAACGGGAATGGAGTAAAAGGAACACCTAACGCTTCTGCTATTACGTTAGCAAACGGATCTTCATCAACTATTATTACTGGAATTGGAAGTGCATATACTGGAAATGGTATTAACAACGGACACCAGTTAACATACAACTTATCGTTTGATGATGCAGAATTCCAAACGTTAAGTGCTGACCTTAACGAATCGGTTACGATTACTTACACTATTGCAGACGAATAAACAACAACATATTATATAGGGATTTCTTTAGACCAGATTTAACATCTGGTCTTTTTTTGTGCTTTTTTTTTACACACCATGCCTTTCTCAAACGGGAAAGTTGTAAATGAATAAGAAATCTTACTATTAATATCTATTCTGTAAATGGTATAGAATCTACTTTTCGTTCTCTATATTCAAGATACATGGGTACACAGTTCTGTATATGTTCTATTAATTCATATTTAAAATCTGGGGTTAAAAGCCGGCTTGTTTGTGCTTCTGACATGTAAAAATCTATAAACAAATAAATTTCATCATTTGGAATTCCTAAATTTTCATAAAAAACATCTTCAAATATACCTCGGGTTTTTTCTACCAAATTTCTTTGTTTTTCATAAGCTATTACCGCTTTATTCCTTTTAATATTCCCATTTAACCGATTTACTATAGAACTAATAATTCCTCCTTGTAAGTATGAAGCTCTTCGCGTTGAATAAGATTTAACTACTGGAATTGTATTAAATGGTAGACTCATATCAATATCTCCTCCAGGTTGATTCGTATCAAACATACTAAAATCAGTAAGCACAATATCTTGTAACGTAATATCATCTAATTCTAATATACATAATATAAATCCACTTTTAATAATTGAATCTGTAACCACCCATTCTCTATTTTTAAATTGTATTGCCGAGAATAATAGTGTATCTCCAACATCAATAACGATTTCAAACTCACCTTGTATATTCGTGGTTGTACCTTTTATTTTTGATAAATTGAGGACATTAACACGGTCTATTCCTAAAGAATCTTCCGAAATCAATCGACCAAGTATCGTTGTAGACTCCTGACCCAAGACAGGAAATATTAACAACATAGATATAATGATAAAAAAGTAATTTTTCATATTAAAACAAATAAACATTAAATTTAAATATTCATATGGCTCTAATAACTGGGTTTAAATGTTTTTTAAATTGATTAACAATTGATCAAAATTCCTTAATTTCTATTTACTCTGTTTTATAAAAAAATAATATTATAAATTTGAAGATAGTATCAAAAATAAATACAATTTAAAAATGACAAAGCGAACCTTCTTATTTTTGAGCTTCATAATGCTCATTTTACAATCTTTAAATGCTCAAACCTCTCAACAAAAAAAAATACTAAATCAATACTACAAGAGAGCAAAGTACAAAATCATAGAAAAAATAGAAAGAGAACATATTCCATTACTTGGAGAATCTGTTGATATGATTCCATACCGTGTAGACGATTCATATGGGTTTGTAAAAAACAAAATAAAAAGCAAAACTAAATGGCTTATAGAGCCTAAATATGATCAAGTTTTTGCTGTTTATAAAGAAGGTGCTATTGTTAAAGAAAAACCTGAAGAAAATAAATGGAGTGGCTATGGATTGATAAATCAAAAAGGTGAATGGATAATACATCCTGATTTCAAAAATCTATTAAAAATAGACGATATGTATTTTGGGATAAGAACAAGTACAACCAAATCACTATCCGACTTTTATGATTCTGCTATTGATACTGAACAGAAAAGTGATACATTACTATCGTTTTTAAACCAAATAAAACCATTACGAAGAGATAAAGATTTAGGATGGGAACATTCAGGTATTTATTGGGTTGAATGTTTTGATGAACAAGGAAATCAAAAAGTAAGAGAATTTTGTCATGATTTTAATCAATTTTCTTCTATAGATACACTCGCTTGGTTTAGGTATGGGAAAACCATTACGGTTAGAGGAAAATCAGGTAAAATTCATACAACTATAAAAGATTCTGAAACGAAACAATTTATTGGTATTAATAACAATACAATTATTTATGCCATTCCTAATCCAACAAAACAACAAAAGGGAACAACCTATAATTTTGAAGGGTATACAATAACAAACGAAAAAAAATATACACTAAAATCGCAATATAGTTACATTAAGCACATTCAAAATATCACACAACTAAACGATACATTGTTTGGATTTGTTTTAAATGATCAAAATTACCAATTCATCTCATTAGATGGAGAAATAATGCCTTATGGATTATCTTCTGGAATTGTAGGCCTATATCAATCCAACTCCAATTTCTTTAATCAAAATGAATTTATTGTAAGACATGAAGAGTCAAATAAAGTGGGGGTTATTGACCGTAACGGACAACTCTTAATTCCATTTACTTTTGATCATATTGAAGGTTTCTCGGAAGGTCTATCTTATGCCATTAAAGATAAGACACCTTGTTTTATTAACCTTAAAGGGGAAATCATTCTCCAAGATAAAGAAGACAATCAGTTAATCGGATCAATACCTGTAGAAAAAATCCAAATGCAGTTACAAGAACCTGTATCTTTTCAAGATGGATTATGCTTATCAAAAGCGCATAATTACTATATAACAGAAGAGTATGAAACCCCAAAAGAAGGATATGTTTCTCATAAAACAGTTAATACAAAAACAGGGGATAGTATTTATGTATATTATGGAAAAATACCTGAAATATTTATTTATTTTAATAAAAATCAGGATATTAAAATTAAACTGACACCAGATATAGAAATTGCTGGGAATTTTAAAGATGGATTCGCACCTATTATGATTGATAAACTTTTCGGCTTTATAGATAAAACTGGAAAAGTCGTTATTCAACCTGAATACCAAGCCAGTGCTTCTGGTGGGTACTTAAATATCAATATTCATATCCCTTATTTTAATGGAGACTTTGCTTATATAAAATCATGGAAAGGCTATATAGACCGAAATGGTAAAAAATATTACGAAGGTAAACGCATGGAAGATAAATACAACTTTAGCCATTAATGATTCATTTTACAACAAAAAGGATATTGTATGATACAATATCCTTTTTGCGTTTGTAGCTATATATATTTACTATGTTAATAATACTAACAACAATTCTCTACATACCATATTCCATTATACTGAAATATGATTATATCAAATTCACAAGGCAATTGTGCAAAATAATGATTTAAATTATACATATACTCGGCAAAAAACTTATCCGTTCCTGACCATATTGTTCGATCTACATTAGGAATACCATCATGTACTGGCATTCCAAACCCAAATTTAATAATGGAGATATTTACCGTTTTATCAATTTCATTCACTGTTCTTTTAATATAACCTTTGTCTTTATAATTCAACAAATAGATATCGGTCATTGTTTTAAGAGCTGTTCTTTGAAACTCTTTACCCATAGTAAGAGGATATGATGAAGAGCGTAATACACCAGGCAAAGATTCACAATGACTTGAATTCAACTTCATTTCTTGTGTTTGCACAAATTCAATATCTGTATCGGATTGCTTTGTACAAGATGTAACAAATAGACCTATTAGTAGAATAGGCATTAATACATTTTTCATAAATACAATTTATTAGTTAATACTTTTTACATACGCACAAAGTATACATATAAAATGTATTAAGCAAATAAAATAATCAATAAAATAAACCTAAAAACCTACAAAACAATATTTTACATTAAAACTTTAAAATAACATGACACTTAATACTTTCCATCCAATTAAGCTTATATTCAATAAATTACGATACATTTAACCACTTGTATTACTAAACTTATTTTGTTACATAATATGCGCTATTTAAAATCTATTTTCACTTTACTATTCATTTGGTTTATTACTCATGTGTCTTACAGCATTATTGATGGTATTAAAAATGACCAATACAGTTCGGATGTTGCTGTTATTTTAGGAAATAAAGTTCATAAAGATGGTCGGTTATCCGTTCGACTAGAAAAGCGCCTAGAATGTGGATTATCTCTTTACAATGACAAGAGAGTAAAACAAATTATTGTTAGTGGTGGACTGGGTAAAGAAGGGCATTATGAGGCAGAAATCATGAAAATATATCTTCTTAACCATGGTGTTAAAGCATCCGATATACTTGTGGACAACTATGGGAATAATACTCGGCTCACGGTTAAAAACACATTACGATTAAAAGAAAAGCATAAGTTTTCGAGTATTATTGTCGTTTCTCAGTATTACCATATTACAAGAATAAAAATGTTGTTTAAAAAACATGATGTTTATGTTCATGGTGTTAGTCCAGACTATTTTGAGCCAAGAGATATATTTTCTATTCCTAGAGAATTTATAGCCTACTATACACAATGTTTTTAACCACGACTTAAAACGGCCATATCTATATAAAAACTAACTTTTATAACCATAAGATAACCTTTTGTATTCTTTTATTAGATAAGAACAGACCTTAGTTAAGTACTTATATAGCACTTCAACCTATTCTCTTAATTACCTTAATTCGTATTTTCTATATGCTCTTCACGCTCATTTAATTTATATTTCACAGGAATAACAAACAATTCACTTACAACTTCTTTACCATTTCTGGCAGGTTTCATTTTTGGTAAACGTTTTATTAAATCGATGGCATTTTGATTTAATATTTCATATGTTCCTCTCACCACTTTAATCCCTTCAACAACCCCAATTGTGTTAATTCTAAATTGTATATATACTTTCCCTTCTAACTTTTTGTCTATGGCTTCTTGAGGATATACCTTATTCTTTGCCATAAATTGATGTAATTCTAATTGAAAACATTCCAATAAAGCCTTATCCCCTTCAACCTTTTCACATCCTGGGAAAACAGGAGGCCTTATACTTGGAAAAGCACATATATTAATATTGTCATCATAGGAGGTTTCTGATACATCCTTCCTACCAAACGTTTTCTCTTCTGATGATTGACATGATAATACAAACCCGAGGCTCAACAAACTCAATATCAACATCTTCTTTATATATTTCATATTTTATTTAAATCAATTGATCCAACCATTCCTATTATACATGTATTGAAACGACAAATATTAATAGATATTATTCTAAAACATAGCTATTAAAACACTATATAACCTATAACACAGTTATCTAATAATTTAAACTTTCCATTCATAGAGCTAATTTTACCATTCATCGGAATGAAGAGGTCTATAAGGTGTTTATCACCATTTATTACCTTAAACTGTTGCTATATTTGTAATGTAATCAAAAACAAAGTCTAACAACAAAAACAAAACAAGATGAAAAAGTTTGCATTAACATTAGGATTAGCATTAGTAGGTACAATGGCATTTGCTCAAGATGATTTAGATGATAGCCACCAAATTTCTTTCGCTATTCCAGCCACTAGTATCTTAGATATTGAAGGACCTGGAGGAAACAACGGAATTAACTTTACTCCAGAAGCGATTACTGAAGCTGGTAATGCATTCGACTTCAATTTATCTAACTCAGCACTTTGGTTAAACTACTCTAACATTAAAGCCAGTGCAGAAACAACAAGAAAAGTTACTGTAGGAATGACGAACGATTTACCAACAGGAATGACTCTAACGGTTGCTGCTGGATCAGATGCTGGAAACGGGAATGGAGTAAAAGGAACACCTAACGCTTCTGCTATTACGTTAGCAAACGGATCTTCATCAACTATTATTACTGGAATTGGAAGTGCATATACTGGAAACGGTATCAACAACGGACACCAGTTAACATACAACTTATCGTTTGATGATGCAGAATTCCAAACATTAAGCGCAGACCTTAACGAATCAGTTACTATTACTTATACAATTGCAGACGAATAAACAACAACATATTATATAGGGATTTCTTTAGACCAGATTTAACATCTGGTCTTTTTTTTGTGTATTTTTTTTGAAGTTCGTTTTTACACACCCCTAACCCTTCTCAAGAGGGGATGTTATATTGCATAATAAGCCCCAGAGGGGCGACCCAAACCGCATAAAAAATACCATACAAAGTTTATTGAAGTTCGTTTTCACACACCCCTAACCCTCTCAAGAGGAGAAATTATATTGCATTATAAGCCCCAGAGGGGCGGACTGTACAAAACAAATGAGAACAAAAAACACATATAGCCCCAGAGGGGCGACCAAAACCGCATAAGAATAAATACATACAAAATTTATTGAAGTTCGTTTTTTACACACCCCTAACCCTTAAATTATATTGCATTATAAGCCCCAGAGGGGCGAACTGTACAAAACAAATGAGAACAAAAAACACATATAGCCCCAGAGGGGCGACCAAAATCGCATAAGAATAATACATACAAAGTTTATTGAAGTTCGTTTTTACACACATCAATACAACTTCGTTTTCGTTTAGCAAAGGCCGTTAAGAAAGGAAGTCTAAACTTAAATTATTGCAAACCGAAAAAGTACATACCTTATTGATATTCTAGGTTATTTAACCATTTTAGTATTCTTTGTTTAGCACGTCTATCATGATAATTTATAAAATACACCACATTAAAGCCCATATTTGTGGTTTAAAAGTGATAAAAGACTAAATTTGACATGGAATTTAGAGTAAAAAATATGATTAAAAACACATTAAAAGCAGTCCTAAGTTTTTTAAAGATTGATTTAACCCAAAATTTAAAGTATGATCGGTTAACTAAAAAGATCTTTGAACAAGTCTTAACTAAAGATTCTAATTGCATAGACATTGGCTGCCATAAAGGTGAGGTTTTAGACGAAATTTTAAAATCTTCTCCTAATGGACATCATATTGGCTTTGAACCTATTCCTGATTTTAACAAAAATCTGGTTCAAAAATATAAAGGTCAATCTAAAATCACCATTTCTAATATTGCCCTAAGCGATAATGCTGGCAAAATAGAATTTAATTACGTAAAAAATGCACCTGCTTACAGTGGTATAAAAAAACGTAAGTATGCAACATCAAATCCAAATGTTGAGAAAATTAAAGTCAATACCCAAAAACTGGATGCCTATTTAGAAGATATTTCATATTCGCAGCCTATTCATTTAATGAAAATTGATGTGGAAGGTGCTGAAATGCTTGTGTTAAAAGGTGCAGAAAAGACAATACGTACGCACAAACCAACCATTATTTTTGAATTTGGATTAGGAGCTAGTGATTATTACGACACAACCCCTGAAGATTTATTCAATCTTGTACATTCAAATTTTAACATGAAATTATCGACACTCGATCATTTTATTAATTCGAAACCTGCATTAGCTCTAAAAGAATTCACTTCCTTATACTCGAACAACAAGGAGTATTATTTTATTATTCATAGATAGATATAATGTCAGTTCTATTGTGCTTTAAGACGTCAGGAGGAAAGTGTATCGAAAACAGGTTAAGTTTGTTTTTTACACACCCATAACTCCTCTCAAGGGGGGGAAGTTATACTTAATACGAACTATCTGCTCGAGTGCATTGTAACATGAAGATAAAAGTATTTCTGTAAAGATATCTCCTATTCCACACAGGACCTTATTTTATTGTAAAACCATATAACACAGTTATCTAATACTATCCTATTTCCATTCAAGGAGCTAATTTCACCATTCATCGGCGTTAAGTGGTTTATGAGACTAATATCACTTTTATTACCTTAATCTGTTGCTATATTTGTAATGTAATCAAAAACAAAGTTTAACAACAAAAACAAAACAAGATGAAAAAGTTTGCATTAACATTAGGATTAGCATTAGTAGGTACAATGGCATTTGCTCAAGACGATCAAGATGATAGTCACCAAATTTCTTTCGCTATTCCAGCAACAAGTATCTTAGATATTGAAGGACCTGGAGGAAACAACGGAATTAACTTTACTCCAGAAGCGATTACTGAGGCTGGTAATGCATTCGACTTCAATTTATCTAACTCAGCACTTTGGTTAAACTACTCTAACATTAAAGCCAGTGCAGAAACTACAAGAAAAGTTACTGTAGGAATGACTAACGATTTACCAACAGGAATGACTCTAACGGTTGCTGCTGGTACAGATGCTGGAAACGGGAACGGCGTAAAAGGAACACCTAACGCTTCTGCTATTACGTTAGCAAACGGATCTTCTTCTACTATTATTACTGGAATTGGAAGTGCTTATACTGGAAACGGTATTAACAACGGACACCAGTTAACATACAACTTATCGTTTGATGATGCAGAATTCCAAACTTTAAGCGCAGACCTTAACGAATCGGTTACAATTACATATACAATTGCAGACGAGTAAGATTTTTTCCTCACACATATTTAAATAGTTAATAAGAGAAGACCAGATGTAGATCTGGTCTTTTTTTGTGCTTATTTTTTTACACACCCCTAACCCCTCTCAAGAGGGGAAGTTGAAATGTCAGTTCGAGAGGTTTACCACGTAAGAAGGAAAGTGTATCGAAAATAGATTATTTGTACAATTTAATCGTGTTCGTTTTTACACACCCTTAACCCCTCTCAAGAGGGAAAGTTATACTGAATACGAATATCTTTGAAACATTAGACGAAAAGTGTAGCTATAATGATATTATCTATCCCACACAGGACCTTATTTTATTGTAAAACCATATAACACAGTTATCTAATACTATCCTATTTCCATTCAAGGAGCTAATTTCACCATTCATCGGCGTTAAGTGGTTTATGAGACTAATATCACTTTTATTACCTTAATCTGTTGCTATATTTGTAATGTAATCAAAAACAAAGTTTAACAACAAAAACAAAACAAGATGAAAAAGTTTGCATTAACATTAGGATTAGCATTAGTAGGTACAATGGCATTTGCTCAAGATGATTTAGATGATAGTCACCAAATTTCTTTCGCTATTCCAGCAACAAGTATCTTAGATATTGAAGGACCTGGAGGAAACAATGGAATTAACTTTACACCAGAAGCGATTACTGAGGCTGGTAATGCATTCGACTTCAATTTATCTAACTCAGCACTTTGGTTAAACTACTCTAACATTAAAGCCAGTGCAGAAACAACTAGAAAAGTTACTGTAGGAATGACTAACGATTTACCAACAGGAATGACTCTAACGGTTGCTGCTGGATCAGATGCTGGAAATGGTAACGGAGTAAAAGGAACACCTAATGCTTCTGCTATTACGTTAGCAAACGGTTCTTCTTCTACTATTATTACTGGAATTGGAAGTGCTTATACTGGAAACGGTATTAACAACGGACACCAGTTAACATATAACTTATCGTTTGATGATGCAGAATTCCAAACATTAAGTGCTGACCTTAACGAATCGGTTACGATTACTTACACTATTGCAGACGAGTAAGATTTTTTCCTCACACATATTTAAATAGTTAATAAGAGAAGGCCAGATGTAGATCTGGTCTTTTTTTTGTGCTTATTTTTCCGATTGTAAAAATGTTCAGTTAGAGTGGTTTACGACGTTAGGAGGAAATTGTATCGAGAACAGATTACTTGTAAGGTTTATTGGGGTTCAGTTAAATATACTTTATGATGTAATTTATTGTACTTCGGCGTTAAAGGCGCTTGGCCTCTTCATTTTACCATGATGTAAAACGAAGCAAAATATCTAGTCAAAATGAGGTATACCCTGCGGGACGTTCTCTTTCGGTACTCCGGGCTCCTTTTGCTTACGACTCCGTCAGTAAACAAACGCCACTATATACCTTCGTTCTCTTATTCTTCATTTTGACACTACAGACTCGTTTATTTAGTGGAGGTAATATAGACCGTTAAAATGCGGTTTTAGTGAACGAAAAGGTGAAATGGCGTTTCGACTAAGGAGAAGAACGAATGATTTTTTGCAAAAAGTAAAGATCCAGTGGATCTTTAAATGAATGAAAGGGCGGTAGCCTAAAGCCTGTAACCTTGATAATGAACGATGCGGAGCAAAAACATCATTTTAACTTGATTTTTTTGTTTCTTTTTTTTATCAAGAACACCCGACCGATAGCGAATCGTTGAATCCATTTAAAACAAACAACCATTCAAAAAAAAGAAAATC
>CBDEVQ010000124.1:0-44328 GCA_965243605.1 Flavobacteriales bacterium
AAAATAAATGCAACTGCAGGTGATAAAGATTCATTGACGCAAATTATTGAACACGAATTGAGAAAGAATAAAACTGTACACAACAACGTGTATAAGTAATATGGGTTAAGTGCTCAACTGAAAGTTAGTGCTTATTTACAAAGTCCGTCATATTTTCAATTTGACGATTAAATAAAAAAAAGTAATGGTAAAATTACAAATTTGTCTAAGTTTTAAACTTGATAATTATTTAATGTGAATTTTTGAAAATAACAGTTTGAATTATTGAAAGTATAATCTGATTAGGAAACATATTATACATTATTATTCAATTGTTATTGAATAATAACTTAACTTTAAAAGGTGAGCTAATGCGTAATAATTAAGTTGCTTTTTAAGAAACAAATGATGGTTATATAAAACTTTTTAATATTTTTGAGTACTTCTAAATTCTTTACATAACAAGGAGAGACTTAAAAACAGACAATGGAAAGTATCAATCAAAAGCTAAAGAGGAATATACAGAATGGAACCTTAATAAAAAATGTATCTACAGCATTAAGAAATAGAATTGTGAAGGGAGTTCGAACACATAACGCTCTTTATTTTTTTGATAAACATAGGGTTTTATGTAAGAAATACATGTCTGGAATTAACGGAATAACATCAAATCATAATAAAATTGCAAATTATTATATAGATAATCGTGTTCCTATTAATAACAGTAGTATTATTTATTCACTGGGAATATTAGATGATGTATCGTTTGATTTAGAATTAAATGAAAAATTTGGTTGTGATGTTTATATGTATGATCCAACTCCATCTACAGAAGAGTTTATGAAACAATATGATTCGTTTTCTCCATTTAAATATAAGCCATATGGAGTTTGGATTAAAAATGAAACATTAAAGTTTTATAGTCCTAAATTCGGAGGGTCTTCATCTTTGATGAAAAATATTGTTAACTCCGATGATTACTTTGAGGCTAAATGCTTTACAATGAGGTCAATAATGGAAGAGAATAATCATAAGAATATATCATTGTTTAAAGCTGATATTGAAGGAGCTGCTTTACCAATCATTATTCAAATGACAAAAGATAAGATTTTTCCAGATCAAATAATTGTTGAATTTGAAAGGCCTAAGAAGGACGATGCCAAGGTTAAAGAGTTTTTTACTAGTTTAACAAAGCTAAGGTCAGATTTAAAAACCGAAGGTTATGAAGAGTTCTTATTACCTAGAAAAGAAGCAAAATACCTTTCATTAGAAATGTTGTTTGTAAAACGAGAAAGTATGAAATCGTAAGAAACGTTATATATATTACTATTAACCATAAAGCCAGATGAAGAAATTTATCTGGCTTTATGGTTAATAGGACTTAAGTTGAAGGTGTTAGGATATGATTTTGATAGTTTTTACAAATAATAGATTAAAGTAATAATAGATAATTCCATTTAAAGTATAAAACATACTAATGATCGACATAAAAATATTTGTTGATCGTATTCTAAGTTATATTAAATGAATGTGTTGTTATATTTGTAATGTAATCAGGAACAAAGGATAACTTTAAAGTAGAGGTCATGAAAAAGGTTGTATTTACATTAGCTTTAGCATTAATAGGAACATTAGCATTCTCACAAGATGATGATAATGATAATCATCAGATCTCTTTCTCTATCCCAGCAACGAGTATTTTAGATATTGAAGGGCCAGGAGGTAACAATTCTATTAATTTTACACCTGAAGCCATTACAGAAGCTGGTAACGCATTCGATTTTAACTTATCGAACTCTGCATTATGGTTAAACTACTCTAATATAAAGCCAAGTGTAGACGCTACTAGAAAAGTTACTGTAGGAATGACCAATGATTTACCAACAGGAATGACATTAACTGTATCTGCAGGAAACGATGCAGGAAACGGAGAAGGAGTAAAAGGAAGCCCTAATGCATCAGCAATAACATTATCAAATGGATCTTCATCAACAATCATTACTGGAATAGGTAGTGCATATACAGGTAACGGTGTTAATAACGGACATCAATTAACTTACAATTTATCGTTTGATGATGAAGAGTTTGAAACATTAAGTGCAGATTTAAATCAATCTGTAACAATAACATATACCATTGCAGACGAATAGAATTTAGATTATAATTATAAGACTTGAGATGGGCTGGGTATTTACTCAGCCTTTTTTTGTTTTAGCCTTTACTGGTTGTTTTATTTAATTGTATTTAACAAACCATTTAGAAATAAATGTATAAACTATTGATAATACTTAGTAAATTAGGTTAATTTTGTTCCAGATGAAATACTTCTCATACATATTAACCGTTTTATTATTGGCTGTAAATACTCATTTTACACATGCATTTGTTGTAGAAACAAGTGTGGAAAGTACAATGATGGAATGTAATATGAAGTGTTGTAATCAAACCGATAGTTCTGAGGAAAAAGAAAAACCGAACTGTTGTTCAGATGCATATTGTAATACAAGTATGACCTCTGCGCATGCCATTAACTACTCTTATACGCCTAAAATTCCGATTAATAGATCTGAAAAGGAATTTTCTTCCCTTAGTATATAATTATTCAAATTTTTATTCTTTAAGTCATACCAATGACTTCTGGAACCCTCCAAAGGTTTAATTCTAATATGTTAAAGCAGTAAGTTGTTTATCAATTATTTGATGAATTACGCTGTCCCATTTAGTATTTAATAAACCTATTTAAGAGGGTAAACTGTGTTTACTCTAAAAACACAATTTAGAAAGAATGAAAAAAATCACTTTTTTAATCGTTGCCATTGCATTATCAGTAACTGCAACATACGCACAAACAAGCACAACATCAACTACAGAAGTTACTCAACAAGCCGAACAAGATAACACGATTGTTTCTTTAAAGGTAAGTGGAATAACATGTGGACATGATTTAAAAACCTTAACGGATAAAGTAAAAGCTTTAGAAGGTGTTTCTTCATGTGAAACGATTGGTAAACGCGGTGTAAAAACCAATTTTAAAATAGCTTATAACCCAAGTGTTGTAAGTGAAAAGGATATACGTGCAGCGTTTGAATCTACACCAGGATGTACAGACCCAACGGAATTACCGTATAAAGTAAAATAAAAACCCTTAAATAATAAATCAATGAAATCAATAAAGAAGTTATTTTTTATTGCAGGGTTCTTATATTCTTTTCTTAGTGTTTCTCAAACCATTACAGGTGTTGTTAAATCCAATTCTGGCGAACTATTAATTGGAGCCAATGTATATTGGATGAATACATCTGTAGGTGCTGTAACCAATCAATCTGGAGTGTATTCTTTAGAGCAAGTGGATAATGGCAATGCGTTAATTGCCAGTTTTGTTGGGTTTGCTACAGATACCATTAGTTGGAATGGAGAGACAAAAGTAAATTTTACTTTAACCGAAGAAACCTTAGAAACGATAGAGTTAACAACCAAAAAAAAGGGGTTAACGATATCTAATATAGACCCAATAAAAACGGAGAATATCTCTAAAGTAGAGCTTAACAAATTTGCTTGTTGCGATTTGGCGGGTGGATTTAATACGCAATTAACGGTAGAGTCTAAAACCACGAATATAATTACCAATTCTAAAGAATTAAGAATTCTTGGATTAGCGGGAGTTTATAATCAGGTCTTGTTTGATGGTTTTCCGGTAATGCGAGGGTTAGGGCAAACGTATGGAGTAAGTAGTTTTTCAGGAAACTTATTAGACAACATATTTGTTGCCAAAGGAGCCAATAGTGTTATTCAAGGTTACGAAAGTATTTCGGGACAAATCAATGTAATAACAAAAAAGCCTAATGATTCCGAAAAGTTCTTATTAAACCTATACGCCAATAGTTTTGCTGAGAAACACCTAAACACCAACTATACCTTTAGTGGTAAAAAATGGAAGAATTTAGTAGCGTTCTCAACCGTGCAACCAGCAAATAAGTTTGATAAAGACAAGGATTCATTTTTAGATGTACCCCTATTGAATCGATACATGTTAATGAACACGTTTCAGTATGGTAAAAAGAAAAATTATGGATGGTTTTCTACAACTACATTTAGATTGTTAGATGAACGTAGAGTAGGAGGACAAGTTGATTATGATCGAAATGCCGATAAAGGAAGTTCAACGGTTTATGGTCAACATGTTCATTATACACAACCTGAATTTTGGTCTAAAAACATTTATAGATTTAACGACGATCAAAGTATTAGCATTTATGCAGCTGGAATGTACCAGAACCAAGAGTCATATTTTGGAACCGTAAAATATGATGCAACTCAAACCTATTTATATGGTAAAGTTCAGTACAAACAATTTTATGGTGATAAAGGATCTAATTTTAGAACTGGAATCAGTTATAGATTCCTGGATTTAGAAGAAGATGTTTTATTTACGGAGAACTCTTTAAACAGAACGTATGATGGGAATTATAGAAATAAAGAGAATGTATTTGGTGTTTTTGCTGAAAACTCTTTAAAACTTCTTGAAAATCTATTCACATTAAATACAGGAATAAGAGCAGACCATCATAATAAACATGGACTTATGGTTACGCCTAGAGCATTATTGAAATATGACATCAATGAACATGCAAGTGTAAGAACAAGTTTAGGATTCGGATGGAGAACAGCGAATGTATTTAGTGAGAACGTTAAATTGTTTGCCAGCTCTAGAGATATTATCTTTACTGAGGATCTTAAACCAGAAGAAGCGGTGAATTTTGGTGTGAACTATACACACAAATTTGAAATATCGGATGTTTCAGGGTATATAAGTGCCGATTACTACCGTACAAGTTTCCAAAATCAAATCTTTCCAGATTATGATAGAAACTCTCAAAGCGCCTATATAGAAAATTTTGAGGATAAAAGTATTAGTGCTGGAATACAAGCAGAGGTTTCTTTAACGTTTAAAGAAAATTTTGACTTGAAGTTAGGTTATAACTATTCGGATGTTTACCGAGAAGTTGATGGTAATAAACAAGATTTACCGTTTAACCGAAGAAATAGAGTTTCTATTAGTACATCATACCGTACATTGAAAGATAAACTTCATTTTGATGTTAACCTTCATTGGGACGATAAAACGAGATTGCCGGATCGATCAGATAATCCACCAGAATATCAAACGCCATTATTTTCTAATGCTTACGTATTAGTTAATGGGCAAATTGCATATTATTTACCGAAATATAAATTTTATGTGGGTGTCGAAAATATGATGAACTATCGTCAGGACAAACCTATTTTATCTTGGCAAGATCCATTCTCACCTTATTTTGATACCTCTTCAGTATGGGGACCAACCAGAGGACGAGAATTTTATATCGGATTTACGTATACACTTAAGTAACCTATTTACATAAACTATAAAAGCTCCAATTTTGGAGCTTTTATAGTTTATAAACATATAATGTTAGTCTTTAGAAATGTAGACTACATGTCCGTTTAATCCATCTGCTCCCTTTAAAGATGTACTTGAGTGTCTCATAGATCGTCCTTTGTTTCCTCCAGTTCCACCAGATGTGGTTATTAGTAAAGCGTTGATATAAGGTCGGCTTCCTTGGTTGGTATATACTTCAACATAACCACCAGAACCTGCTTTTCCACCATGGCCTCCAAGTCCAGATTTTTCATATCCTTGTCCATGAACATCAGGGTTATATGCTTCACCATCGGTACCAGAACTTCCATTTCCGCCTTCGGCCATAATTTTTATAATACTCAATTTAGGGTTAACATAAGCTACTGCTTTTTTACCATGCGTTTTATCTATACATACCGCTTTAAGAATTACGGTATGGTTAATATGAACGGTATCTAAGTCAATAGTAACTATACCGGCATGCTCACCTTTCTTTCCCGATTTCCCATTTTTAGGAACGGGTGTTAATTCAACTCCAGTTGCTTCAGAAACAAGACCTCTAAATAATTGTCCCAAGAATGAATTGGATCTTTTTTTCTTTGCATTTTTTCCATTAAAATTAATAATTTGGATTTCGTTAAACGCTAAAGAAACGGTTTTGGATATCGTTTTTTTGTTATAGGTCACCTCAATGGTTATCTCTCCTTTTTCGTTTAAATCTTTACCTGAATCAATTTTAAGAAGCCCTTTTTTATAATAAGTACCACCAGTAACCTTAACGTCAATATGAGACCATTTTAGTCTGTTCTTATTCGTTTTACGTTCTGTAGATTTTATTTGATTATGGTGTGTTTCTTCAACTTCAAAAGAAAGGTAGGCGTTATAGTTTAACGATAGGTTGGTGTCAATTTTAATATCTAAATCCTGTGCTTGTAGCATAGAACATGTCATTAAAGTAATACATAAGGTATAAATATACTTCGTCATTGTATTCATAGTTGTATTTGGTAAATATTAGAACAAAACAAAGCTCCATAATATTTACATACTATGGAGCTCTTTATTTAAAAAAAATGTTATCAAATCTAAATTTGACCAGTACCTAATTTGTGTAAAATTGTAAAATGACTTTTTACAGCAGAAAAGAAGGTTTTGTGTTCGTAATAGGGAACACCGTATTCATTGGCCGTTTCTTTAACTATTTTAGAGATATTCTTATAGTGAATATGACAAATATTTGGAAACAAATGGTGTTCAATTTGGTAATTAAGCCCACCTACAAACCAAGATAATAACTTGTTGTTTTTTGCAAAATTAGAAGTGGTTTTCATTTGGTGAATTGCCCAATTGTTTTCCACACTTGAATTTTCATTTGGAATAAAGAATTCAGTTTCTTCGATAACATGGGCTGGTTGGAAAATTAAGGCCAATGCAAGACCACATAAAAAGTGCATGGCTACAAATCCGATTACTGATTGCCACCATGGAATACTTGTTAAAACGATTGGTAAAACTAAAAATAGAATTAAGTACCAAATCTTATTAAAATAGATTTGACCCAATGCTTGCTTATACGTTAATCCTTGAGTTTTTAATAAATCTTTCTTCTCATAACGTTTAACTTGTTCGAAATCTTTACTGAATACCCAATAAATAGTCATAATACCATAAAGAAAAGGTGCATAAAATGCTTGGAACTTATTCATTGGTTTCACCTCTTGGTAAGGAGAAAATCGTAAAGCATGGTTATAAATATCTTCGTCATACCCTTCAATATTGGTAAACGAATGGTGAAGAACATTATGTTGAATCTTCCAATTTACATGATAAGCCCCTAAAAAGTTAATTAAAAAACCTAAGGCTTTGTTTACATTTTGATTGCGAGAATAACACCCATGATTGGCATCATGCATGATCGATAATCCAATACCAGACATCCCTAATCCCATTAGAAGCCATAACCCAAAAATAGGCCAAAACTCTTGAAATGTATTTGTTAACATAAAAATCCAAGGTAGAAAGTACAACGCAATCATAAATGCTGTTTTAACTTTCATTTTGGTGTTGGCGTGTTTATCAATTTTATTGTCCTTAAAGTGTTGATTAACACGTTTTCTTAACACATTAAAAAACTCGGGTTGATCTTTAACGTTAAACTTTACATTTGGTAAATTCATTCAGTATCGTTTTTAGAGACACAAAGATAAGAACAATTCAACGGAAATAGGTATGATTTATCTTATAAAAAAGGAAAGCCAATAAAGTCGTATTTACTTCATTGGCTTTCAAATTATAATGCTAAAATAAATCAATAATAAAACACTAACTATTATTTGTCAATTTATTGTTTTTATTGATCTCATCCTGTAGCTGACGCTTTAATTTTTGTTCCTTTTCAAGCGTACTTTTCTTGTATTGTTCAAATTCATTATCGAGTACATCGTAGCTCCTTTTAGTGTCTACAGTACTTTTATTGCTAGATCTAAATCGAATTACATAAACCGATAACAATAGGAGTAACACAATTATGGTAGAGAACATGATTGTATTGTACATTCCTTTTTTAAGTGTCATCCCTAAAAATGAAATCATGTCTTTTTCAGAGTTTGCATCTGATAGTACGTTGTTGGTTTCCGTTATTCTTGTTTCTAGAGTAGAAATTTCTTCTTGTTGAGAAACTATTTTACGCTTTGCTTTGTCAATATCAACTGCAAATACATTAAGGCTATCATTTAAGTGGGATTTTAAATCTAAAAGCCATGTTTTTTTTACAACTTTAAATTCTTGGTACTTATTAGAGTTGTCAATAATATAATCCACCTTAGAAACAAGGTCTAATGTATCTAGAGGTTGGGAAAGAGCTGCATGAAGCGTTTTAGAAGAATTGATGAATACAAATGTAAGTAGTACGAGTTTTAATAGATACGCTTTCAGAGTCAATTTCATTGCTTTTTTAGTTTATAGAGGGAATATGAAAAACAAATTTATAAACATAAATCTAAAAGCAAACATTTTTTAGTCGAAATCCGATTGTAAATTTCAGTTTTCTAGTTAGAATGGAATATTTATATGGTTTAATACCCATAAACCGTTTAAATATATTTATAAGGTCTTGTCTAAAATTTTATTTTTGGCCATAAATGAACGTATGTCGGAATAGATTTCATTTTTTTTAAAGGTTATTATTATATCATTATTTACATAAATTGTTAATTATTAATGGATTCAATGTTTGACTCAGAAAATAGATATAGAAATCCATTATTTTTTGATGGTAAAAGCGAAATTTATTGAAGACTTTTATTATTTTTAGTTTACTAACACGTAAATGTGTTTAGTAAGTAAATGACGAAACATAATGATGTGCCTATGAATATAACAGATACTGTTTATACTGAGAAATATTTAAAAGAGATTGAAAAAGAATATCAGGATTTATTAATTTCTATTACTGGAGAGCTAGGAGATAGGGACAAACTACTCATTGAAAGAGCTTATGAAATGGCGCGTTATGCACATCGATTTCAGGCGCGTAAAAGTGGGGAGCCATATATCTTTCATCCAATAGCTGTTGCTCGAATAGTTGCTGAAGAAATAGGACTAGGACCAACGGCCATTGCTGCAGCATTAATTCACGATGTTGTTGAAGATTCTGATGAGCATAGTTTAATTGATATTGAATTGTCTTTTGGAGCTAAAGTAAGAGACATTATTGATGGTCTGACTAAAATTCCAAAGATACAAGGAGAAGATGTTTCTAATCAAGCAAGGAACATCCGTAAAATCATGTTAACTCTAATTGATGACCCTCGGGTTGTTTTTGTAAAGCTAGCTGATAGACTTCATAACATGAGAACAATGGATGCTCAAAAGCCCAGTTCTCAAAAGCGGATTTCATCTATTACTCAATATGTATTTATTCCCCTGGCACATAGAATGGGATTATATGCGATTAAATCTGAGTTAGAAGATTTATGTCTAAAATATTTAGAATCCGAAGCGTATCAAGAAATTGTTGAAAAATTAAATAAGTCCAACGAAGAAAGAGAGGAATACATTACAAAATTTGTAGGATCCATAAAAGAACGTTTAGACTCTAAAACAAAATTAATATTTGATATAAAAGGAAGACCAAAATCGATCTATTCCATTTATCAAAAAATGCAGCGACAAGAAGTAAACTTCGAACAAGTTTATGATAAATTGGCTGTTCGGGTAATAATAGACATGAAAAAATCTTACCCAGATGAGGAGGATTTATTCTCTCAAGAGAAAATTGCATGTTATACCGTGCTTTCTCAGGTTACAGATTTATACAAGCCTAATGAAAGACGATTTAGGAATTTTTTATCCAATAAAAAATCCAACGGGTATCAATCATTACACACAACTGTTTTAGGACCTGATAAAAAATGGGTAGAAGTTCAAATTAGAACCATCCGAATGGATGATATAGCCGAAAAAGGGCTTGCATCGCATTGGAGTTATAAGGAAAATCAAAATGGCGTTAGCGATACCAAAGATATAGACAGTTTAAATCTATGGTATAAACATATTAGAGAACACCTAGAGAATCCAGAACGTAATGAAATAGACTTCCTAGATGATATTAAATTAAGCCTTTATCTTAAAGAAATCTCTGTGTATACGCCAAGAGGTGATGTGAAAATGCTACCGAAAGGAGCAACTGTATTAGATTTTGCATTTGATATACATACTGAATTAGGTGCTAAATGTACAGGGGCAAGGGTAAATGGTAAGATGGTTCCGTTTTCTACCAAATTAGAAAATGGAGATGAGGTTGAAATCTTAAAATCAAAAAATCAATTTCCGAAAGAAGGGTGGTTAAAACTTGTAATTACCTCAAAAGCGAAAAACAAAATCCGTTCTTCATTAAATATTGAGCGCAAGCGAATAGCGGAACTAGGTCATGAAGTTTTAATGCGTAAAATGCGTACTTTAAAAATGGATTTTACAGACAAGTTAGTTGCTAAAATGCAACAATACTTTAAAGTGAAAACTAGTCATGATTTATACTATAAAGTCGGAAACGAAGAAATAGATAATAAACGATTAAGAGAGTTTAAAGAAGCTCAAGCGAATACTTTAGTTAAGTACTTTAGAAACCCATTCCGAGTAAAAACCCCGTTATTAAAACCAGAGGCTAAACAATTTGAAAAGCCATTAATTGTATTTGGTGATAAGCACACAAAACTAGATTATACATTTACTAAATGTTGCAACCCATTACCTGGAGATGAGGTTTTTGGACTTGTAACCGTGAGTGGAGGAATGAAAATACATGCGAGTAATTGTCCTAATGCTCCGCAAATACGAGCGAGTTTAGCACATCGAATTCGAGAGGCTACTTGGATTGATAGTGCCGACCAAACGTTTGAGGCTAATGTGGAGATTTCTGGTATTGATCAAGTTGGTTTAGTGAATGAGGTTACTCAAATAATTTCGAACTCATTAAATGTTGATATTCGAGGAATTAACATAAAAGGAGACCATGGAGTGTTTAAAGGTGAGATAACATTAGTGGTAAAGTCAAAAAATCACTTAAATTTGGTGATGGATAGACTAAAATCTATTGAAGGAATTAAAAAAGTAACAAGACTTTAAATAAAAGTATGAAAGCATACCTTAACCTTATTGAAACCATTTTAGAAAATGGAGTAGATAAAAGTGATCGTACTGGTACTGGAACCAGAAGTATTTTTGGACATCAAATGCGTTTCAATTTACAAGAGGGTTTCCCGATGGTAACCACCAAAAAATTACATTTACGTTCTATAATACACGAACTACTTTGGTTTTTGAAAGGCGAAACAAACATTGAGTACTTAAAAGAGAATAAGGTAAGAATTTGGGATGAATGGGCTGATGAAAATGGAGAGCTAGGTCCTGTTTATGGTAAACAATGGAGAAGTTGGTCTACAAGCAATGCCAATCAAACCATAGATCAAATTACAGAAGCGGTTAATCAAATCAAGAATAATCCAGATTCAAGACGAATTATTGTTTCGGCTTGGAATCCTACAGATATTCCTGAAATGGCCTTAGCACCCTGTCATGCATTATTTCAGTTTTATGTGGTTGATGGTAAATTATCGTGTCAATTATACCAAAGAAGTGCCGATGTATTTTTAGGTGTTCCATTTAATATTGCATCTTATGCATTATTAACCATGATGATGGCTCAAGTTTGCGATTTAGAATATGGAGATTTTATTCATACCTTTGGTGATGCTCACATTTATAGCAACCATATGGAACAAGTAAATTTACAACTTACCAGAGATCCAAAACCATTACCTCAAATGAAGCTTAATCCTGATGTTAAAAATATTTTTGATTTCACGATTGACGATTTCACATTAGAGAATTATGAATCTCATCCACATATTAAAGGTTTAGTATCGGTATAATTATGAAGATATCATTAATTGTTGCCGTAGCAGAAAACGGAGGTATAGGAAAGGATAACGATTTACTATGGCATTTGCCCATAGATATGAAACACTTTAAATCGACAACTTCAGGACATCCAATAATTACTGGACGAAAGAACTATGAATCAATTCCTGAAAGATTCAGACCGTTACCCAAACGTGATAATATAGTGGTTACCACACAAACCAACTTACAATATGATACGCATCCAAGTTTACATATTGTACATTCTATAGACCAAGCAATAGATACATGTAAGTCTCTCAATCATAACGGAGAAATCTTTGTGATAGGAGGCGGACAAATATACAAACAAGTACTAGATGCTAATCTTGTAGACACAATGTATATTACACATGTTCATGCTAAATTTGATGCAGATACTTTTTTTCCAGAGGTGAATAATAAGCGCTGGAAAAAGATATCAGAAGATTTTTATCCAAAATCAAATGAAACAGAATTTGCATTTAGTATTTGTAAATACGAGAAAATAGAGTAATATTACTCTTTGGATTTTAATATTAGTGTATTAGAATCTATTTATATATTTTTAAGAAACAATTGTTCTATAAAGCAATTGTTTTAAAAAAAATAAACTTTTATTTTTTCTAAATCGTAAAAACGATGAGATTTAACTTAACGTCACTTGCCATTTTAGCTGTAAGCTTCGGATTTCAAGCGAACGCTCAGAAATGGAAAACTTTACTATCTGAAGGAGCCCCTTATTCAGAAGTAGTTTCAACCTTCGATAAAGAATGGGGAGATAAACCTTACGAAAGACATCAAGGGTTTAAACCTTTTTATCGCTACAAAAATTTTTGGGAACCACGATTAACTGCCGATGGAGAAATACCATCTAAAAGAGCCATGTATCAAGCGCAAGCGGAATACATGAGTGCTTTTCAGCAACCTATTGTTACTGGAGATGAAGATGCAGGGTTCTGGAGAACAGAAGGACCATTTAATCATGTAAATACAGACTCTTGGTCTCATGGACAAGGTCGTGTAAATGTTGTAGTTGAAGATCCTAACGATCCGAATACTATATATATAGGAGCTCCTGATGGAGGACTTTGGCGTTCTGCGGATGCAGGGTCAACTTGGTCTCCATTAATTGATGATTTTTCTAGATTAGGAATTTCGGATATTGTTATTGATTTTAACGATTCTCAAACTATTTATATTGCCACTGGAGATGCCGATGGAGGAGATGCACAAGCTATTGGAGTTTGGAAATCGACTGATGGAGGTAATGCCTGGGCAGAAGTAGGAGATATAAATTCGTCTAGAATATATAAAATTGAAATGGATCCCGATGATTCTAATCGATTATTAGCCGCTTGTAATGATGGACTTTACAGAACTACAGATGGTGGAACCACTTGGACTGAAGTTTATACTGAAAAAGTAAGAGACGTACAGTTTAGTGTTGGAGATAATGATCAAAATGCATTCGCCGTTACTGGAGGATCTTTTATTAGATCTACGGATAATGGTGCAACATGGGTAGAGATTAGTGCTGGTATAGATACAGATTATAACCATATGCGATTAGACGTCACTAAAGATGACTCTAGTTACGTATATGTGGTTGCAGCAGGTTCAGGATTTTCAGGGACACAATATTCTGGTATATACAAATCTACAGATGCAGGATTAACGTTTACGCAAATTCATGACCCAGCAACCGAAGATTTATTTAGTGCTTCGGGTCAAGCATGGTACGATTTAGATTTGGCAGTTGATCAGAACGATAAAAATACCTTAGCTGTAGGTGTATTAAACATTTGGAGATCTACCGATGGTGGTGTTTCTTGGACAGAAATTAATAACTGGTCTACAACAGAAGGACCAGCATATACACATGCCGATATTCATTATTTAAAATGGCATGGAGATAACCTATACTGTGGATCTGATGGTGGTATCTATAAATCGACCAATGATGGTTCTAACTTTATAGATTTAACGGCAGGTTTACCAATTGGACAATATTACGATCTGGATGTCTATCAAGATGATCCTTCTTATATGGCCGGTGGATTACAAGATAATGGTGGTTACTATTTTGATGGTACATGGAAAAACTATTATGGAGCAGATGGTATGGTTGCGTTATTTAACCAATCAGATTCATCTAATGTATATGGTATGATCCAAAATGGAACGTTGTACTCAACATCTAACTTTGGAGAAACCAATACACCTTTAGGAAATCCAGGAATAGATGGACAATGGGTTACACCAATGGAATGGGATAAAGTAAATAACCGTGTCATTGTTGGGTACGATAAATTATATGAGCGTACAGCAACCTTAGGTTGGAATGCTATTTCTACGTTTACATTCCCTGCAAATCTTGGTGAAATAGAACTTTATCAAGATGAGACAAACACCATGTTAGTAAGTACAAACTACGATGGTGTATTTTTAACTACAGACGGTGGAACGAACTGGTCTAATGTTACAACCAATATGCCTAATAGTGGAAGTTTCATTAAAGATATTGAGTTTGATGAAGCCGATTCTAGCCATTTCTTTGTATTACAATCGTACAATATGTACGAAACATCGGATGCTGGTTTAACTTGGACTGAAATTTCAGGTTCTCTTCCATCAACTGTATTTAACGATATTGAGATGGATCATTCTCAAACGAATAAATCGTTATACTTGGCAACAGATGTTGCTGTTCATTATTACAATACTACGTTAGGAGACTGGATTCCTTACAACAATAATTTACCTAGTGTAAGTGTATCTGACATTGAAATTCTTTCAAATTTTGATGCTATCAGAATCTCAACATATGGTCGAGGTATTTATGCTTCAAGACTTTATGACAAAACGATCCACAAGAATGATGCTCAAGCATTATCAGTTGGTTTAGGTATAGATACGTTATGTTCTCCTCAAGAGTTACCACTAAATGTAGAATTTAAGAATAGAGCTTGGGATACCATTGTTTCTATTTCTTACGATGTTTTAGTGGATAACGTTTCAATATTAACATCAACATGGAATGGTGAATTATTACCTTTCCAAACGGTAGAGTTAACAACACCAGATGTGAATTTAACGGCTGGAGATCATGATGTTAAGTTCGTATTGTCACAACCTAATGGAATAGTAGATTCTTATTTACCTAACGATACAATAGAAACATCAATATTTGTAGAAAATGGTGTCGATGTAAATACAGTAAGCCTATCTTTAGGATTAGATAACTTTCCAGGAGAAACATCTTGGGTATTATTAAATGCAGATAACGATACGATAGATTCTAGAGAAGTTGGTTATTATACGGAAGATTTCTTTGTAGATATTCAGAGATACTGTTTAGATGATGGTTGTTATACATTTAAAATAATGGATGCACTGGAAGACTATTCAGGAGCATACTCAATGACAACGGTTGGTGGAATACAAGTATTTGAATATTCTGCGGGTAACTTTGGCGCTGAAAATGTTCACCCTTTCTGTTTACCAATTAACAGTGAAGCACCAATTGCAAATTTTGCAGCAGCAGATTCAACACTTTGTTTAGGTACAGAAGTTCAATTTTCAGATTCATCAGAAAATGAACCAACATCATGGTCTTGGACCTTTACAGGAGGTACACCTTCTATATCAACGGATCAAAACCCAATTATCACCTACAACAACTCTGGAACATTTGATGTACAGTTAATTGTTGAAAATGCCTTTGGTATTGATACTTTAAACTCTTTAGCATTAATTGAAGTGTATGAAGAAGTTGAATATGTATTTGAACAACTTATGGATCCAGGTCAAGTTTGTATGGATTCTGTAATTAACATTTTGTCGCCAGTAGAAGCTGGATCTGATTATTCATACGTGTGGATGGATATGACAGGTGCAATTGTTTCTGAAATGGATACATTTGTTGCATTCACTCCTGGAGATTATCAATTTGAAGTATTTGATTCAAATGGATGTACTAGTGGATTAGATACTATTAATGTTGCACTTAACGACATTGAAATTGTATTTGACATTACTGAATCTCAATGTTTAGGATTTGATAATGGATCGATTAGTACAACGGTAACAGGATCTTCTGGTCCTTTTATTATCACATGGTCAGACACGGCATTAGGTGCAAATTTAGATGTAGATGAATTACAAGCTGGAGACTATACAATTACGATTGAAGATACAAATGGTTGTATTGCAACATCAACAGCTACTATTACTAACCAATTAAATTTCCACTTTAATATGGGTATCTTAAACCACTCAACGTGTTTAGGTGGTAGTGATGGTTCAATTGGAGTTACCATGACTGGAGGACAACCTCCATATACATATTTATGGAGTTTTAGTCCTTTAGAAAATGTAGACACTATTTATACAGCACCTGCTGGAGACCACGTGCTTACCATTACGGATAACAATGGGTGTATGCACATTGAAGAGTTTACTATAAATGATGGATACCAACCTGTTATTATTCCAACAGTTATCAATGAAAATTGTGAAAATGGGTTCGATGGACAAATCTTTATTAATGTGTTAGGAGGTATACCACCTTATACATATGAATGGAGTGAAAATTTACCAGACACCAATGTAGTAACTGGGTTAACAGGAGGAATTTATTCTGTAAACGTTATTGACTCTAACGGATGTTCTAACACAATCCAAATGACAGTTGGAACGAATCATGTGTTTGATGCAAATTATGTAGTTACAGATGAAACTTGTGACGACTATTACGATGGTGCAATTGAAGCAACAATTACAGGTGGAGTACAACCATATACTCTAGACTGGTTAAACGTTCCTAATTCAGGTAATGATTTATCAATTGATAGTTTAACAACAGGTACTTACTATTTATCTATTACTGGAGCTAACGGATGTCAACGTACTGATACAATAATCGTTGATATTGAAACACCAATTGTACCATTCTTTTCGCCATCAGCACCATATTTATACTTAGATGTAGATCCTACATTTACATTTGATAATCTATCTACTGGTGGATTGTCTTACTCATGGAGCTTTGGAGATGGTAACTTCTCAACAGATGAATCGCCAACACATACATATACAGAAGTAGGAGACTATTTTGTTAAGTTAACGGTGTTTAATGGATTCTGTTCTAGAGATTATACATTCATGGTATCTGTATATCCACATATTGGTTTAGAAGATATTGATGTAAATGCCTTTGAAATCCTTCCGAATCCAAATAAGGGTACATTCTCTATAGATCTTGCAACGGATTATAAAGATGGAAGAGTAGAAATTTATGATGTTACAGGTCGTTTAGTCCATAAACAAGACGTTATAAAAGGAATTAACAAATTTGAGATTCTTGATTTAAAAAGAGGGTCTTACTTAGTGAACTTGTTTAATGGTGAAATACGATTAACCACAGAAAAGTTAGTTATAGACTAGTCATAAACAATTAAATATTTAAAAAGCTATCTGATTATCAGATAGCTTTTTTGTTTTAAGGACAAAAAGGCCATTCCCTCATTAATAATAAAGGGAAAACGAATAGAAATTCCTATAAAAAAAGAGTTTCAAAACTTCAGAAACTCAATAAAACCATTAATTTTGTTCATTCAATAAAATTTGAAGATATGTTACAAGTTTCATTTATTAGAGACAACAAATCAGACTTGATTGAAGGACTTAAGAAAAGAAATTTTTCTGAGTTTAACCTAATCGATGAAGTAATTGAACTAGATAATAATCGTAAGGAAATTCTAGGAGAATTAGAAGCTTACAATGCTGAATCTAACTCAATTGCTAAAGAAATTGGAAGTCTTTTTAAAGAAGGAAGAGGAGCAGAAGCAGCCTCTAAAAAAAGTCGTGCATCAGAAATTAAAGAACTTTCTAAAGCATTAGAGTCCTCCTTAAATGATGTATTATCTTCATTAAATGAAAAATTACGCCATATTCCTAATATGCCAAACGCAATTGTGCCAGCAGGAAAAAGCGATGAAGATAATTTAGAATTAAGCCGTCATGGAGTGGTTCCGGAATTAGGTAAACATAACCTTCCACATTGGGACTTAACAAAGAAGTACGGATTAATTGATTTTGATTTAGGAAGTAAGATAACAGGTGCCGGTTTTCCAGTTTATACAGGAAAAGGTGCAAGGTTACAACGTGCATTTATTAACTATTTCTTAGACTTTAACGAAAAAGCGGGTTACAAGGAATTTGTACCTCCATTTTTAGTGAATGAAGCATCAGGAATGGGAACTGGACAATTGCCAGATAAGGAAGGTCAAATGTACCATTGTACAGAAGACAACTTATACTTAATTCCAACGTCTGAAGTACCAATTACGAATATCTATAGAGATGTAATGGTTAAAGAACAAGACTTACCGATTAAGATGACGGCATATTCTCCTTGTTTTAGAAGAGAAGCTGGGTCTTATGGTAAAGATGTTCGTGGATTAAATCGTTTACACCAATTTGAGAAAGTTGAAATTGTTCAAGTTGTACACCCATCAAAATCTTACGAAGTGTTAGATGAAATGGTTGCTCATGTAGAAGAATTAATCAAGCAGTTAGGGTTACCTTATAGAATATTGCGTTTATGTGGTGGAGATTTAGGATTTACTGCGGCTATAACGTATGATTTTGAAGTATACTCGGCAGCTCAAGAACGTTGGTTAGAAGTTTCTTCTATATCAAACTTTGAAACCTACCAAACAAATCGTTTAAAGTGTCGTTTTAAAAATACCGAAACAAAGAAAACGGAATTCTGTCATACGCTTAATGGAAGCTCTTTAGCTTTACCAAGAATTTATGCAGCAATTTTAGAAAACAATCAAACAGAAGATGGAATTAAAATTCCAGATGTCCTACAACCTTATTGTGGGTTTGATTACATTAAATAATGTGAAGAGCTTTGGGAAACCAAAGCTTTTTTTATACATTTCAATTATGTTTAAATATGTATTAAAAATTAGCTTTTTATTAAGCCTATTCTTTTTTGGACAGCAAGCGGCATTTGCCCAAAGCGAAGCAAGAATAGCGGAGCAATATATGAAAGCGGCACAATATGAGAAAGCCATTATATTGTATCAAGAATTGTATAAAAATAATCCTTCACATACGTACTATTCTGGATTGTTTACATGCTATTTTGCGAACAAAGATTTTAATGCAGCCAAAAAAATCATTAAAAAGCATCAGAAAAAATCGAAAAACTATCCACGTACATATTTTGATTTAGCCTTAATAGAACTTGAGTTAAATAATGAAGAAAAAGCCAATAAACTTTTAGAAGAATGTAAAGCCTTGGCTACTAAAAATAGAAGTTATATAAACCAAATTGCTAAATTATTTGAAAAGTATAACCGATTAAATGATGCCTTAGATTTATATTTACAAGCCGACAAACTTCAACCCAATTTATCGTATAAATTTAAAATAGCTGAATATTATGGTCGTCTTAACAGAGACGAAGAAATGATTGATGTCTATTTAACTGAAATACAAAAATACCCAAAGCGTGTCAATCAAATTAAGGCCTTAATGCTTCGTACTTTTGGAGAGGATAAGGATAAAATGAAAATCCTTAAAAATCAATTAATAAAAAAGCTTCAAAACACAGATGAACCAGTATTAGCATTAGATGAATTATTAATTTGGATATACTTACAAAAAGGAGATTTTGAACGTGCATTAAAGCAAGAAATTGCCATAAATAAACGTTTTAAGCTTCAAGGACTTCGTTATATTAATTTCTCTAGAATTTGTCAATCTAATGGTAAATATGAATTGGCATCAGACGTATTAGAGTTGCTATTAAAATACGGAGAAGAACACCCGCACTATTTAAATGCTTTAGAAGTTAAGCTTTCTTATGATTTGCAAGCGTTAGTATTAAAAACGGAGAAAACAGAATCTATAGAAAACTTAAAATTAGCTTTTGCAGAATACTTTAGTAAATACACGGCACACACGTCTAATATATTAGTCCAAAAGAAATTTGCAGAATTTACATCTATATATTTAGAAGACGATTTAGAGGCTATAAGAATATTAGAACATGCCATCATTTTTAAAGGACTGCCTAAAGAAACAGCAGAATGTAAGCTATATTTAGCAGATTTATTACTTTCTAATAGTAGATTATGGGATGCCTTGTTGTACTATACTCAAATTGATAAGGATTTTGAACATGGAACATTAGGGCACGAAGCACGTTATAGAAAAGCTAAGGTTTCATTTTATCAAGGTGACTTCGAGTGGTCTAAAGATCAATTAGATGTGTTGAAACAATCGACTTCTAAACTTATTGCGAACAATGCCATGTACTTATCATTGGTTATTCAAGAAAGTTTAAATTTAGATAGTAATACCTTTGCATTAGAAATGTATGCAAGAGCCGATTTATACGTATTTCAACAGAGATATTCTAAGGCTAAAGAAACCTTAAAAACACTCCTTAAGTTATCTACAAATGACTTGCTAAATGATGATGCTTATTTTTTATTGTCTAAAATTGAGCATACCGTTGGAAATTACTCGAAAGAAGAAGAATACTTACAGAAAATAATTAGCGATTACCCTGATATATTAGTTGATAATGCTTTATTTAATTTGGCTAAATTATACGATAAAGATCTAAACAATTCTGAAAAAGCGTTAGAGACTTATCAAAAATTACTGACCGAATACCCATCAAGCTATTGGACTTCTCAGGCAAGAGTTAATTTCAGAAAACTAAAAAACATACTATGAAAGTAATATATAATGTTACCATAAATATTAGCGATACAAAACATGATGAATGGGTTTCATGGATGAAGGATGTTCATATTCCCGATGTTATGAAAACAGGTAAATTTTTAGAGCATAGATTTTGTAAAGTTTTAGGTGATGATCCTGAAGGAACAACATATTCTATACAATATGTATGTGAAAATCATTCGGTATTAGAATCGTATATTAGTGAAGATTCAGCAGCTTTACAAAAAGATCATCATAATAAATTTGAAGGACATTTTGTATCGTTTAGAACCTTGTTAAAATGGATGGAATAAAAGATAAAACACCAGTAATAGAAATTAATAACATTCGTAAAAATTTCTATTTAGGAAAGCAAAAACTTGAGGTTTTAAAAGGGATAGACCTTTCTGTTTATAAAGAAGAATATGTTGCATTAATGGGGCCATCTGGTAGTGGTAAATCTACATTAATGAATGTATTAGGCTGTTTAGATAGCCCTTCGGAAGGGAATTATTTTTTTACGGGTAAAGATGTAAGTAAGCTTAAAGATGCTGAACTTGCAAAAATTAGAAATGTAGAAATAGGATTTGTATTTCAAACATTTAATTTATTACCCCGTTTAACAGCTTTAGATAATGTTGCATTACCATTGGTTTATGCAGGTATATCTAAAAAGGAACGTAAACAAAGAGCTGCCGAAGTTTTAGAAAAAGTTGGATTGGGAGACCGAATGGATCATTTACCAAACCAACTATCGGGAGGGCAAAGACAACGTGTAGCTGTAGCCAGAGCACTAATAAATAACCCATCTATCATTTTGGCCGATGAACCAACTGGGAATTTAGATTCTAAAACGTCTGAAGAAATCATGAAGCTTTTTAAAATCATTAATGAGGCGGGGAATACAGTAATTATTGTAACCCATGAAGATGATATTGCTGCTTATACTAAACGTGTTATTAGATTAAGGGATGGATTGTTAGAGACAGATACCTTAAATACCAATAGAACCGGAGAATGAAAATATATACTAAAACAGGAGACAAAGGAACAACTGCTTTAATAGGTGGTGCACGTGTCCCTAAAGACGACTTAAGAATACAAGCCTACGGAACTGTAGATGAATTAAACTCATATATTGGGTTATTGAGAGATCAAAACCCTACGGATGAATTAGAACACCAAGTTTTAATAGAAATTCAGGACCGACTTTTTACATTAGGAGCACACCTTGCAACTTTTGATGAACGAGGTAAACGAAAAGTACCACCAATTTACGAATCGGATATTGAGCTCCTTGAGTTAAGTATTGATCGTATTTCGGATGCGTTAGAGCCGATACGAACGTTCGTATTACCAGGAGGACATCCTTCTGTTTCCTTTTGCCATATAGCAAGATGCATTTGTCGAAGAGCCGAACGAAATACCGTAACATTATCTCGAGAAGTAGATGTTGATGATTTGGTACTTAAGTACTTAAATCGATTATCGGATTACCTTTTTGCATTATCTAGAAAATGGACACAAGTTTTTAATGCTGTAGAAACACCTTGGATACCTAAAAAATAATATGAATTCTACCTCTTTTAAATACTTTCTTTTAACGGTTATATTAACAGGTTGGTTTTGGGATTTACATGCTCAAAACTTATTGTATAAGTCCGACATACGTTCAGAGAGTCTACGTTCAGACTATTCAGATATGTTCCCTTTTTATAATTCAATAAATAAGGAAACGGCCATATTTATGGAAGATATATTATTTAAGTCTATGGATTTGTTAATTCTGGATGAAAATGGAAAAGAAAAGAAAGTTATAAGAGGAAGGAATCCAAAACTTAGAATTCCAGAGTTTATAGGGGCCATGTATGCCGATAATATATACACCTCTTATTTTATAGATAAAGGAAATTTTATGGTTGGTACTACCTCTTTTAATTTAGGTACAGGGACATCAAATACTGAAACTATGTACCTAAAATTGAAAAGAGGCGAAAAAATTATCACCCAATTTCACTATAACAACTTGTTTTATTTTGTGATTTTACAAAAAGAAACATCTGATGTTAGTTTTCATATTTATAAGAATTCGACATTCTTAGAAAAGAAAAAAATTGAGTTAAATAATGCCGATTTTCCACACTTTTTAAGAGATAATCTATACAATTGTGTGGCTTACAATAATGGGAAATATAAATCTATAGATTTATTAAATCCTTTATATGCCGACCAATTAAACGATTATTTTCTTCAGCAGAATACATCATTTTATATGGTTGTAAATACGCATAAAGTGGTGAAAATAGACTTGGAAACCTTTGAAACAAAAATTATTGATTTTCCGATTAATTATACAGAAGCCAATGAGTCTTATAAAAAGGGTATTTTAAAAAACATCATAAAAAAAACTAAATCTAAATCAACGATTTACGATGATTTGTTTTTTAGAGTTAGTGTTGTAAAAGATGTGATAAGATTACAGGTTTATAATATAGACTCTGGAGAAGAATTGTTAAATGAGATTATCGATAATAATGAAATTAAGGCTTTAACCATTTACGATACTCCGTTTAGGAGAGATATAGATTTTAAAACGAAAGAAGATCTTCTGTTTAAAGCCTTACATACTGGTCAATTTGGGTTTAGAGTCGTTAAATCTGGAGAAGCCTATAACATACATTTAGGAAAAGTTGCTACCAATGAATTTTGGGATATATTTGACCAGAGCTTTAATCAAGAAGCAAGTGAAAAAAATGAGCGTTTAGGATTTATCACCAAATTTGTTGGAGCATTTAGCGACTATAAAGGAGATGAACCTAATTCATATATGTTAAGTCCTTTGTATAGTAAAGAGGGGGTTCAATCGAGATATTTAGAATTTACTTTCGATCAAACCAAAGGATTGTTACCTGTGGCACCAAAAGTTAAGGAGGAAGCATTGAATGACTTTACAATGTTTATGGATTCTATTCAGGCACCAATATACCAACCAAGATTAAATGGTGTGTTTAGAAGATCTGGAGATTTACATTTTCTTATTTACAATCCGTTATTAAGTGATTTATGTTTATATAAACTTTAATATATAAAGCGGTTCACTAATATGGAAATACTTACCGTTCATTTTATAAGATTCGTCGATTTTAAGAATAGAAACCGTTTGAGATTGTATAATTTTGGATGAAAATTTTCATCCAAAACATGGGTTGTAAATGATTCAATTAGGAACATATTAATTTGTTTTTGTGTTAAAAGTATATCAATTATTTATTTGTTTTATTCTTGGACTTTTTGCGGTTGATGCACAAAATATTGTTTATGAAAATACATTTCGTAATAATAAAGGAAGCCAGAGAATTAATGCAATAAAAGTAACAGGAAATCAAGAGGATAATAGAATGGCTATTTTATTATCAGCCAATTCAGATAACACTTTATTAGTATTAGATTCAACTTTTCAAGAGATTAGTGAGATTCGTTTGGAAAACCCAAATTTGAGGTTTAAAAAAATAAATGGTTTTACAGAGAAAGATGGGCAATTTTATACCTACTTCTATAATGCAAATACCCAAATGTTATTGACTCAGGTTTTCGATACCGAGACTGGGAATGGATTTGTGCAAGAACGTCGCCTGAATTTTGAAAAAAGAGAGCGTATTCTGAATTCATTTAGTATTGGGGAAACGTTGTATATCTTAACGTTATTTGAACAATCGTCTAAATTATCTATTTACGGATTTTCAGGTCAAGAACCATTTCAAAAGACTGTTTTTGAGTTTAATAATGCAGATTTCCCTCATTATTTAAGAGATAATTTATACAATTGTATAAGTCATGACCCCTTAAGACCGATAAATGCTGATTTAGTACCTGATTTTGTGTTTTCGGATAAAGAGGATTATATCATCCATCAAAATAAAGACCTCTATATTATTTCGAATACCAATACAGTGATTCATATTAATTTGGAATCAAAAGTGCATCAAGTTTATCATTTTCCTATTGATTTTGAGTACGAGAAAAAGAATTTGTTAATATTTAAAAATGTTACTAAAAATACAAGTTTACGTTCAACGATAATAGATCATAAGTTTTTTCGAATAGCTGAATATGAATCTGTATTAACACTCCAGACATTTGATCTTAAAACGGGAGTAAAAACCTTTGATCAATCGTTTAATTTAAATGAGATGTTAGAATCTTATATTTCTTCTGATTATAAAAAAGAAGAAGTATGGGATAAAAAAGAGGTGATTGAGAATCTTAAGAAAGGGCCATTGGCATTACGTGTTTATAAAGACAAGCATGTTTATAAAATAAATATCGGACGAAATATTGATCGACTTTTCGAATTGTATTATGGGTATGTAGAGTGGGAGATGGATATTTCAAAAGAAACTAATTTCACTAGTAGATCAACTATTGAAGGGGATTATCACCACATTAGATTAGCGAGACAAAATTTAAATTACGAATATTTCGAAAAGCTTTACCGAAAAAAAGATGATAATTTATACCTTATTCAATACGATACAAAAGAGCGAAAGTTAATTGTATTAGATTAAGAAATATGACTCCAGCCCACTAGTTTTTTATACGAACTTACTAAAAAGTCTCTCGTCCCTTTATGAATTGCTAGGTTAAGTTTAGGATCTTTAGCAATGGTTTCTTGTGCTTTTTCACGTGCTTCAATAAGCTCTTCTCTGTTATGTACAAGACTTGCAATCTTAAAATCCATCATACCACTTTGTCGAGTACCCATAACATCTCCAGGTCCTCTTAACTTTAAATCCGCCTCTGATATTTCGAAACCATCATTGGTTCTAACCATGGTTTCCATTCTAAACTTAGAATCTTTACTCAGTTTAAATTTAGTCATTAAAACACAGTAACTCTGTTCGCCTCCACGACCTACACGCCCACGCAATTGGTGAAGTTGAGATAATCCGAATCGCTCTGCACTTTCAATAATCATGACCGAAGCATTAGGGACATTAACACCAACTTCAATAACCGTGGTAGCTACCATAATATGTGTTTTACCTTCAGAAAATTCACGCATTTGTGCATCCTTTTCTCCAGGTTTCATTTTCCCATGTACAATACTCACATTGTATGTAGGTGCTGGGAAATCTCGTATGATAGCTTCAAATCCTTTTTGCAGATTACTTAAATCTAAGGTTGCGGATTCTTCAATAAGTGGATACACAATATAAATTTGTCGACCCTTATTAATTTCGGCCCTCATAAAATTTATAACCTGCAAACGTTTCGAATCGAAATAATGCTTGGTAACAATAGGCTTTCTTCCTGGTGGCAATTCATCAATAACCGACAAATCCAAATCTCCATAAGAACTTAAAGCCAATGTACGTGGAATAGGGGTTGCCGTCATAATTAAAATATGAGGAGGCTTGGTGTTCTTGGTCCACATTTTAGCACGCTGAGCCACACCAAAACGATGTTGTTCATCAATAATAGAAATCCCAAGATTTTTAAAGACAACCTTGTCTTCTAATAAAGCATGGGTACCAATTAATATATGAATATCACCATTTCTAAGTCCTTCGTCTATTTCTCGACGTTTTTTAGTCTTTGTAGATCCCGTGAGTATTTCTACACGAACTGGCGAATCTTTTAACATATCCGAAACCGACTCATAGTGTTGTTGGGCCAGAATTTCGGTAGGAGCCATTAAACTAGCCTGATAGCCATTGTCTATTCCAAGAAGCATGGCCATTAACGCTACAATAGTTTTTCCAGAACCAACATCACCCTGTACCATTCTATTCATCTGTTTCCCAGATTTAACATCGCCATGAATTTCTTTTAAAACTCGTTTTTGAGCACCAGTTAATTCAAAGGGGAGGGTTTCATTAAAAAAGGTTTTAAAATGGATTCCTACCTCGCCAAAAACGTACGATTTGTTTTTTTCTTTTGTTGCCTTGTTCTTTAAGATAAAAGCCAATTGCTGAAAATAGAATTCTTCAAATATCAAGCGGCGCTTGGCTTCCTTTAGATGTTGATGACTTTTGGGGTGATGTATATGAAAAAGTGCCGATTTTTTACTCATAAGAGACATCTCTCGAATAAGATAAGGTGGTAAGTTTTCATTTAAATAAGGGTGGATTTGTTCGATTAAAGCATAAACAGATTCGCTATGTTTACGACTACTAAACCCAGATCGTTTTAATTTATCTGTGCTCGCATAAATGGCTTGCAAACCAGCTCTTTGTTGTTGTTTATCCTTTTTGTTTTCGTCCATTTGTGGATGGGTAATCTGCCATTTTCCACCAAATTGTACAGGTTTTCCAAAAACAATAAACTCTTTTCCTATGGTTAAGGATTTTTGAATAAAATTAACACCTTGAAACCAAACGAGGTCCATCGAACCTTGTTCATCAGCAAATTTTGCAACGAGGCGCTTACCACGACCTTGACCCACGGTAGAAACACTTTTTATTTTACCGATAATCTGTACATCAGAACCATCGTTAACAAATTGATTTACCTTATGGTATTGCGTTCGGTCGATATATTTTGTTGGATAAAGCTCAAGGAAATCCTTAAATGTGCGTACGCCAAAGCCTTCAGCTAAAAACTGAGCACGTTTACCTCCAATACCTTTCAGAAACTCAACAGATGTATGTAATATATGCTTTTTCAAGAGTGAATTTTAATCGAACAAAGGTAAATAAAAATCCCCTTTTGTTCGGTTTTAGATATAGGTTTTTGGACGAAGATAATACAGGTTGATTCTCAAGGTTATTTTTCAATATTTGGAGTTTAAGCTGTAATAATTAGAATTCTTAAACCAAATTGAATAATACCTCGTTAATTATCTTATTGACTAATAAATGATTAAAAAATAACCTATATTTTTATTAATAAAACTATTGTTCATTAACCTAAAGTGACCTATATTTGCACCACATTAATAAGGCCTCGTAGTTCAACTGAATAGAATACCTGATTACGGCTCAGGCGGTTGCAGGTTTGAATCCTGCCGAGGTCACAAAAAGAATCCAGTACACAATGTGTACTGGATTTTTTATTTTATAAAACATCTAAACGAAGTTTGAAGATGTTTTATAAAATAAAAAAGACATGGATGCGCTAGCATCTGGATTCTATGCTTGGGTTAGACCGAATTATTTGGATCTGCAATCCTGCTTATAGTTGATTTGCTGTGCGTGTCCCACCTCGATTCCGTTTTCACGGAACCACTCCTCCAACGGAGGAGAATGTTATGAGTGTTTGCTAGCATGTTTGGATTCTATGCTTGGGTTAGACCGAATTATTTGGATCTGCAATCCTGCTTATAGTTGATTTGCTGTGCGTGTCCCACCTCGATTCCGCCTTCGCGGAACCACTCCTCCAATGGAGGAGAATTTTATGAGTGTTCGTATGGTGTTTGGATTTTATGCTTGGGTTAGACCAAAACGTCATGGATCTGTAATCCTGCTTATAGTTGATTTGCTGTGCGTGTCCCACCTCGATTCCGTTTTCACGGAACCACTCCTCCAACGGAGGAGAATGTTATGAGTGTTCGCTAGCATTTGGGTTCTATGCTTGAGTTAGATTCGGTTGTGGTTTTAATTCATTCGATTTCGATATTCTAAAGGGGTTTGTCCAGTTTTGTTTTTAAATAATCGACTAAAATATTGTGGGTATTCAAATCCTAATTCATAGGCAATTTCAGATACAGTATGATTAGAATTTATGAGTTTGTTTTTTGCTTTTTCAATTACAAAATAATGGATGTGTTCTTGGGTGTTTTTTCCAGTTTCTTTTTTCAATAAATCACTTAAATAACTATCCGAAAGGTTTAATTTATCAGCAAAGAAATGCACTTTTGGTAGGCCACTTATCTTATGGTCTTCTGAATTAAAATAGGTTTTTAATATATGTTGAAATTGACTCAAAACGGTTGTGTTTTGGGCTTTTCTGGTTAGAAACTGTCGGCTATAGAAACGCTTTATATAATTGAATAATAGCTCTACATTAGAAACGAGAACATCTTGACTAAACTCATCGATATTAGATTCGTATTCTTCGGTTATTTTACCAACAATATGATCTAGGGTTTCCTTTTCACTATCTGATAGGTGTAAGGCCTCTTTTGTTTCATATGCGAAAAATCCATAGTCCGAAATTTTATCCATCAAGGTGTATCCACGAATCAAATCGGGGTGAAAATAAAGAGCCCAACCTTCAATATCTCCTTTTTTTGAAGTTTCATCTACTTCAATAATTTGATGAGGTGAAATGCCAAATAGAAAACCTTCTGTAAAATCGAAATAATCTCTTCCGTATTTGAATAGTTGAGATGTCTTGGTCTTAAGCGTAATATTATAAAAAGGGGTTCCTATTTTTTTATGAAGGAACGCCTTTGAGATTTCAACATCAGATAAGTCAATAACAGTAATTAAAGGGTGTCTTGGTTTTTTGTACCCAAATACGTCATGCAATTGTGATATTGATTTTATGGTGAAAAATGAACTCATATTATTGCATCTGAAATTTAGTGTTTGTTAGCTGTTCCGAAATCATCCAAAGCTTTTGACGGTCATTCAAATTTAAGGCTTTTTCAGCTGGTGTGTTAATCACAGGAAAACCTCTCCAATTATTCATTTTAGCTGGTCCGTAGTATTCACCTCCGTTTACATTTGGATCTGTTGCAGCTCTTAAACTTGGTAGAATTCCCATGTCAATTTTTTGAGCCATTAATGCATTCATTATTCGACCTTGAAGGCCCATGTGTTGTTGTAAGTTAGTTGCCGTAAAACCGGGGTGGGCAAGAACGGAGATTGTGCTGCTTCCTGTTTCTTTTAATTTCTTATCCAGTTCTAAACCAAACATCATATTGGCGAGTTTGCTTTGAGCATAGGAATTCATTTTATGGTAACTTTTATCAAACTGTAAATCGTTCCAATATAAATCTCCTCCTTTCATTTTAGCAACGAGACTACTTAAGGTTACAATTCTTGAATGTGGTGTTTTGTCAATCAACTCAAATAATTCGGCCGTTAAAACAAAATGACCCAAATGATTTGTACCAAATTGTCCTTCAAAACCTTGTTTAGTTTCAAAACGCTGAACGGGCATCATGACACCAGCATTGTTAATAAGGACATCCAGTTTATCGTATTTGCTTTTAAACACTTTTGTAAATTGCTTTATAGAATTTAAATCTGATAAATCGATTTGTAATAGATCTAATTTAGCATTAGGCATTTCTCGCAATATCTCATTCACAGCGGCTTTTCCTTTGTCTAGATTTCGGACGGCCATAATAACCAAAGCTCCTTTTTTTACTAAAGCTTTGGTTGTTCCTAACCCAAGACCACTATTGGCCCCTGTAATTAAAAAGGTTTTCCCATTCTGTGAAGGGATGTTCGTTGTGTTCCATTTTGTATTCATCTCGAAGTTGTTTTGTTAAACGTTGTATTCATGAATACAAATGTAGTTGCTAAAGATGATTCATATTTTATACAAATTCTTGAGGTTTGTATACTTTATAGAGAAATACGTTTTGTTTTTGGTTTTAAGAGATCGTCAATGGAGTAAACGTATTTGATATTGTGAACCTTGAGCAATACGTTATTAGAAGGATTAACAACAAATTCTAACGATAATAATTATCTTTTATTAATAAGTAAATAGACAAGTCTATTTATAGAAGCATTAAAGCGGAAAGTAGGTTGTTATTTCTATCCTTAACATAAGATAGTAGGTCATGAAACTTGTAAATTAAATCTAGTATTGTAACTTTATAGATCATATACAGAACAAATATTAGGTTAAATCAATACAAGCATTATAACACTTAATCTATGACTATAGAACAACAAGTTTTGATTAATAAGTTTGGTCAAAAACTTATTAAAGAGGATGAATTACTTGAACAATTTAAGGTGTTAGAAGACGAATATAAACGTTTGTTTTTAATTGAGTTAATTGGGATGATAGTACAATCTAAACCGTTAACTAATGATATTGAATTAGCTATTGAAAACAGTAATTTAAAACCAACTTTAACACCATGTGTTTTATTAAGAAAAGGAATTTTAACACATCATTTAGAACGCATTTCGAAGCTGCCTAAAAGTGAATTAAATAAATCGTTCATATTACTCATATATCTATTTCAAATAGGTTACACTAGACGATATGAATTAGAGAAGAATAACTCCACTAAATGGTGGTATTGGGATTTGTCTAAGAAAACTAATTTGGAAAAGATACTTAATGAGTTAAATTCATTGGTGATTTCAAATAATCATTTAAGTCATTGAAATTTCAATTGTTGTAGGTATATGGAATTGGAAGTTATATACTATTATAAGGTTAACAATACTTTTTAATAGTATAGAAGTGACAGCTTAATAAAAAGGAATAATTAATAAAAAGCATAATTATTTATGTATAAATTTTTAATGTTAATCTTTCTGTTTTTATGCTTGGCTAACTTAAAAGCTCAAGATAAAATACGTGATACTTTATCCATCAATAATGGATATGTAGTAGAAGATACGATAAGTGTTTACATTATAGATTCTATAGAGGTATTTGATGAGGAATATATTATTCATGCTTTAAGGGATGAATTTCATTTTAGAATTAAATCAAAAAAAGTATTATCGAGTAAAACAAATGAGTGTTCCTTATTGGTGGTTGGAAATTCATACCAGTTAGATATTCGTGATTTTAGGAATCCTAAAACGAGGATTTTATATTCAACAATTTATAAAGGGATGGGATTTTGTGAACCTTTAGGCAATGGAGAAGGGTTATGTGAATATAATCCGATGCAGCCAAATACATTTAGCCAAGTGTTTAATTTGAATGGATTATGTTTAAGCAAAAATTAGTTTTTTATTAGTATAATGATGAACTTCGTAAGTATATTTTTAAATAGTTTTAGCATTGTCGTATTATTTATGTTTTCTGTTTCATGTGATAATAATGTTATTACTGAGGACAGTCAAATAATAAATCGACTAGTTAACGATTCTATAGAACGAAATTGTTCTTCTTTTTCTGATTTAGAGACATTTTTGGAAGATTCTAATTCTTATGTTGAATATGTAATTTATGGTATTAATGACGATGTTCTACAGTTTAAGCAAAGGGAAATAAAGAATACTAATTTTTCTTACTTACATAATGTTCTTTCAATTTATGTTAATGATACGGCCTTTGTTTTTGATGGTAGAATTGTTAATATTTCAGAATTTAAAGATCATATATTGGAAAATCCAATCCATAGGAATGTTGAGGTGAATTTTAATTATAAGGGATTGAATCGATGTAAAGTATGGGAGAATTATTTTTTGGCAGTTGATGTTTTAATAGACAATATGAAGCGTCATAATAGGAATACAGAGCAGAATAGATGTTTGATATTAATGTTTTCCGATTTTTATTATGACGATGAAAAGGTTATTAAACCACCACCTTCTGAGCGTTCAATAATAACTAAGTCTAATTTAGAAAAGGGTATGAAAGCATGAAAAAGCTATTTTTAACCATAATTGTCTCCATACTATTTACGGCATGCACTTTCTTCACAAAAGAACATGTTACAGGGAATTATTATTTAGTTTCAATGGTAGAGAGTTCACATGCCATTAATTTAAGTTATTACCTTGAAAAGGAAGATGCATTCGTCGTATGGTATTAAGTCAGCAGATTTTGATGATAATTATATTTTTTTATGGAAAAATACATCCAATAGAAGAGCTGTAGCTAATGAATTTATTAAAGAATTCTATATCGTTCCGATTTGTAATAATTGTCAAGATTATTCTAAATTAGATATCATTTTCGGACCTTATAATAAGCGTGAATTTCAAATTAAACTTTCAGAATTGAATGTAGATAAGAAGATTAAATGGTAATTGATGATTAGAAAATAGAAACCCCTAATCTTTGTATACTTTGTAAATATGAAACTATCATTTATCGATTTAGTTGGTGAATTGATTTAATCATCTACGGATAGAATTGGAGATGATGTGTTTTTAATAAGAATTGACCAAATTGCATTGTCAAATATCCGTTATGAAATTAAGTAAGTATGTTAAAATTAATAGGATTAGATTTCCAAAATAGACAAGGTTTAAATTCAAAAGGATTGCATGTTTCGCAAAGCTTTTTGAAAAATTTGGATCGCAAAATATTCAAAGGAATTCAAAGAATAAACGTCAAATTCGTAAATGATACTAACAAGGAAATAGAATTATTGCATGTAGATAGCAATATTCCATCTATTAGGATATCTGTTGAGTTTATTGAATTCGAATCAAACGCATTTACATTCATATTAGGAGAGTATATATTTAGAGGGTTGAGCATGATTTTCGATGTTAAAGGATGGAGTGACGATTCTTTAAATTTAGCCTATCAGAAATCATTAGAAGAAAAATTCATTGCTCCAATTAAAAGCTCTAAATATGTTTATAAAGATAATAGATTGAAGAGGGCGGAACTATATATTCAAATAAAAGAAGAATATATAAGTCTTTTTGTTATTATTCAGGATAAATTAAAAAGTGGACGATGGAATAATTTGGAGATCCCAATTAATAAAATACATTTAAATCCTTTTCTAATTCATCGTTATTTTTCTAATATTACTTGGGTGAATGATACACTTGAAATTAGTGATGATAATCAAGAAATAATTCATAAGATTAACGTGGAAAATAAATCTATGAGTGTTTTTTATGATCCTAAGGAGAATGATTTAAATATTCTAAAAAGCTATGTTAAGAATCTAAATTACAAAACAGGTGAAAATGGTTTGGATTATCTAGCATATAAATGATGAAATAAAATCGTATTGACTAGAGGTGTAAATTTCACCTTAAAAACCTTTAAACGATGTAAATAGAAACATTTTATGATTTCCCAAACTATTACCCCATTTTAACCGTTATAGATATATCGTATAATTTAAAGTAAATTAATATGAATATTTATCGCCTTAGTATTGTTTGTTCTTTAATAACATTAAGTGGTTGTATGAAAATACAAACCAATAAAAAGGAAGGTCATGCTTTAGAGACTATTGTAGGAGTGGCGAAAAACGCAAAACTTGGAGCCGTTATAGAGACGGATAGAAGTGATGTTTATTATATTGATGGGATGAGTTATTGGAAGTCTAAATATCTCAACAAAAAGGTTTCAGCCACAGGTGTAGTTGTTGGTGTTGAGGGACATTATTCTAATGATTCTATAGAGTTTTCTCAAAACACTCCATCAAGGATGGTCATAAGTAATGCAATATGTAAGTTGATTAAATAAATTCACTTTACGAACAAAACCATAGTTTACCTCATCCAACCTTCAACCATATAATTTCTTTCGGTTACCTTATAATCATCACCATGAGTTGGTTTAAACCAAAGCTCTATACGACTTCCATATTTGTCTCCCCAAGAACCTTCATAAATTGTAAAATTCCCTTTTAAAATAGAATTGCTCTTAAGGTTGAAATCAACCATTGATTCTTTCTTAATGGATTCACCAGATAGCCAGTCGTTTTCTGTAAACTCATAGGCTTTTATATAAAAATGACCATTTTCCTTGGGTGAATAATCCGTATAATACAAATATAATCCAGGTTGGTAATGATTTTGAACGATCAAATCATATTGGTCAAATTGATATGGATAAGGGTCTTGATTCTGATTTAAAGGATTATTAAAATGTACTCCAATTGGAATTGTTTTATGAACTCCATAAAAATCAGGCATCGCCAATGCAAAGAAAGCGATAGTTATCAAAAATAAAACACCAGAAATAGCATACTGAAGGAGAAGGAAATACCATTTTCCAATTATTACCTGAATAATTCCAGAAATAAAAGTCCCAACAAGATTTGCAAAGAATACGATAAAGCCAAGACTAATTATCCAGTCGTATTGGTAGTGAAATCCCGCAATGAATATGAATAACACGATAAGATTAAATAGAAGAGGTATAGCCCAATTTGTAAAATAGGCCTTTATGTACTTTAATATGACATCTATCATATTCAAATGTATAGTAATTCACAGAAGTAATCAATCCAATTGTATTAAAGTATTGACTTTGTTTTAAAAAAAATGATAAGTATGCTATTTAAATAATTTATTAAATGCAACTCGGTTGCATTTAATAAATATTATTATACTTTTGCAACTGTGTTGCGTTAGTGTTTTTAGTGTGAATTGTTTTTCTATAGAAGCACTCTATGTTGACAATATGAGATTAGTGTAAAGTTTTAAATTTTAACATATTATGGAAACAAAGGTAATTATATCTGAAAAGCACGTTTTAGAGGTGCAGAAATTATGGGGAGAAGGTGTCGTGAAGATAGGTGCACTAAAAGACGAAAGAAATGAGTGCGAACTATATACAAGCGAATTTTTGGATCGTTTATATGCATTTGAATCTGGTTTAGTTTTATTTAAACCGACCAAATGTGCCGTAGAACAATTTAGACCAGTAAAGGAACAAGCCTTATCTTATTTTATTGCAGGAGAAGACAGAGCATGTGCTGAAGATAAAGGATTTGCAATTCAACCTTGGGTGAAAGTACGATTCGAAAATTCAAATATAATTTTAGAAGAAGATCGTGCCATAGCTATGGGTAACTATTATTTTACGGATGTAGAAGGAAATGAGGCTAAAGTAGAATACACGTTTGGGTACAAACGAATTGATGGGGAATTAAAAATAGATTTACATCATTCTTCTTTTCCTTACCAAATAAATGAAGACGCTTAATGCATAACCGTTTATTTTTTGTTTGCCCAGCTGATGGATTAGAGTCTATTATCAATTCAAAGTTTAGAGGAGTAAATCATTATTATACCTCTTTAGGAGATTCAGTCGTATTCGATTACAATACAGTTGGGCAAATAAAACGATTGATAATCAAAAATAATATCAAAGAAATATTCTTTGTGTTATCAAACAACAACCCCATAGTACTGGATGCATTAGGAAATCAGGAATACGTAGGAATAACAAGGATGACGGATTTTTATAGGAATCTAAAGGTAGATAATAAATACCCATTGGTTCTTTGGCATATCAATAAAAATCAGCTTTCGGTTATAACGTCCCATTTAAGCAATAAAATTAAGGAATTAGAAAAAGCATTAAACCATACGTTTATGCGTGAAATTAAAATAGAAGGTCGAATATACTCTGGATCAGATTTTGGATTTCATAGCATAAAACGTAAAGATTTAATCTGGAACGAACAATTTCATCTTAATTAATAACAGAATATACCATTGATCTATATACCCCTCAGTTATTTTGTTATTACAAACAACCACCATGATACAAACAAATAATTTAACGAAAACCTATGGCCATTTTACAGCCGTAAAAAATCTCAATCTTCACGTTAACAAGGGTGAAATATTGTGTCTTTTAGGAGCAAACGGAGCAGGAAAGTCTACAACCATCAATATGCTCTTGAATTTTATTGCACCTACGTCTGGAACAGCTTTACTGAATGGGTTAGATGTGGTTGAAAATCCTATTGAAACAAAACAAATTCTTACTTATATTCCAGAAAATTTAATGTTATATCCAACATTATCTGCCGTTGAAAATTTGGATTATTTTACAAAGCTTTCGGGGAAGACATTTGATCATAAAAAGTTGAAATTGTTTTTAAATGAAGCTGGACTTCAAGGGGAAGCTCATGAAAAACGAGTGAAAACCTTTTCTAAAGGAATGCGACAAAAGGTAGGAATAGCCCTTGCCATTGCAAAAGATTCTAGAGTATTGCTTTTAGATGAACCTACGTCAGGGTTAGATCCTAAATCGAGTAATGAATTTATTGAATTACTAACACGAATGAAAAACGATGGTGTGGCTATTTTAATGGCAACTCACGATTTATTTAGAGCTAAAGAAGTAAGTACTCATATTGGAATTATGCGTTCAGGTGTACTTGAAAGTCATTCGGAATCATCGGAATTATCCTTAAAAGAATTAGAGGCTATCTATCTTGATATTATGAACTTTAAACATGTGAATTAATATGAAACATATTGTTTTAAAGGAATTAAAAGAGTTAATGAGAGATGGACGTTTTAAGGTGGCCTCCTTAATATTGATCATTTTATTAGCGTTGGCTACATTTACTGGGATCACTCAGAATGAACGTCATCGAATACAATACTTAGAATCTACGCAAAAAGAACGCTCAATTTGGGAATCTCAGGGAGAGAAAAATCCACATTCTGCGGCTCATTACGGTACATATGCGTTTAAACCACAATTTGCATTATCACTTTTAGATTATGGAGTGACTAAATATACGGGGAATTCCATTTTTCTTGAAGCCCATAATAGAAATGAGGCAGGGTTTAGTGAGGCCAGCGATCAAACCAGTTTAACCCGTTTCGGAACGCTTTCTATTAATTTTGTATTGCTGTATATATTTCCATTAATCATCATTTTAATTGGGTATAGCTCATATACGAAAGAAAAAGAACATCAAACCTTTACCTTACTTAAAAGCCAGGGTGTAAAACCTGTAGAGTTGGCTTTAGGGAAATGGTTCGCCATTTTTGTGCCTGTTATTGTATGTATTACCATCCTATTTTTAATCATAGGATTGGTGTTGTCGAATTTTCATGACCTCAAGTTTTTTAGTTGGAGCGGATTGTTTACACTCGGCTTATTTTACATCTTGTATTATATGGTTATTATTACCATGACTTTATTGGTTTCTATGTGGAGTAAATCTTCAGGAATATCCTTAGTTTGTAGTTTGGTGCTTTGGATTACGTTTAGTTTTATTACCCCAAAAGTAGCTACAAATTTTGCCAACAAAAATCACCCTTACCCTTCAAAATCTGAATTTATTTCAAGTATAGAAGAAGATAAAAAGAATGGTTTGGATGGTCATAACCCATGGAATGAAGCTGCAAAGCAATTAAAAGAAGAAACTCTTGAAAAATATGGGGTAGATAGCGTAAGCCAATTGCCTTTTAACTATGATGCTTACCGCATGCAAAAAGGAGAAGAACATGAGGCTAAAACATATGAGAAACACTATGATGAACTCAATGTAATTGCTCAAAAACAGAACATGACGTATAAACGCTTGTCGTTTATTTCTCCCTTTATTCCTTTACGATTCTTATCTATGGATATCGCAAATACAAGTGATAAATTACATTGGGAATTTACAGATGCAGCCGAGCAATATAGAATTGAGACACAAAAGTTTTTAAACTACGATTTTAAAGATAACTCTAAAACGGGGGAATGGGATTATAAAATGGATGCAGACACCTTTAAAAAATTACCAGAGTTTGAGTTCGTCCCACCAATGCTATCTAAAATTTTGGAAGGGAACACCCAAAATATTTTGTTCTTATTATTATGGTTAATACTTCCTTTTGGAGGGCTTATTTTCACGTCTAAAAAAATATAAAGTATGTTTAAAAATAATTTCAGATACGAAGTAAAGCTTTTAAACCGAAGTTACTGGCTAAGCATTCTAGTTATTGGAATCGGGTTTCTGTTTGCTTTTGCAACCTACAATGGGACCAATAACGTTTCAAAACGCCTGAACGATATATCAAACATGCAAGATGATTTGTATCAGAAGGATAGTATTATGTTGGCTACACTGGTTAAAATTGAAAATGGAGAAGATGTGAATACACCGCATTGGCGACTTCCAACAGACCCAATGAATATAGGATATCGCCATCCTAGATTGGCAATAATGACTCCAAAACCACTATCATTTATAGCTACAGGACAAAGCGATATGTATACACATGTTAAACGTCCTAAGGCTTATGGAAATAATTTTGCCTTGGATTATTCGGAGATGATAAACCCTGTACAGTTGGTATTAGGTACGTTTGATTTGGCCTTTGTAATCATTTATATTTTACCCCTGTTTATCATCGCTTTTACCTTTAATATATTATCCAAAGAGAAAGAACTAGGTACTTTAAAACTATTGGGATCTCAGCCTATTTCTATTATAAAATGGTTAATGCAAAAAATGGCTATTAGGTACATTGTATTCACCTCCATTACAATATTAATGTTATTAGCGATAATAGCTGTGTTTAATGCTGATGTTTATTCTGGAAATTCGCATTTTATGAGTTTTCTATTGAGTATTGCAGGATACATCCTGTTTTGGTTTACACTCGCTAGTCTTGTCAATTTAAAAATTAATGATTCTTCTAAAAATGCGTTTGTACTTATAGGAGGATGGCTATTAATTGTTATGATCTTACCAGCAACCATTAATCAAATTGGGAGTACCATCTACCCAACGCCATCGCGTTTAAAAATGATTAATGAAATTCGTTGGACCAAAAAGATTAATGCGAAAATGCAAGATGTAATCCTAGATGATTTCCTAAAAGATCATCCAGAATTGGCTCAAGGAAATGAAGAGGAAGACTTTGGATTTTGGCATAATTATTTTGCATCCGAAAAAGTAATGGAAGAAAAGACAGCACCTTTATTGGAAAAATACGATAGGCAATTACAGAAACAGCAAAACTTAATACGAACATTTAAGTATTTGTCTCCGGCCATTTTAATGCAACAGTCTCTAAATACAATTGCAGGAACATCCGAAAGGCATTACAATACGTATAAAAAACAAGTGTTTGAGTTTTCTAATGCATGGAGAGCCTATTTTATTCCAAAGGTATTTAATAAAGAAAAATTTACCACTCAGGACTATAAACAACTACCTCAATTTGTTTATGAAAATAAAGTGCCAAATTATACTTGGTTTAATACGTGTATTATTTTATTAATGAGCGGATTAATTTTTATGGTAATGATGAGTAGAGCGGTTAAGAATAATGCCGTTTAAATTGAATTTAATCAGGTAAATAATAATCTAGTGTTTTAGTTTTAGAATTAAAGAAATGGTTTTTTTAAGGTTTATCATTTCATTGTTTTAGGGCTAAAACACAGAGTATTTATACTGTTAATAATAACCAAATGTTTTCAACGCACAAAATCCAACACGACAGCGTTGGATTATAAATCTAGTATACCAAATCATTACATCCTATGGTATATTCGATTTATTTGTGGAACAATTATTTGTTCTTTCTTTTCAGACGAAATTCATCTTTAGCTCCATTTTTTCCTTTTGTAAATTTTATATCATAAAATTTGTAACTCGGTAGAACCATTCTGGCTTCATAAACATTTACTTCTTCGCCATCAATAATGTATTTAGCGCCCATTGGAAATAGTGGTGGAGGTGGAGGTGTATTTTCATCTCTTACCTTTGTTTTTCCCTTTTTGGGAATTGGTAACTCTAAGGATTTAATAACAATTTGCTGTTCTGCATCCATTTTGTTATAAAGAACGACCATCCTTTTCTCTTCTTCTTTAGACAAACGAATAGGATTTCCCATCTGATCGTAATTATCTAAAATCAATACAGCATATTCCCTAACTTCATCTGGGTTGGCACAGTTTTCTTGTGCGTAGGAAGCATTGCTAAACATAAAGAATGCAGCAGTTAGAAGGGTTAGAGCTCCTCCTGATTTAAGAAAAGTAATACGTTGAGGTGTTTTTCTTCTCATCATAATAAATCTATTTTTGGTTAAATTGTAATTCGCTGTACTCGAAAATTGATTATACACTTGCGTTGAGGTAAATGTATTTAGTAAAAGTTCTTGATAGCGTTTTATTTGTGGTTCCTTTTTAAGGGCAGAAGCATCGGCTAAAAATTCATGATTGGTTCGTATTGAATGGTTATATATATACACCATAGGATTAAACCAAAACACAGCTTTAAGCAACTCAATAAGAACAATATCTACAGAGTGTAATTGTTTAGCATGCGCCATTTCATGCTCAATAATAGGTTGACCTATTTCCTGATTTAAATAAGATGTTTGGTTAAGTATTATGTATTTAAAAAAGGTTTGTGGAAGAATAGGTTCTTCAACCAATATAAGCGATGTCATTGTGGTGTTTACCAATTTGTTTTTAGCGATAAGTGCAATCATTAACCAAAGCCCTTTTCCATATCTAAATAGGAAAAACAGAGTAACTACCAGATAAATTCCCCAGACATAAGGAACATAATCCCACTGTGATGTTTCTTGGGCTATTAACTGCGGACCAACCTCGAACGGAATATCTAAATGAAGAGATTTATACGCTGAGTCTGATGAAAATGATATATTAGGTACAGTGTATGATATTATTATGCTTGCTAATAAATAGAAACGGTTAAAAACAAACATGTTTTCCTTTTGAAGAACCAAACGATAAAAACCCCAAAATAAAACCATACAAAGTGTCGATTTAATAAGATAGATCATCATTCTAATTTTTTTATTTGTTCGTTAATAAGTGTTTGTAAATCCTTTAATTCATCTTTAGATAGATCATTTTCTTTCGTAAAGAAAGATGCAAATTGAACAGGTGAATTGTTAAAAAAATTGGATACCAATTCTCCAACGGTATTTTTGAAATAGGCTTTCTTTTGTACTAATGGGAAATATAAGCGTGATTTTCCATGTTGCTCAAAATCAATAACCTTTTTATCAACCATGCGCTTTAATAATGTTGCTAAGGTTGTAGTTGCTGGCTTTGGTTCTGGGAAACATTCAATAATCTCTTTGAGGTAAGCACGCTTCATTTCCCAAAGGTGCCCCATGATTTTTTCTTCTGTTTTAGATAATTTTATCATAAGTGATTTATTTACTCTACAAATGTAGAATAAAAATTTCATTCTACAAATGTAGAGCTAAAAAAAAGATGGAATTTATTCGGAAAGGGTGAAGGAATGAACCGTCTTAATACATAAGTAATAATAACATATTGAAGGATTTATACGATTTCTATTTTTTTTGCGTTAAGGTACTGACCTTAACCAATAATTTTTTTACCCCTTTGTATACTATGATCAAACGTAACCTCTTAACCTGTACTTTATGTGTCTTATTTTTTAGCATTAATTCGAGCAAGTGTTATGCTCAAATAATGTTGTCTAAAACACAAAGAACCCATAAAAGTATAGGTGATGCATTACGATATGCCATGCCAATATTTACATTAGGTACAGCTATACTCAACAAACAAAGTACGGGAGAAAGCATTCAGTTTACAAAAACAATGGCCGGAACATTAGGAGTTACCTATGCCCTAAAGTGGACGGTGAGAAAAGGTAGACCAAATGGTGAAAATAATTTAAGCTTTCCATCAGGACATACATCGGTAGCTTTTGCTAGTGCTGCATTTATTCAAAGAACATACGGGTGGAAATGGGGATTGCCGGCATATGGGTTAGCTGCCTATGTAGGGTATACCAGAATAACGGTAAAGAAGCATGATGGTTGGGATGTATTCACAGGTGCATTAATAGGTACGGCAATTGCCTACTGGTTTACAAGACCATCGGCCAAAAAGAAAAAGATAAACTTAACTTCAGGTTTTGTTAACGATACTCCAGTTGTTGGATTTGCTTATACGTTTTAATTTTTAGTAAATGGCGATTTAATTATTCCGATCATTTCTTGTGTATAACAAGGTAATCCTTCCATATAATCCATTAATTCATATTCTCCTTGACCAGTATATTTAGTCCATTTTCCATTGGTGTAAATAAAAGGATGAGATGAACGTTTCCCATTATAGCTAAAATGCATCTCTAATTTATCTTCTTCTTGTGGAGCATAATGAATGTCGAATGGGTGATTTTGGTTTAAATCATTGAGTAATTTATCGATTTCTTGTTCTTTAATATTTAGCGTATCCGTATCGTAAACAATCTCTCCAACTTTATATTGCCCTTCCTTTTTTCTGTAAATAATCCAATAATTTTCAGTTTGAGATAACTGACATGTACATAATTTTATATCGTTGGATATTTGACACATATTAATCGTTTTATAAATTGAATATAAAAGACAATATTAAAATAAAATTAAGAGAGAACACAGAGTAATATTGAAATAAGTGAAAATTCAATCCATCTTTATAATGTTGTACTTTTCAAAATATAGAAAAGGGAAAATAGTCCATTAATTCCCGTGTATTGTATACCTATTAGAGAGGAAACAGTGTTTAATTTTGTTGTATTAATCCTCTAAAAAATAATTTCATATGAAGGAGTTTTGGAACAACAGATATAATCAAGAAGAATGGGCATATGGACAACAACCCAATGTTTTTGTAAAAGAACAATTACCATCCCTAAAACCTGGTAAGATACTATTTCCGGCAGAAGGAGAAGGAAGGAATGCCGTATTTGCAGCACAAATGGGTTGGGATGTTTCTGCGTTTGATTATAGTACAAGTGGTAAAAAGAAAGCTTTAGAATTAGCAAAGTTAAATAACACCCAAATTGACTATCAGATAAAGGGTTTTTTAAACGAAGACTATAAATCTGAATATTTTGACGTGGTTTGTAATGTCTTTGTACACTTTGAACCAGACATTAAAACAACCATGCATAAAAGGTTGGATCAATATTTAAAACCAGGTGGAATTTTTATAATTGAAGCCTATAGTAAAGAACACCGAGTAATAAATCAATTGAATCCAGCTGTTGGTGGGCCTCCAGATGCAAGTCACATGTACTCTAAACAAGAAATTCTTAAAGATTTTGCCAATTACGACATCTTAGATTTAAGCATTGAACTCGTAAATCTAAGCGAAGGATTATATCATATTGGAGAAAGTTCTGTATTACGTTTTATAGGGCGTAAGAAGTAGATTATAGAAATTTTTGTATTTTCATTAATAAATCTATTGTTTGACGAATTATGAGGGATAAATCGTTTGAGAAATTACCCGTAAGACGAATAAGTGGCGTATATAATACGCCACATTTTAATATCACAATATTGGAGAGCGATACTCCAAATACAGATGTGTATGTTGAGCCTCATAGGCACGATTATTACCATATAATGCTCGTTAAAAATGGAATAGGAAAGCATTCAATAGATTTTAAAACTTACAACATTAAGCCCAATACCATGTTTTTTGTTTCTCCAGGTCAAATCCATACCCTAAATATTGATAAAGATGCTTTAGGCTATGTAATATCGTTTAATGCCGATTTTTTCCAACTTTATAACGGGGTACAAAAATTATCAGACCTTCCATTTTTTCATTCCAATACTCAGGCCCCAGTTGTATATTTAAAAGAAGATGAATTAAGGGTATTAGACCTTTGGGAAAACATTAATGATGAACACTTAAAACCGCAAAGCAATTCGGATAAAATGATTCGGGCTTTACTGGATGTATTATTAATTCATGTGGCAAGAATACACCATAAAACACCTGAAGGTTCTAATATTACATCCCAATTATCTATACAAATTAATACTTTAGAAACTTTAATTGATACCCATTTTAGAGCATTAAAACAGGTCAATGATTATGCTGAATTAATGCATTTATCAGCCAAACATTTAAATAGTTTGAGTAAAAAAGCTTTAAATAAAACGGTAACCAATCTTATTCACGAACGTTTAATTCTAGAAGCTAAACGTTTACTATTATTTACGGATAATACCATAACGGAAATAGCATTTGAATTGGGGTTCTCGGATAAGTCCTATTTTATGCGATTTTTTAAAAAGCATACAGGGGGTACAGCCGAAATGTTTAGGAAACAAAATTGAGATAAACGTCCAGTTTAATTTAACTTATTTAGAGACTTTCTCTATTGGAATATCCTTAAATGTTCCATTTGTAATGGTAGAGATAGACTG
>CBDEVQ010000125.1:0-8815 GCA_965243605.1 Flavobacteriales bacterium
ACCTTTATTTATCAACACTTTACAAAAAAAGATAATTAAATATAAGGCACAAAAAAAGCCCCATTAAGGGGCTGTATTAAGGTATTTTAAAGACTGTTTAAAGTCCTAAAAACTTTTGGCTATATTCCTGTTTCAATTCTGTTAATTTACTTTCATTAATCCAGCCATAAAACTCAGCAAAAGGGAACTGCAAATATATGTTGGACTCTTTGCCGTTCATTTCATTTATGGCAGTTATGCCCATATAAAATAATCCCTCTTTGCCTGGATAGCTAATTGTATTAATTTCCTTTACTGTATAGTGTTTGTCTTTTCCTTTCATTTTATTTATTTTTATAGGTTATTATTTTGCCTGATGGGCTTTTACTGGTGCTGGTGCCATCTGTCCAATTAATTGTATAACTGTCTAAGATATCTTTAAATAAAGTATTTAAGGTCTCGTTATGTGGCTTTCTTTGTCTTTTCTTGTCCATAATTATAACTCGTTTTTTATTGTTTCTATGCAGCCAAAACAGCCGCCGTCATTTATATATATACTTTTATATCTGTTCAGATCGTCCGTTAATATGTATTTATTTTCTTTGTCCAGGATCACAAAGCCTTTTGGGCTTTTTGTGATCTTATATCTGTCCTTAATTGGTAGCTGTTTAAGTTTACTTATTATTGTCATATTTGTATTTTTTATAGGTTAATTAAAAAGGAAGTTCGGTATTAATAACAAAGCCGCTTTTATCTTTTTTGGCTTTGCCTTTGGCCTTAAGGCCTAAAATTACACCTTTGTTGTAAATCATTACAAGGTCTGAGCTGTCACCGTCTACTACTTTAGCACCTTTATATTTATTAGGTAGGTCACTACTAAACACAGCGGCCACGTTAATACCTAATTTTATGGCTTCATTCGTTTCAGCTTCATTACTTTCGGAGCGGCTAAAGGTTACTATATAATTAGGATGATTTAAATACTTTTTAGCTTTGCCTAATATTTTTGTATAGTCGTAAAAAACCGAATAATCTTTTAAGGTGCTAATATCTAAATTGGCGTATTTTTGTAGCAAATAAACAAAATCAATATCAGTGGTGCCGTTTAGTCTAAAGGCTATTTTATAGCCTCCTTTTTTAGCTTTCAAATATTCCTTTATTATTTGATTAGACAAATTAGCTATAAAGCCTTTTTTATCTCTTAAATAATATTCTGTTTTATTTTGCCTTGCCTTTTGTACATTAGAAAAAGCGCCGCGGCCAGCTGTATATAAGCACGCGAGCGCGCATCCTTTAGAGGCTTTTGGGCAAAGGTTTATACCTTTGCTGTTATAATTATAAGGGCTTAAATATAGTATAAAGGTCTTTAAACTGTTTTTAGCTGTTTTCGTGTTGGTGTTGCCTGGGCTTAATAAATTAACTTTTTTCATATTGTTATTATTTAAAAACTATTATTGTCTCTTTTCCTATTGTGTGATAAAAATCAGCTTTTCGGCCTTTTTCTTTTTCTAAATAATCCAAAGCAACATCTTTGGAATTATTAAATTTATAGTTATAAGGAATAGCCCAGGAAATTTGGCTTGCCGCTTCTGTTATTTTTACCCTGGTTCCTTTTGTGTTGGTGGCGGCTAAAGTTTTTATTATATATGCTGTTTTCATTTTATAATTCGTTTTTAATTACTGATATCGCTATAAAAGACCCTTTGCGCTTCATATATTCGGCGCGGTATCTTAAAAGATCGTTTGTAAAAAAGTAGGATCCATCCTCCTTAAATATTAAAAAGTCTTTTGGGCTTGCTGCTATCTTTGCGCGCTCCTTTATTGGGAGCGCTTTTATTAGGCTTATTGCTTTGCTCATTTTATTGGTTTTTAGTTGTTAAACTTGTATAAACGTCTATAAAAGTATAAAGGCAAAAAAGGCCGCAAATAATTAGGGCCGATTCGCTCTGTCGCTGGGTAGATTCCAACAAAGTTAATTGCACAGAAGTGCAAAGGATCAAAACTACAGGAGTTAATAAAGATTGAAATAAATTTTTCACTTGTTATTATTGTTTAAAGGATTAATACACTACAAATATAAAAAACTTATTTAATAATCCTACAAAATTTTAAAAATAATGTAGTTTTTTTTAAAAGCTTATAAAGATCTTTGTAATAATAAGAACAGGCGCGCGAATAAGCATAATTTTTTAAATAAACAAATTTTTCTTATAATTAGACCCTTATTTATAATTATTACAAATAAGAAAGAAATGTTAAAATTATGTTAAAGTTTTTGCCAGCTTAAAAAAAGACCCTATCTTTACTTTGTAATAAGATAAGGGTCTGCCTCTGAAACAAGGGCGAAAGAGTAGACTCCGCCCTACCTTATATTTTCTTTGTAGGAATTTTCCTACATTGCTATACAAGGTACTGGGCATTGCAAGGTACTGGGCTTGGGACAGTACTTACCCCTACTGTGTTTAAGGGGGTACTGTGTTTAAGAGTGCCATTTTACCCCTACTGTGTTTAAGAGTAACAAAAAAGGATCTGGCTTAATGCCAGACCCCTACTGTGTTTAAGAATCACAAAATCTTATTTGATTTTCTTAAATTGTCTTCAGCCCATAAAGGCTGAGTATTTTTATAATAAAACAACCGCTTCAATTCTTCGTGATTTTTAGCAGAAGATAGTGGAATTATATGATCAATGTGCCATTGTCCGTAATTGTCCCAAGACATATTTTCTTGGAACTTAGCTTCCAAATATTTCTTGTAAAATACAATAGAGCATCCGAGATAATCTATGCTTTTTTCTTGCTTTCTATACAAATTTCTCTTTAAATGATGCGAAATGCTTCTTCTTATATTAGCTGCAAGTCTATGTTTTACATTATTCTTATACCTATTTTTAAGATATTCATTATGTTTTTTGTTAACTTCCTTCTTATTCCTATCATAGTAAGCTTTCCTGGAATCTCTTCTACATTGTTTGCACCAATATTTATGATTTTGATAAAACTCTTTACCTTCTTTAAATTCATTGCATTTAGTACATAATCTTTTTTCCATACCTTAAATATAATAAAAAATATCCAAACAAAAAAGCCAGCTATGAAAGCTGGCCTTAATGATTGTTAAACGAAACCCGAAAGTTTGACCTAAATCAGGGACTATCGGGAATAAGATGGTACAAATATATATAATTATATTTTTATCTCACAACATATTTACCAGAATTTATTCCTTGCACTAAATATTGCAAGCCGTACCTGATGGCATCAATGTAGTGATTGAATTTATCTATTGGCTTCTCATTTCTTTCTTGCCATACATAGTTGTTAAGTTCCCTCATTACTCCGTGGCTCTGCCTATCTACTATCATTTCATAGTCTTGCAGTAATGCTATACCACTTAGAATACTACCTTGCTTCTTTATAGTTGGCTTTATGTTTAGGTCAAGAGCCTTCAGCTCATTGATGAGCCTTGGCTCTGAGCTATCACAGATAATTAAGTCTGCTCCGCACTCTTGCTTGTTCTTAAAGGCTATTTCAGAGGTGTTTAGACCAGGTTTACCATATATCTCCTTTACATATAACTTTCTTAGCTCTTTGTCTACTGATATCTTTACAAGGGTGGTTAAATCTGTTGAGAATCCAAAATCTTGGCAGTAAACAGTCTTTTCTGTCTGTACATAGTCTCCTACTCTCCAGTTCTTAATGATTGTCCCTTCTGCTTTGGCCAACCATCCTCCAAGAATCTGATGGACATATTTGTCTGGCCTCCTTGTCTTCATATCGTATACTTGCTCTAAGAACGATTTAGATAGGTTGGCTTTGTTGTCTCTGTAGTCAGTATGTATGTAGGTAATATCTTTTTCTACTCCATTGAAGCCATCTGGTATGCCACTTGTCTGGAAGAACCTTTGGTATATCCAATGTTCCTTAGTAGTAGGGTTAAGAATCAGAACACATCTGTTCTGCTTCTCTTGTGATCTAACTGAGAAGTCAATCTTGTCAAAGACATCCTCATCTACAAGCTCTTCCGCCTCATCCAATACAAAGGTTGTAACACCATTTAAGGACTTGAGAGCAGCCGTTTGGTTACCAGATGAAGTTCTTATCCCCTTAAACATTATGGAGCTTCCTGTGGTTAGATTTATAATCTCATCTTTAGTGATTCTGAATTGGTCAGAGACTCCCATCATTTCTATCTTCTCAATAAACTCTGGGATAATAGATGTCTGTGCTGACAGCATTGTATAACGAGAGAAGAGGACTTTATGTCCTCTCTCATAGGTTAAGTTTAATAAAAATACGGCTACTCCAAAAGACTTTCCCGAGCCTCAGTCAGCGTCCCCCTGTAATCACGAAGTATCTACTATCGCTTGAGAACAGGGGGACATATTTGTTATGAATTTTTACTTCGTTTTGCTCAGTCATTAACTGCTTTTTTAATTAGAAATCTACTGACTCCTGTTTGCCTTTCAGCATCTCTTAAGGAAGGATAAGTAATACCATTGTATGTTATGGGATTTCCGTGCATTATTTTCTTTCTTTCAATAAATTCTTTTGTGTGTGTTTTTCCATAGAACGGATTTGAATCACCAGTCCTTCCATACATACCATTCTTGCTTCCAGATACAGCTTTAGATATTTTCTCTATCACTTCTTTTCTTTTAGATGGATTATTATCTCCAGATAAAAGCTTTGATTGAAATTCCCTTAATTCTGTATATTTTTTATGGTCACGATATTTATTGTTTATAGTATTATTCATTTTATGAAATGCGGCAGAAGATGGTTTATCTTTATAATATAAATACAAAAAATAATGAGCGTAATAATGTTCTTTTGCAGTTAAAAGCACTAAGTTTGAATTATCATTAGAACCATTCATCCATCTGGGCTTTATGTGATGTCTCTCATAGTAATTACCATCACCTTTCAACCTACACAATTTCTGTCTGCTTCTGCATAAATTAGAATACCACACAAGGTGTCTAATATTATTCTCCATATAAAGATAACTGAAACTTAGCTGTTTTGTTTTTACTCTTGGTTTAAGTCATCTGCATCAACTTCCTCTGAGTCAATATCTATAGTATCCTCAAGCTGTTCTACTTGCTGAGGTGAGGCAAAGAAGTTAATTACTGGTGCATTGTTCTTGTCTTGCTTATTGTCTGGTAGCTTATCCATTGGCTTACCATATCTATATTGAAACAGTAAATTCATATGTGCAAAGGAGTCTTTAGCCTTCTCTGCTAATGTCTCCCAAGCTTCTGCCTCAGAGCCAAAGACTTTCTTCATTGCCTTTAGTGCATATGTTCCTATCTGATCCTTCTTAGCTTGGTTAATCCTTGCTGGAGTCATTGTCTTCTTCTTTGCTTGGACAGCTTTAATCCCTTGCTTATTCTTTCCGTTTGCTTTCCTTCCATCGGTTGTCTTTATGTTGTCCGAGTGTCTCTTAGGTTTTGTCATTTTTCTTATTGTATATTGTTTCGTATAGGTTCCATATCTCTTGGTGTACATCAGCTTCTTTATGAAGCTGACTTATCTCATAATGCTTGTGGCCTACATCTATATGAATGTTAAAGCCATCCTTAACTACTACTGGATATATTCTGTAGTTATTCTTGAAGCACCAATGCTGTGCTTCATAGTTCATACCATCTATTTTGTGTACTATCTTTTTTCTTCTCACCTAATCATCTTAACCATAGCAGATATTCTTTCCTCAAAGACCTCCAATTGCTCCTCTGGAACTTGTGATGCAAGCTTCAGTATATTACTTCGCTTGTCGTCTCCATTGTGTTTCATTAAATCTATCTCTATGTTTAGTCTATTAATCTGCTCATCCTTTGCTTTGATTAAATCAACCATCTCAGCAAACTTATCTACTATAGATTTCTCTCTGTCCGTCATTATTACCTCCTCATCATCTTGGTTAACAAGCTCCACAGGATATCTATTGTGAAAGTCTTGGTATATCTTATACAAGTCTTTATCGTACATTTTAAGACCTTCAAACACTTTAATGCCGTGCAATACTGTTGCGTGGTCTTTACCAAACTTAGCACCTATATCCTTAAGGCTACGGAATGTATACTCCTTAGCAATCTTGTAGTACATAGCTCTTCCTAAAACATAAACTCTCTCTCTTGTATTCTTATTTAAGTCTAAGTTTGTTTTACTTTGTATTGTATCTATTATAAAATCTAAATCAATTTTCATCCTTCTCAAAGTTTATCTGGATAAGGTCTCCCTTATCTCGTTCATCCCTTATTTTGTAATAATCTCCTATAAATGTATATGTATCTAAAGCTCTCTTTATACCAGCACATTGCTCATACATCTCCCTACGTTCATACTCTAACATAAGCTGTCTTAAGTCTTGCTTAGTAATTTCGTGAGCTAAATCATACATAGCCATATAATAGAACTCATCTATTAATTCTTTCTTTGACATCTAAATACTTTTGGTAGTAAATTTTAGTTTGGTTGTAAGTGTATCCTTTATAGATTCCCCCATTCCACATTCTAACCATCTCCTCTTCATTAGGAAACCTACAATGCTTTCTAAGGAATATCTCTTTACCATAACACATATACAATCTAAATACTTCCTCAGAAGCCTCCTCAGAGAACATATCCTTGTGCTTATAGTTAGTGTCGTAAATGCGATTAACATCGCTTAAAACGCTTCTCTGTATCTGTAGGATGCCATAAGAGGTTCCGTTATCTCCTATAGCATCTACATCATTATTTGTTTCTACTGTCTTTAAGATTGACATTATAGATGTCAATCCACTAAGCAAGATGGTTATAGTTCTCATATTATTTAATATTATCTTTTAAATCTTTTTCAGTGTATACCCAAATATTTTTATTTATATCTTTATAATAGTAGTTACCATTATATCTTTTTCCTATAAGAACAGCTTCTAATCCTTCAGGCGTTTTAATTATATCTCTCATAGTACATCTTTAAGTACATAATTGCGTACAGAATCTAATGGGTCTGTATCTATATAGAAGTGCTTATAAATATTCATAGCTTGTCTTACCTTCTCTCTACCTCTCTCTATGAAGTCTCCACTACACTCAAAGATACCTATGTCTTTAGTATCCTTGTCAACTACTAAGAAGATAAACTCATTAGCATCAAACAAAGATAAGTATAGAGCAGCTTGAAGATCGTAGGAGAAGTTCTTAGCACTCCATTTAAAATTAGGCACACCCTTACTTGTAGTCTTAAGGTCAATAATTGTCTTTCCTTTCATAGCATCTGCTTTACCTCTGAATGGCAAACCGTTTAGCATCTTGATGGCTGGTGCCTCAAAGGTACAGCCATCTAATAAATCATAAGCTTCATTACAACTCTTAACAGCCTTAGCTATCCAATGAGCTGAGTCCATCTCTGACCTAGTATAAACACTTTCTGAACCGTGTTCTGCTACAGCTTCCTTAAAAGCCTTAAGGGCTTTTGTCCCTTCAATAACAACCAAGTCTTCTAACCTGTGTGGCTCCAACACAGCAAGGTGTACAAGCCTACCATCTCTTAATGGCTGAGAATCACTTGAGGCATATAGACTCTTCTGATAAGCCTTTGGGCTATCTATTAGCTTCTTCGCAGATGAGCTGCTCAAAGCGTGTTTACCTAAATGACCATAGTAAAAACTATCATCAACCATTTTCTTTAGTATCGCTTCTTCTTCCCAAAGCTCTTTATTTAATAACTGTATCATCTGTAATATGTTTCTAAGATTTCTTCTTCTAATTGTTTTGTTGTCTCTTGATTCAACATAAAGTCTACACAAGCATCGCCTAAATATATGCCAGAGATATTAAACCTCTCTCTCTCATAAGGCTCAAAGTAGCTTTCCTTCTCTTCGGCTTCATACATACCGCACACAGTAAATACAAGCCCTTCCCAAGTGATATCATACTCTTTCATTGCTGTACTGTTTAATGGTTTCTACACATCTGTCAATCCAGTTTGAAACAAAGATTTGTTCCGTGTCTCTGAGGTGATATGATATCAACTCTAAGTCTTCAATTACTTTTTCCATTGTTATTTGTTTAAATGTTATACGCAAATATAAACATTATTTGTTAATAAACAAACATAAGTATAAAAAAAGAGGGACTATCTGTCCCTCCATTGCGTGTAGCATACCGCAAGCCTTTGGTCTTGTCTTGGGTATTCCTTATTCATAGTAGGATTCCCTATACATCTATTCATAAAGTCTTGCTGCTTTTCTGTTGGTTTTGGTTTAGGTAACGGCATATTTATCTATCTTTATAATTATAATTGTAAGGACTTACTACTCCTTCTTTAATATCTTCAGCCTCCTTATTTCTAAGTTCCCTAACAAAAGCTATCTCTCTTTCTATGTAGTCTTTAGCTTTGTATAGGTCTTGCAGCTCATCATCTTTCTTGCCTGCTCTTGCTATATACTTAACAACATTACCTCTGTTAAAGTTTAAAGCGTAATGATTACACACGTCTATAATGTCGTAATCCATTCCATTATCATAATGTATTGCATTGCTTCTCATATTCTAATTTTTGTTTGTTGATTAATAATTTTATCTGCTTTACTTAAATTCTCATCTGCCCAAAGTGGTTGTAGATTACTATAGTGACATAGCTGTTTTATTCTTTCTTCTGTTTCTGCAGAAGCCAATGGAATTATATGGTCTATGTGCCAATATCCATAATTCTCCCAACACATACCCTCTTTAAATTGTCTTTCTATGTGTTTTTTAACAATCTCCCAGTCTACTCCTAACATTTCTTTTGTTTTAGTTTTCTTAGAATAACCTTTATTTTTAAATGCATAATAAGTTCTACTT